>JBGATX010000022.1:4207-43515 GCA_044228975.1 Planctomycetota bacterium | reverse complement strand
CGCTTCAGCGCGCGTTTCGCTCGGGAATCCGACCATGGCGTAGAAGGTGACGCTGATGCCGGCCTTGGCGCAGCGGCGCGCGACATCGAGTGTCTCCTCGACGCTCTGGCCCTTCTTCATCATCTCCAAGAGGCGCGGCGTCGCCGTTTCGAAGCCGAAGAGCAGCTTGCGGCAGCCGGAGGCGTAGAGGCGCGCGCAGCCTTCCTCCGAGTACGCATCGGGCTCGATGCGCGCGTCGGACCACCAGCGGATCCCAGCTTCGCGCTTGATGAGCTCGTTCGGCAGCTCGCGGATCATGCCCGGCGGCATGCAGTCGGTGATGAAGTCGAAGCGCGTCGTCTTGTACCGCTCGCGCAGCGTGAGCACGTGATCGACGATCGTGCGCGCGCGTCGGGTGCGGTAGCCCGGACCGATGACCGTCGGGAGCGTGCAGAAGCTGCACTCGCCGTAGTAGCAGCCGCGGTTCACGTCGTAGGGGATGACGATCTCGGGCGAGAAGTACTTCGCGAGCGGCAGTCCATCGAAGTTCGGCACGGGCGCCGCGTCGAGGCGGATCGGCATGCCGGCGCGATTCGCGACGGTGCGCGTGGCCGTGGTCGAGCTGTGCGCCTGTGCGTGAGCGACGTGCGCGTGATCGTGACCAGCGCGGTCGTCGTGATCCGCGTGCGCCGCGCTCCACGCGCGTGCGTCGGCGTCCGCGATTCGCGATGCAGCGTGCGCGCTCTCGGCGCGAGGACTGGAACGGTCGTACCACGTCAGCGAACCGACCTCCGCGAGGCCGCGTCCGTCGCGCAGCGCCTGGCACAAGCCGAGCAGCGGCGCTTCGCCCTCGTGGAAGATCAAGCTGTCGAGACATGCGTCGATCCCCGGCGCGTTCATCAGCTTCGCGCCGATGTACGCCAGGAATCCGCCGCCCGCGGTGACGTGGCAGTCGGGCAGCGCTTCCTTGATCATGCGCCCGAGCGTCAGCGCCGGGATGAGCTGGCTGCCGTAGATCACCGACATGCCGACGACGCGCGGCTTGCGACGCACGAGCGCCGGCAGCACGCGCTCGCGGTAGAAGCGCACGAACGGATTCTCGAGCTCGTCCCTCGTCGCCGCGAGCACCTCGCTCGAGCGGTCGATCGAGTAGCGCATCGTGAAGTTGTGCGGCGTGAGCTGCGAGGGGAAGTGCGCCGCGCTGAAGAGGCGCAGCGCGTGGTAGATCGTGCGCACGGCCGGCACGTAGCGCTCCATGTCGTAGAACGCCTCGCCGCGCAGCACGGACTTCGCGTCGTCGATGCGCTCGATCACGCCGCGCGCGCTCGCAGCGCTCTCGGCGGCCGCGCGGAACGCCGCGAGGTCGCGGAAGGCGAGTGAAGCGCGTCCCTCGAAGCGCGCGAGCGGCAAACGCTCCGCGACGAGGCGCGCCGCGCGCTCGAGCTCAGGACGCGAAAGGAAGTGGTCGTAGGCCTCGATGCTCGCGTCCAGGAGCTCGACATCGTCGAAGCCGTGCTTCTCGAGCCACGCCTTCAAACACGGCAGCGCGAGGTACGGCTGCGTGAAGTGCCCTTGCGGCGGGAACACGAGCGTGACGGGGAACGCAGTGGGGGAGTTCATGCTCAAGTCGCTTGGGACGATTCGGTCGCTCTCGTGTCGCTGCGCGCGCGCGTGCTCTCGATCGGCTCCGTGGCGTTTCGCGCGCCGGCCGGCAGCTCGATCCAGCCTTGCGCGCTCCAGCTCTCGAGCACGGCGCGCAGACCCGGCTGCTCGCGCTCGAGCTCGTCGAGGCTGGCGCGGCCATCGAGACGCGCGAGCCGGCGCGCCGCGTCGACGCCTACGCGCAACGTCTGCACGCCGCGCGCGCCGCGAACGAGCGCGAGCCACGTCGCGCGGGCCGGCAACGCGTCGCGTTCGCCCGATTGCACGAGGGTCGGCACGTCGTGGCGCAGCTCGACGATCTCGCCGAGGAACAGCGGTCCGCGCGCGGGCTCGCGCGGCGCCTGCGCGCGCGCCTCGACGCGCACGAGAGCTTGTTCCCAGCGCAGCGCGTCTTCGACGAGCGCGTTCCTTCCCGCGCGCACGAAGGTCTCGAAGCTGCGCCCGTCCTGCTTCCAGGCGCGGAAGAGATCGAGCGTGTCGAGACCGAGTTCTCTCGCGGCGAGCTTCCACGTGCGCGGATAGCGCATGAGCACGTCGGGGAGCTCGCTCGCGATCGCGTGCAGCCCGCGCAAGTGCTCCTCGTCGTCGGGGAGCAGCGCCCAGGTCGTGAAGAGATCGGGGTGCGCGTCGCGCAGCTCGCGCTCCGCCGGCGTGTCGCCGGCGCCCCACGCCATGTCGGGCGGAATTCCCTCGACCGGCCGCGCGCGCGCGCCGAACTCCTCGTACATGGCGCAGCCCGGCTGCGGGTTCACCAGATGCAGCGAGAGCTGCACGCCCGCGCGCAACGCGCATTCGGCACAGAAATCGAGCGTGGCGCGCAGCTCGCGCTCGCCTTCGCCGGGCAGGCCGAGGATCAACGACAGGATCGGGACGATGCCCGCGCGCGCGCAGTCGTCGACGACCTTCAACAGATCGACATCGTTGCGCAGGCCCTTCTGGTTGCGCTCGCGCACTCCCGCGTCGGCCGATTCGACGCCGATGAGCACGCGATAGCAGCCCGCGCGCCCCATGCGCTCGAGCAGCTCGAGGTCGAGATGGTCCGCGCGCGCGCGAACCTCCCACGGGAGCGGCTTGCCGCGCTCGATCATCTGCTCGCAGAAGCTGAGCGCGTGGCCGCGGTTCGCGCCGAAGATGTCGTGGCACAGGTACGCGGCCGTCGCGCCGGGGAAGGCGCGCAACGCTTCGATCTCCGCCACGAGCTCGCGCGCGGGCAGCACGCGCGAACGGCGCGACCAGAAGCGGCCGATCGTGCAGAAGCTGCAGTCGTAGACGCAGCCGCGGCCCGAATCGAGCGCGACCAGGCCGTCGGCGCCGCCCGTGACGCGTTTGTACTCGGCGATCGGCGGCAAGAGATCCCACGCGTAGCGCGCGAGCGACGAGAGATCGCGCAACGGAGCGCGATCGGCTTCCCGCGCGAACGTGCCATCGGCGCGCCGCCACGTGACGCCCGCGATGCCGCTCGCGTCGTCGCCGCGCGCCCAGGCGCGCAGGAGCTCGACCAGCGTCTCCTCGCCCTCGCCGCGCACGAGCGCGTGCACGCAGGCGAAGCGCTCGATCAGCGCCGAATCGATGCCGGTCGTACCGGGGCCGCCGAGAACCGTGCGCACATGCGGCGCGCGCGCCACGACGCGCTCCAGGATCGCGAGCGCGATCGGCACCGTCGCGCCCATGACCGAGAGACCGAGCACGAAGTCCGCTGCACGCGCGCTCTCGCGAGCGAGCAGCCGCTCGCACGCGGCGTCGGCGAGCTCGAGGCGCGGGTCGAGCTCGTTGCTCGCCAGCGCGTGCGCGAGATCTTCGAGCTCCACGGGGAGCTCCGCGACGCGCAGCGCTCCGCCCAGACGCAGGAGGCCGGGCGGCGGCATCGAGTATCCGAACGTGTCGCGATGAGGCGCTTGTGCGAGGAGGATCCGCACGCGGCAGAATCAGAACAGACCCGTGCGGGATGCGCCAGGAGGCTTGCGGGCCGCGCTGCGCGTGACTGGTGAACGATGCATCCTCCGGCGAGCGCGTGGAGCGCTCCGCGCGCCGCGATGTAGCGCTTGCGCCGGATCGAGGCATGGCTACCCTGTTCTGCCCGAAGTGTTTTTCCCCTGGCAGAACCGACGACCATGAAGCCCACAGAGCACCGCGCCCGCCTCTCCTCGCCGATCGTTCTCGCCAGCCTCTTGTGCGCCTGCGGCGGTGCCGCGGGTGATGGAGGAGCGACCTTCGTTCCGCGCACGACGGCGCAGAGCGTCGCTGCCGGCACCGCGCTCGCGGTGTCGACGCGCTATCTCGCGTTCCTCGCCGACGAGGCGACGACCGCGGTCGGCGGAACGGACTTCAATGCCGACGGCGACAAGCTCGACTCGATCGCCGTGGCGGTCGACATGGGGACGAACACGCAGACGGTGCTCAACGTCTCGGCCCGCGAGCTCTACTGGATTGGCTCGGACCTGTACCTCGTGACGGATGAGGCGGACGACAACTTCGACTGGAACACCATCAATGGGGTCGGCGACCTCGTGCTGTTGCACTGGTCGGCGGCGGCGCCGACGGTGACGCTGATCGACACGCTGAACCCCGCCGGAACGATGCACGCCTTCGCGCGCGGGAACAATCTTTTCTATGCCTCGGCCACCGTCCCGGCGGGCGCGCTCGCGAGCAATCTCGCGGTGATCAGCAGCGGCTCGCCGATGACGCACACGCCTGTCGTGACGACCGACGCCACGGGTCCGCTCTCGCCGCGCTTCTTCGCGGCCGACGAGGGCCTCGTGTTCCTGACGCTCGACGAGACCGCCGAAGGCCGCGATCTCAACGGCGACGGTGACGCGCTCGACACCGCGGTGCTCGCGCTGCTCGATGCGACCTCGGTCGCCGGCGTGGTCGCCAACACCGGGCTCGCGCTGCCCGCGGCCGGGTCGCCGGTGCGCGCGCGCTCCAGCGGCTCGCACGACTGGCAGGTCGCGTTCCTCGTTTCGGAAGCGGACCAGGGCAACACGAACCTGAACGATACGGCGCTGTTCGGAGCGAGCTGGCAACCGACGCAGTGCATCGGACACGCCGACGCCGACACGAGCGACAACGTGCTGCACGTCATCACCTTCGCCACGTGGCTCGCGACGCCGATGGCGCACCCGCCGATCAACACGGGACTCGTCGGCGCGCGCAAGATCGCCATCGCCTCGAACTTCGTGGCCACGATCAGCCGCGAGAGCGACGAGGGCACGTGCGATCTCAACCTCGACGGCGACACGGCCGACTTCGTCGTGCGCTGGACGGAGATCGCGACACCCGTGCTGCCGCTCAACCAGGAGGCGAACATCCTGGCGCTCTTCGATTGCCCGGGTGGAACCCACGGACTGGCGGAGCTCGACAGCCGCTTCGTGATCGTGGTCGACGAGGCCAGCGAGAACAACGACATCGACGGCGGCGGATTGACGCACCAGCTCGTCGCCTGGCTCCTGCCGAGCAACACCTCGCACGCCTGGGACTTCACGCACGGCTCGGGAGCGGGGGATCACGTCGGCGCGACGTGGATGGCGGAGCAGCCGGACCACACGCGCCTGAACGTGGCGTTCTCGGAGGCGGTCGCCGACCTCAACATCAACTCGCACACGCCGGCGGTGGCGGGCGAGGACACGGACAAGCTCGATTCCGTCCCGACCTTCGCCGACTTCACCGGGCCGAACACGCTCTCCTTCCCGGGCGTCGCGATCGCCTGCGACTCGGTCAACGCCGGCATCACGATCGGCAAGTCGATCGGCTTCTACCGCGTCAACGAGGCGCAGGACAGCCGCGACTGGAACAACGACGGCGACGAGACGGACTGGGTCCTCTTCCGCACCTCGATCACGCAGGCCACGAGCAGCGCGATCGCGGTGCTCAACAACATCTCGATCGGCGGCCAGGCCACGCCCTCGGTGTACTTCGACACCGTGGGCACGCCCCAGGGCGCGGCGTTCATCGTCGACGAGGCGCTCGTCGGCTCGGACGTGAACAACGACGGCACGCAGCACTTCGTGGTCGAGTTCTTCCGCTTCTGACGCCGCCTCACGGCGGCGACTGCATGCCGTCGAGGAACGGCAGCGCGCGCGCCTGCGATTCGACGGGATCGGTGCGCGAGGGCGAGATGCGCGCGAGCCAGCCCAGGCGCATGCGCATCGCCTTGTGCTGCGCTTCCTTGCCGTTGGCGTCGACGCACTGGATCGCGCGGAAGCCGCGGGGATGGAGCGCGAGCCGAATGCGCTCGACCGCCGCGTCCTGGAACATCGTCAGGAAGCCCTTGGAGAGGCGCACTTCCTCGCGCGGATGGATGTGCTGCATGCCGCGGCGCCAGCGTTCGCGCTCGCTGACGAGCAGCACGTGGTTGAAGAGAAACTTGTTCGTGCCCATCGAGAGCGCCTTCTTCGGCACGCAGTGGTTCACGAGCCAGTCGAGCTCCGAGAGCTCCGCGTTGCTCTTCAAGCGCGTGATCACCTTCCAGCGCGTCTCGGGCACGAAGCGATCGGCGCTCATCTCCCAGTAGAGATGGCCCAGGCCCTTCGTGCGCGCAAAACGCGCCAGGTGGTACGGCACGAAATGATTGTGCGCGATCGTGTCCGCGGCGAGATGCGAGAGGTAGCCGTAGATGAAGGCCTGCTCGCGCGGCGTGCGCGCGAGCCCGCGCATGTCGTCGATGATCGCCCAGCGATGGCAGTGCGTGTACGCGCCGCCGTAGCCCTTGAAGTTGATGATGTCCGCCGCGAGGTTGCCGTACTCGTAGGCGTCGCGCTCGGCCTCGAGCAGCTTCGACACGTCGCGCGGCAGGAGCTCGCGCCGCCGGCGCAGCACGCGTTCGGCGAACTCGAGGTGATGACCCGGCCCCCAGGCGCAGACGAGCAGGCAGGCGAGCAGTGCGAGGCAGAGGATCATCAGAACTCCATTCCGACAGGCCAGAACTAGCACACGCGCCGCGCTCGCGAAATGCCTGGAAGCGCGGACTCCTTGGTCCGGCGCGCCCTTGGAGCACGTCCTAGTACCCAGCGCGCCACGTGACTGCGCCGTCGACCGCATCCGCTGCGTTGGAGCTCCTCCGAATATCGTCCGGCAGATATGCGTCGTCGGATCCACTTCGTCGACGCGCACCGCGCGCCGACGATCCGCTTCGCGGACCGTGGCTTACCCGTCTTGCGGCTGCGGCCGCCGGCACACCCACGTGGCGCGCTGGGTATCAGGACGTGCTCTTGGCCGCGCGCGCGTTCACGCGTACCTTCGAGTGCGTGAGCTCGGCAGCGTTCGATCCCGCGTCGCGCCTGGGCGCCTTGCAGGCGCGTTTGCCGCTCCTGTGCCGCCATCTCGCCGGCCGCGCGCTCCTGCGACGAGTCGAAGTCGACGACCTCGTGCAGGAGACGTTGCTGCGCGCGCTCGCGCGTGAGGCGGACCTGCCCGATCCAGCGCGCGGCGACGCGGAGCTCTGGCGCTACGTGACGACGATCGCGCGCCACACGGTCATCGACGCCGCGCGCGCCGCGCGTCGCGTGCCGCAGGCCGGCGGCCGCGCGGCGTTCACGCGCCGCGGCGAAGAATCGACGGCGGGATCGGGCGCGAGCGGCGTGCTCGCGCGCACGGCGGGGGCCGCGACCCGCGCCGCGATGACGGAAGACGCCGCGCGCCTGCGCGCCGCGTTCGAGCGCTTGTCCGCCGAGCATCGGCGCGTGCTCGGCCTGCGCCAGTTCGAAGGGCTCTCGGCGCGCGAGACCGCGGCGCGCATGGGGCGCGGCGAGACCGCGGTCCACTCGCTCTACCGCCGCGCGCTCGAAGCCTGGGACGCCGAGCTCGGGCGGCGCGACTGAGTCCGCCGGCGGCGCGCGAGCGGCCGCGGGCTATCTTGCGCGGCGCGCGCGCCGACGAAATCGTGATTCGCGCGACGAATCGGCGGCCGGGGCGCGCTCGGCACCTCCATGGGACCCTCCTCGCTCGACGACTTGATCGATCAGCTCGTGGCGACGTACTCCGATCGCCTGAGCGCTGGCGGAGAGCGCGACACGCGCGATCTGCTCGAGCAGCTCCCCGAGGAGCACCGGCCGGCGCTCGCGCGCTGCCTGCGTGTCGTCGAAGCGGGTCTCGGGCGCGCGCCGCTCGCGAGCGCTCCGCTCGGCGCGGGAGTCGAGCTCGGCGGCTTCCGCATCGAGCGCGAGATCGGCCGCGGCGGCATGTCGATCGTCTACCTGGCCGAGCAGCCGGCCTTGAAGCGCAAGGTCGCGCTCAAGGTGCTGCGCGCGGGCCTCGCGACGGATCAACGCCACGTCGATCGCTTCCGCCGCGAAGCGCTCGCGATCGCGCGCCTGCAGCATCCGCACATCGTGCAGGTGCACGCCGTGGGCGAGGAGCGCGGCTGGCACTACCTCGCGATGGAGCACATCGACGGGCGCAACCTCTCGGAGGTCTACGACGCGCTCGCATCGATCGAGCCGCGCCGGCGCACGCGCGAGGACCTGGCGCGCGCGTGCGGATCGGAGCGCGTCGCGGAGCTCGGCGCGAACTACGAAGCCGCGCTCGCGGGCCTGCTCGCACCGGTCGCGCGCGCGATCGGCGTGGCGCACGAGATCGGCATCGTGCATCGCGACGTCAAGCCGTCGAACATCCTGATCCACAAGGACGGGCGCGCGCTCATCGCCGACTTCGGCCTGGCGAAGGGCGATGACGATCCGGGCCTCTCGCTCACGGGCGAACCGCTCGGCACGCCCTACTACATGTCGCCCGAGCAGGCCGAAGCGAGCTTCAGCGCCGTCGACCAGCGCACGGACGTCTACTCGCTCGGCGTGACGTTCTACGAAGGCCTCGCCGGACGCCGGCCGTTCGAAGGCGAGACGGCGCTCGTCGTGCTGAACAAGGTGCGCAGCGAGGTGCCGCGGCCGGTGATGCAGTTCAACAAGCAGGTCAGCGGGCGCGCCGATGCCGTGGTCACGCGGGCGATGGCGCGCGAGCGCGACGAACGCTACGCGCGCGTGCTCGATCTCGCTTCCGATCTCGCCGCCGTCGCCGAGGGGCGCCCGACGCAGGCGTTGCTGCTCGAGAAGGGCGCCGCGCAACAGATCTTCCTCGGCATCCGCATCGGCTTGCGGGGCAAGGCGTTCGAGTACCGCTCGCGCGCGGGCCTGCTCGGCTGGCCGCTCGTGCACGTGAACCTCGGCGCGCACGCGCGCCCGAGGCAGCTGCGCACGGCGAAGGGCTGGCTCGCGATCGGCGACACCGCGCTCGGCTTCGTCGCCATCGGTTCGCGCGCCGCCGGCGTGTTCGCCTTCGGCGGAGCCGCGCTCGGCGTCGTGAGCTTCGCGGGCGTCAGCGCCGGCGCGCTCGCGTTCGGCGGCATCGCGCTCGGTGTCTCGGCGAGCGGCGGAGTCGCCGTCGCGTGGCACGAAGCACTCGGCGGCCTGGCGGTCGCGCGCGACTTCGCCGCCGGCGGCTACGCGATCGCGCGGCACGTGATCGACGGCGCGACGAGCGATCCGATCGCGGTGGAGCACTTCCAGCACGGCTGGCGGCCGCTGGCGCATCTGCTCCTGCGCACCCGCCTGGGCGCATGAACGACGGACGTCACGCCGCGTCGCCGCGCAGGAGCGCGCGGATCTCCGCGAGCTGCTCCGGCGGGATCTCCGGCAGGGCGCGGGCGCGCGCTTCGATCGAGCTCCAACGCGCACGCGCGTCGGGCCGGCCGAGCTCCGCGGCGTAGGCCTCGTGCACGTCTGCGACGCGCGGATCGAAGTCGAGCGCGCGCAGCATGCGCGCGAAACGCACCTCCTCGCGGCGAGCCGCGTGGAACGGACTCACGAACTCGCGCATGGACTCGAGATCGAGCAGCGCCCAGCGCTCGCCGTCCCACAGCACGTTGCCCGGATGGAAGTCTCCGTGGTCGAACCGCGCGCGCTCGAGCGCGGCGAGGAAGGGCGCGAGGCTGGCCACGGCGCGAGGCTCGCGATTCCAGACCTCGAAGAGCGTCCCGCCCTCGATGAACTCGGTCGCGAGCAGGCTGCCCTCGATGCGCAGCCGTGAACCCCATTCGAGGACCAGGCGCGGCTGCGCGAATCGCGCGTGGGGCTCGAGCTCCTTGCAACGGCGGCCGCGCTCGGCGGCCAGCGCGGCGCGCAGGGCCCGCGAGCGCCGCATCCAGCGTTCGGGGCCGTGCAATTTCAGGACGTCCCCGCCGAGGCGCCAAAGTCGCCGGGAGCGAAGCGCTCGCCCGCCATCGACCTCGCCGGTCGCGATCCAGCCGGGGAGCGCTCGTGCGACGTGCGGATCGAGAGCGCCGAACTGGACCCGACGGGCATCCTGGATGCGCCAGGGCCGGTCACTGCCTGTGCGGGCTACGATCATGGACGCATCGTAATGAACGATCCGTCATGATCCAGCCCTCTCCGTCACCTTATCCGGCGGCGCGCCCGGACGGTCGACGGGCGGACGGTCCGCCCGGCATCGGCGCGGACGGCTAGGCGACGACTTCGAGCTCGAAACGCAGCGTGCTCGCGCGGAACACGAAGCAGAAGTGCTTCTCGTAGGCGTCCGCGCTGAGCGCGAAGAGAGCGCGCGCGACGAGGCCGAGCGGCCCGCCGACGAAGGAGAGCTTGCGCTCGACGACGCGAAATCCTCCGCCGGCGTAGTGGCGCGAGCTGTCCTTCGCGAAGTGATCCATCGAGAACCACGAGAGGTGGTGCAGGTGCGTCGGATCGCGCCACGAGGCGAGCGCGCTGAAATGCGGCGTGAGGATCGTCACGCGCGCTCCCGGACGCGCGATCCGCGCGAGCTCGCGCATCAAGGCGGGGATGTCGCGCACGTGCTCGATCACGTTGTCGAGGTGCAGCGCGTCGACGCTCGCGTCGGCGAACGGCAGGCGGCCCTCGAGGTCGCACAGGATCTGTGCCGCCGCGCAAGGGAACCGATCGACGCCGACGAAGCCGGGCATGGGCTTGTTGCCGCAGCCGAGGTTCAGGCGCACGGGCGCGGCGCCGCTCGTCGCCGGCGTCGCGCGCGCGGTCGAGGCGGGAGCGGCTGCGGCCTGGGACGCGCTCATGCGCCCATGATGCTCGGCGAGCGAGCGCAGCTCAACGCCACGTCAGTGCCGATTCACTGGGGCGGCCGCTCGAACTCCGCCACGAGCATGCCCGAGCGGCGCAACCACGATTCCCAGTGCGTGCTGAACACCACGCCGTCGACGAGCTTGCCCGCCGCGCGCGCCGCGCGTTGCACGGGCGTGAACTCGCGGCGCGTGTAGGCCCCGAAGCTCACGCCGCTCGCGCGCATCCACTTCCAGCGGAACGTGCCCTTGCCGCGCCCGTCGAAGATCGAGTCGTCGAACGCGATGCGCCGCACCTCGAAGCCGTGCTTCTTCGCGTAGCCGCGCAGCGTCGGCGCGGAGTAGTGGTAGGTGTGGCGCGGCACGTCCTCGCCGAAGGCCGCGCGGCTCCACAGGCTCTCCGAGTTCGTGACGAGGAAGACGAAGCGCCCGCCGGGCACGAGCACGCGGCGCACCTCGGCGAAGTAGCGGCTGGGCTCGTGCAGGTGCTCGAACACGGCCCAGGACGTGACGAGCTCGAAGCTCGCGTCGGCGAAGGCGCAGTCGGGGAGTGCGCGCGGGCGAAAATCGATGCGCGCATCGCTCACGCCGCGCGAGTAGGCGTCGACACCGCTTGCGCGCAACCGCGGATGGCGCGCGAGCAGGAAGGCGAGGAAATCGCCGCGCGCGCAGCCGATGTCGAGCACGCGTTGCGTGTCGAGCGGCGGGAGGAAGGATTCCTGACGCGCGTAGCGCCGCTGGTGCGCCGCGCTGTCGCGCCCGCCGTGGTAGCCGTCGGCGTAGAACGCGCTCATCGCCGCGCTCGTCGGACGCGGGTTGACGAAGACGAGGCCGCAGCGCTCGCACTCGACGACGGGGAACTCGAAGTCGCTGGTCCAATGCCCGGTGTCGGGCTTGCGGTAGCGTTCGCGCGTCCGCGTTCCGCCGCACAGATCGCACGCGACGTGCTCGAGCTCCAACGCCGCGGCAGGGATCTTCGGCTCGGTCGATCGACGCCTCACGCGCCCGATCGTTCCATCGCGGCGCGCGGGCCGCAAGATCAGTGCGGCGTCGAGTCGGGCGATCGCGGACCGAAAGCGCGGTCGTCCGCACCTCCGAACCGCGTCCACTCCCACACGCCGTCGACGAGGTCGACGCTCAGCGCCCCGCCGTGGAGCACGTCCATCCCGAGCAGCAGCTCGACCGCCATGTCGAGTGTCAGGAACTCGTGCTGCAAGCGGAGCTCGCGACCTTGTTGGTCCTCGAGTTGGATCTCGGCGAGCACGACGGAACAGGGGACGCCGCGCTTCCTCCCCGAGCTGCCCGTGTGCACGGTGGCGAACCCGACCGTGGGCAAGCCGAGCCGAGCTGCAATGTCCGCACGGATCGCCGTCGTGGTGCAACCCGTGTCGATGAGCGCGCGAACTGCGTGCCCGGAATCGTCCCAGTCCGTGGCTCGGGAACGCAGCACCGCCGGAAGACGTACGCGGGTCTCGTGCACGCACTCGCGAAGGTTCTCGACCGGACCGGCGACCCAGACCGCGACGGACTCGCGTGCACGGCGCGCGCGCGCGGATAGGGCGAGCCGCTGCCAGTCCTGCCGCTCACTCACGGTGTGGGAGCCTCGCGCGCTGCACGATCGCGATCGGATCTTCGCGAAGCACCTGCTTGATCAGGAATGGCTCGTTTCCGATCCGGATCACTCCAGCGGCGTACGCGTCGGTCATCGAGTCGAAGAACCCGAGGACGTCCCTGCCCTTGACGGCGACCCACTGTTCCTCGTGCCCCTGCTGGATCCACAGCGCGCGGTGCTCTTCGAAGAACACCATCTCTGCTTCGAGTGGCAGGCGCGGGCGACCTCCATTCGGTTCGGGCTCGCTCATGCACGCATGGTGGCCCGCGTACGTCGAGCGCGCAACGCGCGACGCCTCCGTGCGTCCCTTGGGCCGGTCGCTCCTCGCACGAGGCGTGTGATTCGGCATTTCCACTCGCGCCGGCCGGTCCGCTGGGTCGCGAATCCGTTGGGTCGTGGTTCTCATCGGACCGGGAGCAGGCGCGATCGGCATGCGCGCGCGCGGTCGACGACTCGCCGGGCGGAGGCGACCGATCCGTGCTGGTCGCCGAGCCAGCGCGAGCTTCTGCGTGAGCTCGCGCGGCTCGACGGGACCGGGCAGCGGGGGACTCGTCCCACAATCGAGGAGCGCGAGCGCAGCGAGCCGTGCGACGGCAGTCTCGATAGACGCACGCATCGGCAGCGCTCAACTCGCTGCGTCGTGCGTCGTCGCAAGCACGGCGGGCTTCTCCGCAACCAGGACAGCAGTGCGGCCGGTGAGCAGGCGCCAGCCGTTCTGGGCGGCGAGCAGCTCGCGATTCTCGGCGAGGAGCGCCGGGCGCTTGCGCGCGAGGCGCATGCGGTGCCACGCGCGGCCCGCGAGCAGTGCGGGTGAGGCGAGCACGGTCAACGTCGCCGCGGAGCTCTTCACGCGATCGTGCACGAGGCGCGGGCGCACGAGTCCGGCGCGCAGCGCGTCGTAGGCCAGGAAATAGGGCGAGATCGGATGGATATGGCCGCCGAGCAGGCGCGGATCGCGCGCCGCGAGCGGCAGCGGATCGAAGAGCACGGGAAAGCCGGTGAAGAGCGTGCGCAGGCGCGAGTTCATGTTGAGCACGTTGGGCGTCGTCACGATCACCTTGCCGCCCGGCCGCGTGATGCGCGCGAGCTCGCGCAGGAACGCGAACTGGTCCTCGACGTGCTCCACGACCTCGATCGAGACCGTCGCGTCGAAGTGCGCGTCGGGAAACGGCAGCCGCCCGTCGGCGCCGGTGCGCGCGCACGCGACGCCGTCGTACTCGAACGATTCGGGGATCAGGTCGCAGGCGAAGACGTGCTCGCGCGGCTCGAGCGAGCGCGCGCCGCGCAGCCATTCGCCGACGAGCTTCGAGAACGCTCCGCGGCCCGCGCCGACGTCGGCGATGCGCGCGCGCGTCCAGTCGAGCGGTTCGAGCTCCTGGAACACGCGCCGCGACGTGTGGGGGATCGACCAGCCCTTGGCTTTCATCGCCGAGCGTCCTTCATCGAGCGGCGGAGCATGCGCTACCGCGTCACGTTTGCCAACCGAGTGGGCGTGCTCCGCGCGCGGCTCACGGATCGAAGCGGCGCGTCACGTGCGCCGGGCCGAGCGGACAGAGCGTCTTCGGCGCGGTGAACAGGCGCTTGCGCACACGCGCGATGGAATCGTAGAGCGCGTCGCGCACGGCGCGTGGCACGAGGCCGGACACGAAGGCGAGCACGCGCCAGAGTCCGCCCAGACCTTGGAGCACGTGCAACACGGCACTCGAGCGCGTGAGCACGCGCCCGTCCGCGGTCTGCACGACGATGCTGTCCGGCAAGTTGGCGCGCAGCTCGCCCGGGACCTCGCGCGCGAAGGTCTCGCCCTGCAGAGGAGCGAAGCGCAGTCGCTGCTCCCGATCCTCGGCGAGCAGGAAGCGCACGGTGCGCTGGCACAGGCCGCATTCGCCGTCGTAGTAGACGCGCTCCACGCTCGCGCTCTTGCGCGCTGGAATCCATGCGGGATCGAAGAGCAGCGCGAGGAACAGCGCGCACGCGAGCGTGCTCCAAGCCGGTGCGGCTCCCGTGGCGACGGCACGGAGCACCAGGCTCGCCGCGAGAAGGCACCAGCACGGGAACCAGGCGCGGCGCCAGACGACGAGCGGGAAGAGCGCTAGGCCCGCGAGGCCAGTCACGATCACCATGGCGTGGACGACCGCGATCGCGTTCGATCCGAACCACGTGTAGGGAGCGGCGAGCCCCTCGATGTGTCCTTCCTCGGCGATCCGGCCCCAGAGCTCGCGGTCGAACGCGAAACGCAGGCTGTTGACGGCGAACCAGGCGCCGACGCCGGTGTACACGAGCCAGAACACGCGCGCTCGACGCACCGAAAGGGTCCATCCGCCACCCGGATCGATGCGTCCACGCGCGCTCAGCGATCCGAAGGGCGCGACGGGCATCGATGCATGCGCGGCGAGCGCGCCACACAGCGCGAGGATCGTCCACGAAGCCGACTCGCGCGCCGTGAACGTCATCCACGCGAGCCACGCGACGAGCGCCAACGCGGCGATGCGATCGACGAGGCCGATGAAGAGCAGCACGCTCGCGGCCACGGCGCCGATGTGCACTGCCTCGAGTTGGAGCCCCGAGAGTCCGCTCATGCACTCGCGCTCGGGGAACAAGGCCCGGCAGCGAAACACCGCGTCCGCGTCGAAGTCCGCCGGCCAGGTTTCGATCGCAGTGCGCAGCGCGAGCACGAGGAAGTAGGCCGCGAGCGCGGCGCGCCAGACGCTGTACTGGCCGCCGGTCCAACCCGTGGAAGGCTCGCGCACCTCGGCGTGTGCAGCGTGCTCGACCTGGATCACGGGCGCGTCGATGGTTGAGTCCTGTCCTCGCTCATGGGGAGCCTTCAACGCGAGGAGACCGCCGCGCGCTTCTCGCGCACGACGGTGTCGAGGATCGCCGCGCTCTGGGCGCACTTCGAGCGCGCGGAGTGCTTCTCCGCGAGGTCGCGCGCCGCGAGCGTTCCGCGCGCAAGAGTGTCGCGCTCGGACCAGTGGCCCAGCGCGTCGGCGAGCGACGATTCGTCGCCCGCTCCCTCGAGCACGCGTCCGTGCACGTCCGCTTCGATCAGCTCGCCCGCGCCGTTCTGCGCGCTCGTGATCACGGGCAGGCCGCTCGCGAGCGCTTCGATCGTCGTGTTCGCGAACGGGTCGTAGCGCGTCGGCAGCACGTAGAGATCGCTCGCGGCATAGCACGCTTCCGTGTCGCGCCTCCCGCCGAGGAAGCCCACGCGCGTCGCGATGTCGAGCTTGCGCGCGAGCGCCTGGTAGCGCGCTTGCTCCGAGTCGTAGCCGACGACGAGCAGCTGGGCCTCGGGTCGCGTGCGCGCGAGGCGCGCGAAACCCGCGAGCACGACGTCGAGTCCCTTGCGGCCGTAGCCCGAGCCGAGGAACAGCACGACGAACGCATCGGGAGCGAGCGAGAGCTCCTCACGCAGCCGCGCTCCGAGCGTCGCCTTCTTCGCGGGCGTGTAGCGCTCGAGGTCGACGCCGTTGTAGACGAGCGCGATCGCCTCGGGCGGCACGCGATGGCGCTGCTCGACGTCGCGCGCGACCATCTGCGAGTTGACGACGACGCGCCGGTACGCGCCGGGAGCCAGCGCGCGCTCCTCGATCGCCAGCGCGAGGCGATGCTTGCGCGCGCGGCCGCCGAAGAGCCGCTCCCACGGCTTCAACGTCGCCGCGTGCGCGAGCGCGAGGTAGGTCGCATGACACCCGCCGCCCAGACGGATCACATCGTGCGTCCAGGTCTTGCCCAGCCCAAAGACGACGTCGTAGTCCGCGCGCGCGACGTGCGCCTCGACCGCGCGAGCGAAGGAGCGCATGCGCGCCGCCGAGCCCAGCGCGGGCATGTCGAGCGTCTCGAAGCGCACCGACGGATGCGGCGGCGTCTCGTGCGAGCGGCAGACGATGCGCACGTCGTCGCCGCGCTCGGCCAGGAAGGCCGCGAGGAGGTTCAAGTAGCGCTCGGTTCCGCCCGTGTGGGCGTGACGCATGTGGACGAGGGCGATCTTCATCGCGAGGATGGGCGCGCGCGACCATCATGCTGCAACCGAGCCGGCCCCGACAACGCTGGAGGAGGATCGCGCTCGCGTTCGCGCTCTCCTGCGTGCTGCTCGAGTGCGGCTGGCGCGCCTATCTCTTCCTGCTCGCGCCGCCCGAGCGCCTGGGCAAGTTCGCGCGCATGGACCAGATGCCGCCGGCAGCCTTTCGCTTCCGCCCGCATCCGTACTTCGTCTATGCGCTGAACGAGAGCTTCGTCAGCGCCGATGGTTTGAATCGGCACAGCTCGCACGGCACGCGCGGAGCGGAGTTCGAGGTGCGCAAACCCGCCGGGACGACGCGCATCGTCTGCATCGGCGGCTCGACGACCTACGAAACCGGCGTGCGCGACGATCGCGAGACGTATCCGGCGCTCGTGGGGGAGCTCCTGCGCTCGCAGCACGCGCATCCCGAGGTCGAGGTGATCAACGCGGGAGTTCCCGGATACACGTCGTGGGAGAGCTTGTCGTGGCTCGAGCTCAGCGTGCTCGAGTGGCAGCCCGATTTCATCGTCTACTACGACAACACGAACGACGTGCACCCGCGCCTGGTCGAGCCCGAGACGTATCGCAGCGACGACGCGGGCTACCGGCGCGCGTGGGACGACGACGTGCGCTGGTGGGATCATTCGCTCGTCCTGCGCTGGCTCGGCGTGCAGGCCGGCTTCTCGCCGCGCAACGATCTGGTGGAGCGCTCGACGCGCGCCGAGAACGTCGCGCGCGATCCCGACGCGGCGTTGAAGGCGAACGCGCCGCGCTGGTTCCGGCGCAATCTCGAGCTCATGGCGACCGTGTGTCGCGCGCGCGGCGCAGAGCTCGTGCTCGCGAGCTGGGCCTGGTGTCCGACGAAGGGTGATCTCGCCGGCGAGGATCTCTACCAGCGCGCCTTCGCCGAGAACAACGCGGTGCTCGCGGACGTCGCGCGCGAGCGATCCCTGCCGTGGTTCGACTTCCAGTCGCGCATGCCGACCGATCCCGAGCTCTGGCATGACGGCGCGCACGTGAACCCCGCCGGCGCGCGCCGCAAAGCCGAGCTCTTCGCCGAGTTCCTCGCGCCTCTCTTGCCCGTGCGCGCGAAGTGATCGAGCTCGACCGCGAGCGCTAGTCGTCGAGGTACACCCAATCGCCGTGACGGGCGACATGTCGGTAGCCGATGCGTGCCCCGCTCGGTCCACTCGGGTCATAGCGGAACTCGTCGAAATCGAGAGGCATCCCGTTGATCGGCTGCGCGAGATGCCAGCTCGCACCGTCGATCGTGTACTCCCAGTGGCTGTTGCCTGCGTAACCCGTGTCGGGGATCCGCGTGAGGTAGCTCGGAACGAGATCGCGGAGCATCGCAGGCGGGCTACCTGTGTTCGCTTGGAAGCGCTGGATCGCTGCGACGATTTCGTCGCCATGGCGCGCGACACTCGGCAGCCACCACTCCGGGAACACGGTGGGCGCGCAACCGATGGCGAACCACACCGGTCCGACGACGAAGGTGAGCAGGACACCGGCGACGAACACGAAGGCGGGGTTCAGTCTGGGAACCGATGGCGAACCCGACAGCCGGCTGCGCCGCACGGCGAGCACCAAACCCGAGACCGCGAGCGCGACGCCGAGAGCCGAGAGCAGCACACCGAGCAAGACGAGCCAGATCATGCGTCACCGTGCGCGTCGAATGTAGCGCGACGCACGTCTTCAGAGTTCCCGCGTTGACCCGCGCCCCGGCTGGATGCCAGCCGCAAGCGGGCGAACGCGGTGCTCGAGTGCACGAGGAACGCGATCAGTGCCCGTCCGCGCCGCGCACCTTCGCCCGCGCCTGATTCAAGTGCCTCACGTACATCCACGAGAGCGTCGCGACGAGCACGCCGCCGAACGCCGCGAGCAAACCGACCGCGAGCGCGATCAGGTACGGCGCGGTTGAGCTCGAGAGCACCGTGATCGACGTGTCCGCGCCCGCGTGAGTCGCATCGGCGTCGATGCGCCGCACGTTCACGCTCGCCCAGATCACCATCGCGAGTCCGACGACGACGGCGACGAGCGCCCAATTCGCTCGACGGCGCGCCCGGCGCGCGTGCACCTCGAGGTCGAGCTCGGCGCGCGCGCGCGCGTCCCGTTCGGGGATCGAGCTCGCGGACGGCTCGGCGGAGTTCACCGCCACGGTCCCTGCTCCGACTCTTCGGCCGCGCGCAGCTTCGAGAGCCGCCAGAACGAGACGATCCCGAGCACGGGTCCGACCACCGCCAGCGCAATGCCGATCCAGCGTGCGGCACGCCCGTTCGCTTCGCGCGAGTCCATCGCCGTCGATCGTAGAGCGGCGTGCGGGGACTCGCCACACGCTCGCGTATGCACGGTGCGCATCCGGCAGAGCGCTCGCGCACGTCGACGAGGCCGGTGCCTCGCAGCTCGAACGCTGCCGTTTCGCGGTAGAGTCGTCGGCGGAGAATCGCCTTGCGCAAGCACGTCCTTCGCAGCGCGCTGGCAACGATCGTGATCGCCGCGACGGTCACGTTCTGGTTCGTGCGCGCGACGCATCACCCGTCGAACCGAGAGCCGCAGTCGAAACCGGCGGCGGACCTGGTCCCGAGCCCCGTGAGCGCGCCGCTCTCGCCTGACGTGCCGCAATCCGAGCGCGCGAGCGCAGTCGAGGCGAAACCGATCGTCGCGGTGGCCGTCGCGCCGAAGGACGGGGTCGAGGTGTGTGTCGTCTTGAGTTCGAGCGGCGCGCCGGTGAGTGGGGCACGCGTGCGTGGCCTCGGACTGCTCGAGCATTCGGAGCGCGACGACGTGCGACGCGAGCTCGCGGTCGGCGTGCTCGATCCCGAGGCGGAGCTCGCGGACACGCCGATCTACGTCACCGATGAAGCGGGCGTGACACGCGTGCCGCGCACGAGCTTGCCGGCGGAGTACTCGGCGAGCGTGGACGGGTGGTGGGGGAAGAGCTACTTCAGCGACAGCGAGAAGGGACCGTTCACGATCGAGCTCGAGCCCGATGCGAGCGTGCGCGTGCAGGTCGTGGATGCGAGCGGCGCCGCCGCGCCTGGATTCCCCGTCGCGCTGAGCTGCGAGAGCTCGTTGCGCGACGATCACTGGAGCGCGTTCACCGACGCGCGCGGTTGGATCGAGGTGCGCCACTGGGCCGCGGCCGTGCAGAGCTGTCTCGCAGCGGAAGAGGCGTGCCTGCGCGCGGTGATCCTAGCTCGCGACGACGCGAGCATTCCGCGCGTGGTCTTCGACGCGGCACGCGGATCGAGCGAGCCGCTGAAGCTCGTGCTTCCGCCGCTCGGTCGCGTCGCGGTGCGCGCGCGTGGGCCGAACGGAGAGCCTTTGCTCGCCGAAGACGTGCAGCTCGCGCGTCCCGACGATGTCGGCACGCTTGGGTTGCCTGGGTTCGGTCACGAGGTCTTCGAGCCCGATGTGAACGAGCCCGAAGCTGCCATCTTCGAGCGAGTTGGCTTGGGGATGGAGCTGTGCGCATCGAGTTGGCGCACGGGCTTCCAACCGGCTCACGTCGTGGGTCGCGGTCCGCAGAGCGCTGGCGAGATGGCGACGCTCGAGCTCGTCGTCGAGCATCCGCTGCCGATCCTGACGGGACGGCTCATCGATTCCCATGGACGTCCGCTCGCGAGCCAGGAAGCGAAGTTCTGGTCGCCGAAGTTGAAAGGCGACCTAGCGGTCATCGCCGCGAGAGACTTCCTGACGAACGTCGATGGACGATTCCGCGTACCTGTCGCCGTCCGCGCGGGACCGTGGTATTCCGGCGCGCAGATCCAATTCGAGTACAGCGATACGAGCGGCATCCGACATCGAGCGCGTCCACAACTCGGCGAGACGCTCGGACCGATGGAAAACGACGTCGGCGACGTGCGCTTCGCGCCGATGAGCGAGCTCGCGCGCGGCGTCGTGCTCGACGAGCGGGGACAACCGCTTGCGAACCCCGACGTCTTCGTCGACGTCCATGGTCCTTCGAACGAAGACCTGCGTTTCGAGGCGCACATCGACATCCACGAACACGCGGATGGCAGCTTCGAAGTCTTCGGCGAGCACTTGCCCGCGCGCGATCTGCGTTGGGAGATCGCCGCGAGCGCTTTGGGCTACGAACGCAGTGAATCCAGCGCCTTCATGCCCGGTGCGCGCGACTTGCGCCTCCAACTCGGCCTGGGTGGAACGCTGCAAGGCAACGTCGAATTCGTGCCGCCGGGCGTCAACTACCGTTATCACGTCGTCGTCGTGCGCGCGGACGAGGTTCGCGATCAGGAGCCAATGAAGGAACTCGCGTGCAGCCTCGACGACAAAGGTCACTTCCACTTCGGCGCCAGCCGTCCAGGCACATTCACGCTGAAAGCGATCGGTGGCTACCAGAAGTCCGTGACGCTCGAAGGGTTGGAGCTAGTCTCCGGTCAAGTCTGCACCGATCCGCGCCTCGCGAAGATCGTTGTCATTGCTTCCGACGGGCGCAGGTAGTGCTCACCGAGCGCGCGTCGTCGAGCCGCGTCGCGGCTCGCGTCCGATCGAAAGCGAAATCTCGCGCCGCTCCGCAGGTCTCACACACGCCCGTCGAAGCTCGCGCTCCCAACTGCTAGCCTCTCGCGCCCCGGGCATGGTCGCTCAAGCGCTCACCGTCGTGCACGTCGATGCCGAGCGCGGCTTCTCCGGCGGAGAGGTGCAGATCTTCCTCTTGATGGATGGTCTGCGCGCGCGCGGACACCGCTCGATCCTGTGCGCGCCGCCGAGGAGCAAGGCCCTCGCGCGCGCGCAAGCGCTCGGCTTCGACGTGTGGCCGATCCGCTTGAGCTCCGACTTCGATCTCGCCAGCATCCTGCGCTTGCGCCGGCGACTGCGCAGCGAGCGACCGTCGCTGCTCCACCTGCACACCGGCCGCGCGACGTGGCTCGGCGGTCTCGCGGCGCGCGGGAGCAAGCTCCCCGTGCTCACGACGCGGCGCATGGATCGCGAGGTGCGGCGCAATGCGCGCAATCGATTGATCTACGAGAAGCTCGTCAAGCGCGTCGTCGCGATCTCGACGCCCGTGCGCGAGTGCTTGATCGCGGGCGGCGTGGCGCCTGCGCGCATCGAGCTCATCCACAGCGCCGTCGATCCGCGCGCGCTCGTGCCCAAGCGCTCGCGCGCGGCCGTGCGCGAGGAGCTCGGCGCGCGCGATGACGAGATCGTCGTGCTCACGCTCGCGGCGCTGGTCGAGCGCAAGGGGATCGACGTGCTCATCGATGCGCTCGGCGCTCCCGAGGCGCGCATCTCGGAGGTCAACGATCGCGTGCGCGTCTGGATCGCCGGCGACGGCGCGGAGCGCAAGAACCTCGAGGAGCGCGCGCGTTATCGCGGGCTCAGCGAGCGCGTGCGCTTCCTTGGCCGGCGTGACGACGCGGCGGATCTTCTCGGCGCCTGCGACGTCTTCGCGCTGCCCGCGCGGCGCGAAGGGCTCGGCGTCAGCGCGCTCGAAGCGATGGCCGCCGGTCGCGCGGTCGTCGCGAGCTGCGTCGGCGGCCTCGCCGAAGCCGTCGTCGACGGCGAGAGCGGCCTGCTCGTGCCGCCCGATGATCCGTCGGCGCTCGCGCGCGCGCTGGAATCGCTCTGCGCCGACCGCGCACTGCGCGAACGCCTCGCCGCCGGCGGTCCGCGCCGCGTCGCGCAGGGTTTCCTCGCCGAGCAGATGGTCGCGAGCTACGAAAAACTGTATCGAGAGCTCGTCTTGGAGAGCCGCACGTGAGCGCCGCCCTACGCCCCGCGATCAGCGCCTGCATCATCGCGATGGACGAGGAGGATCGCATCGAGGACTGCCTGCGCTCGCTCGACTTCTGCGACGAGATCCTGGTCGTCGACTCGCACTCCAAGGACAGGACGCGCGAGGTGGCCGCGTCGCTGGGCGCCCGCGTGATCGAGCGCGACTGGCCCGGACACGTCGCGCAGAAGGAGTTCACGATCCGCGCGGCGCAGAACGACTGGGTTCTCTGCGTCGATGCCGACGAGCGCATCTCCGATGACCTGCGCATCGAGATCCTCGCGTTGCGCGACGCCGGCTTTCCGGATCATCCCGGCTGGCGCTTTCCACGCCTTTCGTCGTACCTCGGGAGATGGATGACGCGCGGCGGCTGGTATCCCGACCATCAGCTGCGGCTCTTCGATCGCCGTCGCGGGCATTGGGGCGGCCACAACCCTCACGATCGGGTGGAGCTCGACGGAGCTCCCGGAACCTTGCGCGGGAATCTGCTCCACCATCCCTATCGGAACTTCGGTGAGCACCTGCGCACGATCGACAAGTACACGACGATCATGGCGGACGGGCTCTTCCAGCGCGGCAAGCGGGCGAGCGCTTTCGACATCACGCTGCGCCCGATGGCGCGCTTCTTCCGCTCCTACGTGCTCAAGCTCGGGTTCCTGCTCGGCTGGCGCGGTCTCGTGCAGGCGTACCTCTCGGCGTACTACGGGCGCTTGAAGTACATGAAGCTCTACGTGCTGCAGAACGCAGCCGAGTGCGAGCGCCGTCCGCAAGGACGTTGAACGCGATGCTCGACGTCCTCGCGAAGCTCGAAGGCAGGACGCGTCCGCTCGTCGCCGGCGCACTCGTGTTCGTGCTGCTTCTCGCGACGCGCGGCTACACGCTCCAGGACCCGCCGTACTGGGACGCGCTCATGGGGGCGTTCCCGCAGGGATTGTGGCTCTCGCGGCACGGGTTCGATGCCTGGCGGCTGCTGACCGAGGAGCCCGTCTACACGCAGGGCGGACCGAACGTCTATCCGTTCAGCGTCTACCCGTCGTTGATCGGCGCGCTGTACGCGTCGGGGATCTCGCGCGCGGCGATGTTCGTCGTGCTGCACCTGGTGAGCATGGTCTGCGCGGCCGTCGCCGCCGCGGCACTGTTCTCGGTCGCCAAGCGGCGCTTGCCGGCGCCCGCGGGACTGCTGCTCTTGTGCGTGTTCGTCAGCGCGCCGATGCTCCAGTCGCTCGCCAGCCAGATGAACATGGACATGCCGCTGGTCGCGTTCACGGCCTTGTCCTTCGCGGCCCTCGATCGGCGGAGCTTCCAGCGCGCGGCGTTGTGGGCGCTGTGCGCGTTGCTCGTCAAGCCGACGGCGGTGATCCTGATCGGCGCGAACCTGGTCGGTTGCGTGCTGCTCGCGTGGCGGCCGCGCTGGTGTGGTCTGGGCACCGAGGCCTCGAACGCGGCGGATCGAAAGCGCGCGCGCAACGGGGCGTGGTCGCACGCGCTGCTGCTGGCGCTCTTCTGTGCGCAGGTGCTGCTCTTGCAGCGCTACGCGACCGCGCCGGCGTACGTGGAGCTCTTCGGCGGCTGGAAGCGCCTCTTCGGCCGCGTGATCTGGATGGTGCCGGAGTTCGGCCTGGCGATCGGCATCTTCCTCATCGGAGTGCCGCTGCTCGTGAAGCGCATGCTCGCCGGACACGCGCGCTGGATCCAGGTGCAGTGCGGCGTATTCCTGCTCGCGTTCCTCTTGTTCTACGGCCAGTACACGAACCCGCTGCCGCGCTACTTCCTGCAGGCGTATCCGTTCCTCTTGATGTGGCTCGCGCTCGCGCTGCACGGCAGCGAAGCGCACACGACCGTGCGCCGCGGCCTCTTCGTGTTCGCGATCGGCTATCACGCGCTCAACTGGAACGGGAACTTCTATCCGGCGCGTCCGAGCGGCTGGCAGGTGCCGGGCATCGCCACGGAGATCCCGGGCAACGACGGCTACATCCTCGAGCGCTCGATGGAGTACCGCGAGGATCTCGTGCTCGACCAGAAGCTCGCGCGCGCGCTGGAGCCCATGGATCGCGAGAAGACGGTCGTGGTCGCGAACTGGCCGCTCTTGCACGTGCTCGCGTTCCCCGAGTTCGGCTACCTCGGCGACGCGCGCGCCTGGCGCACGTCGTCGACGGACAATCCGCTCGTCTACGATCCCAACGCAATTCCGTTCCGCGATCTCTATTCGCGGGCGCCCGGCGCCGCGCGACCTGATCCACTCGGCGCTACGCGCCGGGTGAGCCCGCTCGCGATCGTCTGGGCTCTAACGCCGAACACGTTCTCGGGACCGCAGACCTCGTTCCAGCCCGACCTCGACGTCGTGCTCGACACGGTCGCGAGCGGCGATCGCCGCGCGTTCCTCGTGCGTCGCGCGGAGTGGGAGTGAGCGCGCCGCGTGCGCCGTGTCACCCGTGGCGGCGCGCGGCTACACTGCGCCGCGCCCGCATGCGCTCCTCGCGTCCCGCACATCGAGCCGTTCCGCTCGCGATCCTCGCGCGCACGGCGCTGCTCGCGTGGACGGCGCTGCTCGGGGGCTGCGGCCCGCGCCTGCAGCCGGTCGACGACGACAACGCGGGCGCGGCGCTGATGCGCAACCTGCTCACCGCTCGCACGGTCGACGTCATCGTGCGCGACGGGCCGATCGAGGAGCACTGCGCCGTGCTCGCGTCGCGCGTCGCGCGCGAGGACGAGCTCGTGCTGCGCGTCGTCGACGTGCCCGACGAGAGTCCGCGCGGACACGCGCGCGTGGTCATCGGCACCGCCGCCGATCCGCTGCTCGTGATCCTCGCGGCTCGCGCGGGCATCGAATTTCCGCGCGCCGGGTGCTTTCGCGTGCTCGGCCAGCACTTCGACGATCCCGGCGACGCCTTCATCGCCACCTTCGAGGATCCCGACCGCGCCGGACTGCCGGTGACGCTCTTCTTCGGCAACGACGCGCGCGAGCTGCGTCACGACGTGGTCGAGCCGCTCGCGGGCTGGAAGCCACAGCTGCGCGTGCTGCACCGCGGCGAGCCCGCGCTGAGCATGCCGTTGACGCGTGACGGCCGCGCGCGCGCGGATCGCGTCGTGCGCCACGCGCTCGAGCGCACGCGCCTGCGCCGCGGCTACGTCGAGCTGCCCGCGAACGCGCCCGGTTTCGCCGGCTCGATGGCGCGGGAGATCGAGCCCGCGCGCGCGAGCGCCTACATGGAAGCCTGCGCGCGCGCCGCGTCCCGCGCGGCGGCCTGGGTCTCGCCGAGCGAGACGCCCTACGCCTGCACGCTCGTGCTGCACGCGCAGCTCGAGGACTTCGAGACCTGGACCGGCGCGCGCGAGCTCGCGCGGCTCGACCTGCACGGACAGAGCGTGCACGCGCTGCTCGCCGCGGGCGCGTGCGATGACGCGGGCGCCGAGATGGCGCTGCTGACGGCCGTGCGCCGCCTGGGCGATCCGGTCGAGGAGTGGATGGCCGACGCGGCGCGTTACGACGGCGCCGATGCGTATCTCGGGCGCGCGCTCGCTTCCTGGATCGGGTGGCTCGCGCAGGCGAAGGTCGCGCTCTCCGCGAGCGAACTCGTCGACGCGCGCGCCGCGCTCTTCCACTCGCCGCATCTCGTGAAGCCGATGCGCGCCGCGTTGTGGCGCGCGCTGATCGAGGCGCGCGGGATCGACTACGTGCGCCAGCTGTGGCGCGGCACGCGGCGTCTCGACGCGGGCGCGGAGCTCGAAACGCTCTTCACGCAGTGGCTCTCGAAGATCGAACCGTGGCAGGCCGCCGTGCACGCGACGGAACGCAGCCGCCGCACGCTCTCCGCGTGGTCGGTCGGGTTGTGCGTCGAAGAGCCCGCGTGGGTGCAGCGGAACGGATTCGGCACGCGCGCCTGCGACGCGAGCTTCGACGCGGCCGCGCGCCGCGGCGCGAACGCGGTCG
Organism: Planctomycetota bacterium; assembly: GCA_044228975.1. Lineage (GTDB taxonomy): Bacteria > Planctomycetota > UBA1135 > UBA1135 > JADJNY01. The sequence goes on along the minus strand of JBGATX010000022.1, from coordinate 17,560 downwards.
CGCTCACGAGCTACGCGCTAGCGCCCGGCGGACTGCCCGCGAGCGCGGGCGCTGGCCTGCCCGCGTGCGGTGCGCGCGAAGGCGACGTAGCGCTGCTCGTCGCGGCGGCGCAAGCGCGCGCGCGCGGACACTCGACCTGGCTCCTGCCGCAACTCCTGAGCGGCGCGGCGGGAACGTGGAGCGGGAGCTGGCTGCGCGGCGACGAGGCCGCGTGGTCGCGCTTCTTCGCCGACTATCGCGAGTTCGCGCTGCACTACGCGCTGCTCGCGGAGCTCGGCGGCTTCGACGTGCTCTCGCTCGGCACGGGTTTGCCGGAGACCTCGCGCATGCTCGTCTTCGGCCGGCGCGCGCAGCCGGCCGAGCTCGACTGGAAGCGCGCGGGCTGGACGAAGGTCGTGACCGCCGCGCGCGCCGCCTACGCGGGCCAGCTCACCTTCGTCGCGGCGTCCGACGACGAGGCGGAGCTGATCGGCTTCTGGCCCGAGCTCGATCTCGTCGCGCTCGAGCCGCGCGTGCGCTTCCAGAATGCGGCCTTCGCGACGCGCGAGGCGGCGCTGACCGCGGCGATGGAGAACCTGCGCCGCGCCTGCGACGCGGGAGCGCGCGTCGCTCGCGCGAGCGGCCGTCCGCTCGCGATCGTCGGCGCGAGCTTCGAGCGCAACGACACGGTGCACACGCCGCGCATCGGACCGGGCTCGGCGAGCGACGAGTCGCGCGAAGAACCGTTCAAGCGCCTCGTGCAGCTCGTGCCCGGCGCGCGCGACGTGCTGCGCGGCGTGCTGCTCGGCCGCTGGAGCACGGATCCGGGCGACGAGGGGGTTGGAGCGCACGATCACCGTCTCGAGGACGACGAAGCCACGGCGCGGCTCCTGCGCGACCTGCGCGCGGCGGGCGAGGCGCAGTGAGCGCGCTCGCGAGCGCCGGCGCGTGGACTCGGCCGCTCGTTCAGCGCGACTCGCGCTCGCGCTCGCGCCGTTGCCGCTCGTAGATCTGCGGATCGGCGATCTCCATCCAGCGCTGCGGCGCGGCGAGCGGCGTGAAACCGAAGCGCGCGTAGAGTCCGTGGGCGTCGCGCGTCGCGAGCAGGGAGCGGCGCAGACCCGCGAGCTCGGGCGTCGCGCGCACGCATTCGATCAACCACTTGGAGAGTCCTCGCCCGCGCTCTTCCTCGAGCACGAACACGTCGCAGATCCAGGCGAACGTCGCCTGATCGGTGACGACGCGCGTGAAGCCGACCTGCGCGTCGCGCTTGTACAGTCCGAAGTTGAGCGAGTGCTCGAGCGCGCGCCTCACGGTCTCGAACGGGATCTCCGCCGACCAATAGGAGCGCGTCAGGTAGCCGTGGATCACCGCCGGTTGCAGGCGCGCGCGATCGGTGCTGACCGTGTACTCGCCGCGCCGCCACTCGTGGATCGTCATCGATTCACAGCAACGTGCCGCGCAGGATCAAGGTCGCGGACGTGAAGTAGATGATGATCCCGGTCACGTCGACCAGCGTCGCGACCAGCGGTGCCGAGGCCGTCGCGGGGTCGAGCTTCGCGGCCTTCAGCGCGAAGGGCAGCAGTGCGCCCGAGAGCGTGCCCCAGAGCACGATGCCGAGCACCGAGACGAGCACCGTCACGCCGACGAGCAGGTAGTGCTCGCCGTAGTAGCCTTGCCCCGCGTACTCGGGGAGCTCCGCGGCCTTGGGGTGGTGGAAGAGGTGCTGCCAGGCCCACACGCGCGCGAAGCCGAGCCCGCCGAGCAGCGTGCCCAGCGTGGCGCCGAGCGTGAGCTCGCGCACGAAGACGCGCCACCAGTCGCGCAGGCGCACTTCGCCGAGCGCGATCGCGCGGATGACGAGCGTCGAGGCCTGCGAACCGGAGTTGCCGCCGCTCGAGACGATCAGCGGGATGAACAGCGCGAGCACCGACGCGCGCTTGATGTCGTCCTCGAACTCGCCCATGGCGCTGGCGGTGAACATCTCGCTCACGAAGAGCAGCGTCAGCCAGCCCGCGCGCTTCTTCATCATGTCGACGAAGCCCACCTGCAGGTACGGGGCTTCGAGCGCGGCGCTACCGCCGATCTTCTGGATGTCCTCCGTGGCCTCCTCGCGCACGACGTCGACGATGTCGTCGGCGGTGACGATGCCCTTCATGCGTCCCTGCGCGTCGACGACGGGCACGGAGAGCAGGTCGGACTCGGCGAAGACCCTGGAGACGGCCTCCTGGTCCATCTCCTCGTGCACGGTGATGACGTCGGTGACCATCACGTCGCGCACGCGAGCGTCGCCGCGCGCCATCATCAGCTGGCGGAAGCTCACGACGCCCGCGAGCATCTGGTGGTCGTCCAGCACGTAGGCGTAGTAGATGCTCTCGACCCGCTCGCGCGTCTGGCGCCGCAGGTAGCTGATCGCCTCGTCGACGCTCATGTCCGGACGCAGGCGCGCGTAGCGCGGGTTCATCAACCCGCCGGCCTCGTCCTCGGAGTAGGCGAGCAGCGCATTGATCTCGCGGCGCGTGGCCTCGTCGAGCAGCGCCGTGAGCTTCGAGCGTTCCTCGACCGGCGCCGCCTGGATCACGTCGGCGACGTCGTCGGGCGCGAGCGCGCGGATCCACCAGCGCTGCTCGATCGTCGGCAGGCCGAGCAGGAGCGGCGCGCGGTCGAGCGCCGAGAGCTCGAGGAAGAAGGCCTCGGCCTCGGCGGATCCGAGCGCGCGGAAGCCCTCGACGCGGTCGAGCGGATCGAGCACCGACCACGCGTCGCGCAGGTCGGCGGCCTCGACCGCTTGCGCGGCTTCCGAATCGAGATCCTGCGACGACATGGGCGGGGAACGCTAGCGCATGGAGCGGTGTCTCCCTTTACCCGCTGCTCGTGCGGATTCCGAGCCTGCGCAGGCAAAAAGTCGCGCGCTCGCCGGCGATCAAGCGCGCCGCAACACGGAGCGCACGCGTCGATAGGCGAGCAGGATGACGAACGCGAGCACCGCGGCCGACCCGACCGCGATCCATGGATTCGCGAGCAGCGTCTGCGCTTCGGCACCGAGCGCGTCGGCGAGGGCGGCGAAGAGCACCAGCGTCAGCAGCGATCCCAAGCCGATCGCCGCGACGGTCTGCGAGCGCGTCAAACCGAGCAGCTGGCCCGCGAATGTGCCGCCGATGACTCCCGTGCCCGGCAGCGGCAGGAAAACGAAGAGGGTCACGCCGACGAAGGCCATGCGACCCAGGCGCGGGTACTCCTCCAGCACCGTCGCGGCACGATCGTGGGCGCGTTTGAGCCACGGCCCCACGCGCGGCAATCGGCCCAGGGGCTGGAGCAGCGTCGCCAGCGTCAACGCGAACACGAGGTCGACGAAGATGCCGAGCACGACGAGGCCCCACGGCCCCAGCGGCGACGTCTTGCTGCAGCCCCAGAAGACGACGAACTTGCCCGGGACGGACACGAAGCCCGCCGCGGCCACCGCGGTGGCGGACCATTCCCCTGGCGTGACCGCCCGAGACCACAGCCATGCGGCGGCGCCGAGCACGACCAGGGCCACGATCCACGCCGCGCGCAGCAAGCGGCTCTCGCGTTCGTTCGTGAGGTGCGGGGACATCGTCGGCGGCGGCGCGACAGTCTGACGGGCGGAACGCGCCGGTCCAGCGTGCTCGGCACGGGGTTCTCCGCGCCGCGCGGCGGCGATCGACCGGAGCGGTGCCGTCGTCGAGGAGCTGACGCGCGCCGTTCGACGATCCTCGACGCAGTGCTGCTCCGACCTCCCGGGTCGCCGGATGCCTCGGCCGCTCGCAGCGCGGGCCAAGGCCCGCAACCCGAACAGACGGGCGAAGCGGTTGCGCGCGAGGTCGCGCCAGCCACGGAACGGCGCGGCGCGACGATCAAGGCGCGCCCGTCACACGCGCCAGACGCGCGAGTCCACGGGACACTCGACGCGCCGGAAGCCGCGCGCCGAGAGCTCGCGCGCCAGCGGCGTTCGCTGGTCCTCTTCGCCGTGCACCAGGAACACGGCCTGGGCCTCGGTGACGTGCGGCTCGAGCGCCGCGAGCAGCTCGTTCTTGTCCGCGTGGGCGGAGAATCCGAGCAGCGGCGTGATGCGCGCGCGCACCGCGTGCTCCATGCCCAGCAGCCGGATCGTGGTCGCGCCGTCGAGCAGTCGCCGGCCGAGCGTGTGCTGGGCCTGGAAGCCGACGATGAGGATCTCTGTATCGGGGCTTCCGACGTGCCAGGCGAGGTGGTGCAGGATCCGGCCCGACTCCATCATCCCCGAGGCCGAGAGGATCAGCGTGGGACGCGGGTCGGTGTTGAGCTCCTTGCTCTGGTCGACCGAGTCGGTGAAGTGCAGCCAGCGGCGGAACTCCGGGTCGCTCTCGAAGTGGCGGTACTCGATCAGCGCTTCGTCGTCGAAGCACTCCGGGTGGGCGAGCACGATGCGCGTCGCGGCCGTCGCGAGCGGACTGTCGACGACGATGCGCACCGGCGGAGCACGCCGATTGCGGAAGATCCGCGCCAGCGTGTAGAGCACGTTCTGCGTCCGGCCGACGGCGAACGCGGGCACGAGCAGGCGCCCGCGCCCGCGCGTGGCCAGGCGGCTCACGGCGTCGGCCAGGTCGTTCTCGAGGCTCTCGAACGGGGAATGCACGCGGTCGCCATAGGTCGACTCGCACACGTACACATGGGCGGGGGTCAGGGGCTCGGGGTCGCGCAGGATGGGCTGCCCTCGTCGGCCGTAGTCGCCGGTGAACACCAGGCGCACGAGCCGCGCCTGGTCGCGGATCTCCGCTTCGATCCAGGCCGAGCCGAGGATGTGTCCGGCGTCGTGGAACCGTGCGCGCACCTGCGGCGTGACGTCGAACCACTCGCCGTACACGCGCGTCGTGAAGAGCGCGAGCGCGTCGTCGACGTCCTCGTCGAGAAAGAGCGGCAGGACTTCGCGCTCCGGAAGGTTGGATTCACCGGGCAACCGGAAGCGGGCATTGCGGCTCGCGACGGGGATGACGAGCTCGGGGGAGTTCCCGGCGCGGATCGCGATGTCCGCTTGTTCGGCCGCGGCGTCGGAGTCCGAGGCGTGAGCTCGACGGCCTCGGTAGTGCCGTTGCGCGCGTCGCAGGCGGCGTTCCTCGGCGCGACGCCGGGTCTCCATCCGCCGCGCGAGCAGCTTCTTGCGGATGCGCTGTCGGTTCAGGTGCTGGGCGTCGGCGAGCAGGATGCGCGCACTGTCGTGCAGCATGACTTCGCACAGATCGCGCGTCGCCGGCGTCGCGTAGATCGGCCCGCGGTAGCCGCGGCGCGTGAGCATGGGCAGCTTGCCGGAGTGGTCGATGTGCGCGTGCGACTGCAGCACGGCGCCCACGCGCGTGGGATCGAAGCCGAAGCGTTCGTTGAGCGTCCACGCTTCGCTGCGCCGGCCCTGGAACATGCCGCAGTCGAGCAGGATCGACTGGCCGCCGACCCGCAACATGTGACACGAGCCCGTCGTGGTTCCCAGGGCACCGAAGAAGCGCAGCTCCATGATCCGGGCGTGTCGGCGGCCGACTCGGGGAGTCGAGCGCGCGACGCCGGCGACCATTGAATGCCGCGCCCGGACCAGTCTCAAGCTGCGAATGCAGCGAGCCTTCGCCCGATCACCCGCGCAGGCCGGTTCGGCGGGGCCTGACGCCGTGCACCGGCGACGGACGCGGCGGTCCCTGACGCGCGGCGTGTCAGCTCAGCGGGGCTTGGACTGGTCGCGCGAGCGCGACTGCTCCGCCGCGCTCTTCGGCGTCACGCTCTTGGGCGCGCTGTCGGGTTTGCGGAACCAGTTGGTCGCTTCCTTGAAGAAGTCCTTGCCCAGGTGCTTCACGAAGAGCTGTTGCTGCTTCGCGGCCGGGATCTCGTAGTCCGTGATGCGTTCCCAGGTGTTGGCGCCGGTCTTCTTGCGCCCTTCCTGGTCCTGGAGCGCGCGCAACTCGGTCAAGAGGGCCGCGAACTTCGTGGGCTGATTCACGGCGATGAAGTGCACGGTTGCCCAGGCGATGTGAGCCGCCGAACCGTCGAAGCTGCCGCGCTTCCACGTGGCAACCTCGTCGAGCGCGAGCGGTCGGGTCGCGCGATCCTTGAACTGATTGCGGATCTCGCTGGGCCAACCGGTGTGCTCTCCGACGCCGACGAACTCTTCGCGGTAGGGGAAGCAGTAGAGCGCGCCGTCGAAGTTCGTTTCCGCTTCCCACGCGATGCCCTGCGAGAGCCAGAACGGGATCTGCCCGAAGCGGCGCAGCACGAGCAACTGCGCGATGCGGTTCACGAGCTCGTGGTCGGGGTTCCACTCCTCCTGACCCGCCGCGTTCTCGACGTAGGCTCCACACAGTCCTTCCTCGACCACGAAGCCGGTGTGCTTCGTCGCCGTCTTGGCCCAGTCGCGCAAACCCGGATTGCGTTCGGCGAGCGCCTCGAGAACGCTCGCGAACTCCTTCTCGGTCCGCACCACGAGCATGACGGCCGTCGGGCCGTCCGTGGACGAGGGTCGTGCAACCGCCGGAGCCGACGCAGGCTTGGGAGCGCCGGCCGGCGCGGCTTCCGGATCCTCGGGAATGCCCGCCGAGGACGCCCCCGAACCCGCGGACGCGGGAGCGTTCGTCGTCGCGGTCGCTCCGGGCGGCGGCAGCAGCCCGTCGAACCACGATTCCGTCCGGCCGACGATCTGCATCCGTTTTTCGGCCGAGCTCCCCTTGTTGGAGGACATCACCACCACGCGACCCTGCGCGTCGAAATCGAAACGGTAGTCGTGCTCGCGCGCCCACGGAATCCAGGCGAAGAGCGCCTTCTTCTGCGGTTCACCGAGCGTCGCGGGCAATTCCGCCGAAGCGTAGCTCTTGCCCTTCCACGTCACGATGACGTCCTCGCCGGCCGCGCCCGGTGCGGCGCTGGATGCTGTGGACGCGCCGAACGCGGTTGTCGCTCCAGCGACGGCGACGAGGAGTGCGACAGCAGGACAGAGGACGGCGATGCGAGTGGTGATTGCGAGCGATCTCATGTTCAGCGTCTCTCCTGGAGCCAACGAACGAGGTGATCTTGCAGCGTGGGCATCGACCAACCGAAGACGCCACGTGAGATCTCTTCCGGCTTGGCATCCTTGCCAGCCCGCCGAAGGAACTCAGCGGCCTTGTCCGGCTGACCCTCGATCAGGTACGCGCCGAACACGTAGCTGACGAGCATGTCTTCGAGCCCGAACTCCGAAACCGGTTTGGCCAGCACTGCTGCGAGGTCGGCGCTGCCGAGGACCTTCAACCCCTCGTTCATCCAATTCGATTCGGGCACGAGCAGGCTGGTCTTGAGTGCGTTGGCATTCGGCCCGGCGAGCGAATACCAGGTGAAGCGCGTTCCGACGAGCTCGCGCGTCAAGTAGATGCCGAGCCCTTCCCACGCCCAGCCATTGCGGTCGTGGACGCCGAAGTTGAGCCAAAGATAGTGGGAGATCGCGTTGCGCACCGCACAGTCCGTGCGCCGTTTGCCGTCCGCTTCGAAGAGCACGGTGCAATTGCCGCCGGGGAGTCCTCCGCCGGGGGACTTGCTCAAGAAGTTGCGCGCGTCCTCTCCGAGCGGGTAGCGCTCGAGGAACGCGTTCTTCGCCGCCGTGCCGGACACGACGTAGAAGTTGAACACCTCGGGTTGCTTCAGCTCGACGCCGAAGATGCCGCCGACCGCCGTGCGACAGGCGACGAGAGTGCGCGCCAGACTCTCGCAGTCGGCAGACCCGCCGCACCCGAGGACACGCAGTGCATTGGCCGTCACCGCACAGCTCCACGCAGTGAGCATCCACCGGTCGCCGTCCTTGACGTCGCCTTGAAGCTCGTGGATCCGAGCGTCGTCGGGGTCGAGCGCCAGCACGTCGGCGTAGAGACCTCTCGCGACGATGTCCGGGTCCGTTTCCTTCGGCAGGAGTTCCAGCAGCGCGTCGCGGTACGGCCGCACGGCCTCGCTGCGCTTGGCGGGGAATTCCTCCAACGCCTTCTTGTTCATGTTCTGAACGGAACGTGTCGGCGGATCCTTCCACGTTCCGTCTTGATTGCGCGCGTAGCGCAGTCCTTTGCGCGCCTCCATGTTGTTCGCGTCGATCTCGATCACCTGACGCCAGACCTTGTCGCGCTCGACGAAGATCTGCTGCTCCTGACACCAGGTGGCGAGTTTGAGCAGCCGTTCGACCAGCACGGCTCGCTGCGCGGTGCGCTCGCGATTGAACTCCTCGCTCTGGGCGAAGCTCGGAACGCAGAGCAGGGCCGTGACCAGCCAGGGACCAAGGCGATGACGCATGGGAATCGAAGTGGAACGACGGAGGCGTGCCCCGTGAGCGAACTCACGCGGCACGGCGAGATTCGGAACGCGGAACTGCCAGGAGCGATCGAAGCGTCGTCGCGCCCTCTGCCGCCCCGAGACGACCGACGTCGAGTCGAATCGTGCAGCGGGATCGGATCGCGGCGAGCGGCGCCGGTTGCCTGCCGACAACAGGCGCCAGGGATCGACGACGAGCGCGCCAACATAGCGGCGTCAAAGTGGAAGATCTTTCAAGAATCTGGCGGACTTTCGGGGATTTGACGACGGAGCGGCTGGCCGCGACGAGTTCGACCGACGCGGCGCACGCCGACGAACGACGGATCGATCTCGCTCGCCGCCCCGGACGCCACAGGGTGTTCGGCGCACGGATCGAAGGTCGCTTTCGTTCGGGTGGGCGGATGCGCTCGCACGTCGCCGACGACTCCGACGGGGCGATCGTGAGCTCGACGGGAGTGGCCGTCGAGCAATCGGCGCCCCTACGATGGGCGCGATGAGTTCGCGCGACGGTGGGAGACAGACGACGACCCCGCTTCGGGTGGGGGTGGACGCGGAGGTCCTCGGGTTGACGCGGCCGCATCGGAACCTGTTGTGGCTCTACTCTGCCTATGCGCTCGCCAGCCTCTGCGTGGCGCCGATCGTTTGGGTGCCGCTCTACTTCAAGTTCCACACGCTGCGCTACCGACTGGACACGGAGGGGATCAGCGCGTCGTGGGGGATCCTGTTCCGGCGCGAGATCCATCTCACGTACAAGCGCATCCAGGACATCCACGTCAAGCGCAACCTCGTCGAGCGCTGGCTGGGAATCGCGACGATCCAGGTGCAGACGGCGTCGGGCGGACAGGCGGCCGAGCTCGCGCTCGAGGGGATCCGGGATCACGACGCGGTGCGCGAGTTCCTCTATCGGCGCATGCGCGGTCACGAGAGTGCCCGGGCGCCCGAGTCCGCCGGCCCGGATGCGTCCGTGCTCGCAGGTGCGAGCGGTTCGCGCCCGGGCGACGCCGAGTTGCTCGGTCTGTTGCGCGATCTCAAGCACGAGCTCGAGGCAACCCGACGCGCGATCGAAGGCCGGAGGGCGTGAGCGATGTACTCGAGCGTGCGTGAACTCGTCGCGCGCGCGCTGCGCGTGCCCACCGTTGCCCCGCGCGCTCCCGAAGGGGTCTACCGGTCCATCGAGATCGTGCGCGCGAGTCCGCGCTACCTGAGTTATCGCCTGCTGGGTGTCTTCGTCGGTTGCGTCGCGGCGCTCGTCGCATTCAGCGGCGCGTTCGGCGTGCTGGTCTTCGCTCCAGCCGCCGCGCGCCATTGGGCCGTGATCGTGGCGCTCGTCGCAGCGGCGAGCGCGGTCGCCGCCCTGCTCGCCTTGTCCCTGTTCCTCGTGAGGCTCGACTACGACCTGCGCTTCTACGTCATCACCGATCGTTCGCTGCGCGTCCGGCAAGGCAGCTGGACCGTGACGGAGATGACGCTGACCTTTGCCAACGTGCAGAACGTCCGCATCGAACAGGGCCCGCTCCAACGGCTCTTCCGCATCAGCGACCTGGTCGTCGACACGGCCGGAGGGGCGACGAGCGCGCCAGGTCATCGGGGCGCATCGCAGGGACATCGCGTCACTCTGGCGGGGCTCGACAACGCCCCGGCGGTTCGCGATCGGATCCTGGAGCACGTGCGCACCTTCGCGCCATCGAGCGGGCTGGGCGACCTCGACGATCCCGGCGAGAGCGCGGCGAGCTTCGGTGCGTTCCCGAGCCCCGCTGCACTGGCCGAGCTGCGGGCCGTGTGCGTCGCCGCTCGCGAGCTGCGCGTCGCCGCCGAAGGCGCTCGCCCCAGCCCCGAGCTCTGAGTCGGCACAGCGTGCGTCGAGGAGCTCGACGACGAAGGAGAAAGGGTGGCGGAGGACCGTCAGGATCGGCCCCCCGCCACAGTAGCTCTCCCGGCGTTCGACACGCGAGGGAGAACTACTCACGACGGAGCCACGAATCGGGCCACGAGTCCGGACACCCACGCTCCTCAACGCGTTTCGTGCCTCGCGATGAGCTTTCCCCTGAGCGCGATGCCGCATGGCAAGTCCATAGACGCTGAGCGCGCGTCCCGGCAGCACACCGCTTGCCAAGAATCTCGATCATGCCGAACTGGCGTGCACGAGAGTGGGGAAAGCTGCTTCGCCAACAGGCGTGACTGCGATCACGCGGCAGCGCGCGCCCATCGACGAGCGTTCGAGTGCAAGCGTCTCGATCCGCGCGGCGCAGCTCTCGCCTCTCGGCGCGCCGATGCGCGAGCGACGGCCTGCGCACTTCGCGGCGCCGCGCTTCAATCGCCGCGCCGCGCGCCTACCATGGGCCGGATGCCGGCGAGGGAGACGACGACGAAAGAGAGAGAGCCGCTGCTCGAATGCAGCTCGCCGGTTTCCGTGTTGCCCGGCATCGGTCCCGCTCGCGCCCGCGCGCTCGCCGGCATCGGCGTGCGCACGTTGCGCGACCTGCTCTTCCTGTTGCCCCGTCGCGCCGCGGCGGAGGCGGACGAGCTCCCGATCGCGTCCGCGCTCGGGCGCCAGGGCAGCGAAGTCGGCGTGCGCGGTCGAGTGACGCGCGTCAGCCTGCAGCGCTTCGGCGGTCGCAGCACCTTGCGCGTCACGCTGGCGGACGCGAGCGGCGAGGTCACCGCGTTGTTCTTCAACCAGCCGTGGTTGCGCCACCAGTTCGCGGTGGGCGCGGAGCTCGCGCTGCGCGGACGCCTCGGTCACTCGCGAGGCCCGGTGCTGCTCTCGCCGCGTTTCGGGAAACCCGATCGTCCGCTCGCTCCGTCCGGATCGATCACCCTCGTGTATCCCTCCGTCGACGGTCTGTCGGCGGAACGCATCGGAGCGCTCGTACGCGAGCTCTCCGCGCGCCTCTGCGCTTCCGTCGAGGAGCACGTGCCCGCCGAGCAGCTCGCGGCGCGCGACCTCCCTCCGCTGCACGATGCGGTGCGGATCGCGCACGCACCGGAGTCCCTCGAGCTCTTCGCGCGCGCGCGCCGTCGTCTCGCGCTCGAAGCGCTGTTGCGGCTGCAGGGGCGGCTGCATGCGCGTCGCCAGGAGCGCCGTCAGGGGCGATCGTTGCGCGTCGCGCTCACGGAGGACGAGGAGCGCGAACTGCGCGCCTGTTTCCCGTTCACGTTCACCGCGGGCCAGGACGCGATCGCTTCCGCGCTGCGCGGCGATCTCGCGCGCGGCGTGCCGATGCGCAGGCTGCTGCAAGGCGACGTGGGTTCGGGCAAGACCGCGCTCGGAGTCTACGCCTGTCTCGCCGTCGCGCGCGCGGGTGGACAAGCGGCGTTCGTCGCGCCCACCGAGCTGCTCGCGGAGCAGCACTTCGAGGGCTTGCGCGAGCGCCTGAAAGCCTCGCGTGTGCACGCCGTGTTGCTCACCGGCTCGATTCCGGCGGCGGAGCGGCGCAGCGTGCTCGCGCAGCTCGAGAGCGGCATGGCGGACGTCGCGTTCGGCACGCACGCGCTCTTCGGCGAGGACGTGCGCTTCGCGCAGCTCTCGCTGGCGGTGATCGACGAGCAGCAGCGCTTCGGCGTGGCGCAGCGCGCGCGCCTGATCGAGAAGGGGAGCGACGTGCACGTGCTCTTGATGACGGCGACGCCGATCCCGCGCACGCTGGCGCTCTCGCTCTACGGCGATCTCGACACCAGCGTCCTGCGCGAGCGCCCGCCGGGACGCGGCACGGTGCGCACGCGCTGGGTGCGCGCGGGCGACCGCCAGCGCGTGCCCGCGTTCCTGCGCGAGAGGCTCGGCGCGGGGGAGCGCGTCTACTGGGTCGCCCCGCGCATCGGCGCGTCGGTCGAGTCCGACGAACACGAGAGCGCGGACGAACGGCCCTCGACGAGCGGCGAAGCGAGCGCGGAACGCGCGTTCGCGAAGCTGACGCGCTCCGATCTCGCGGCGTTCGGCATCGAGCTCGTGCACGGCCGCCTGCCGCCCGACGAGCGCTCCGCGCGCCTGGCGCGCTTCCGCAGCGGCGCGGCGCGCTTGCTCGTCGCGACGACGGTCATCGAGGTCGGCGTCGACGTGCCCGAAGCCACCGTGCTCGTCGTCGAGAACGCCGAGCGCCTCGGGCTCGCGCAATTGCACCAGTTGCGCGGCCGCATCGGTCGCGGTGGACGCGACGGCTGGTGCCTGCTGTTCGCGAAAGCCGCGGCGGCGGAGCGCATGCAGTGCCTCGAGCGCGTGAGCGACGGGTTCGAGATCGCCGAAGAAGACCTGCGCCGGCGCGGCATGGGCGACCTCGCGGGACTGCGCCAGGCGGGCGAGAACCTCGAGGGCCTCGACGATGGCGATCTCGAGCTGCTCGTGCTCGCGCGCGACCTGATCTCCGCCGATGCGCGGCTCGCGGCGGCCTACGCGCCGGTGGAAGCCGTGCCGCTCACGCCCTGAGGCGCGCGGACTTCGCGGAGCGCCTCACCGAAGAGAGGCACGAGGCCGAGCATCGGACAGAAGAGCTCGCGCGTGTCGCCCGAAGCGAGCCCGCGCAGCCACGCGCGCTGGCGCGGACGGTCGAGGGCGAGCGTGCCATCGGCATTCAACCGGCCGACGTCGTTCTCCGGTCGATCGAGCGCGACGGTGCACTTCGAGAGGCGGCCGTCCGCGCGCACGATGAACGAGTTGGCCTTGGCCGCGTAGCACGCGTCGCCGGCCGCGTGCATTCCCTCGCTCGCGTGCAGATCGGCACCTGCGCCCAGCGCGGAGGCGCAGCCGCGCAGCAGCGCTTCCAGTTGCGGCAGCACGCGCGCGCTCTCCTCGTCCGTCAGCACGTCGATGTCGGCGTCGTTGGGTCCGCCGTAGCGCGAGAGCGGCTTGAAGTAGAGCGTGTAGCGCGCGTCACCGCCGAAGGCCGCTCGACACAGCGCGACGAGCTCGGGCAGGCTCTCGAGGTTGCCGCGATCGACGTGCACGCGCAGCACGATCTCGAACTGGCCCTCGACCTCGCGCGTGGCGAGCAGGTGGTTCCAGATGCGATCGAACGTCGCGCCGCCGTCGGCGCGCTTGCGCCTGCGGTCGTGGACCGCGCGCGGTCCGTCGAGCGCGAT
>JBGATX010000022.1:0-4193 GCA_044228975.1 Planctomycetota bacterium | reverse complement strand
GAGCGTCGAAGCGTTCGTCGTCACGTTGGCGCCGTACGCGAGTCGCGGCTGCGCGCGCGCGTGGGCGAGCACCGCCTGGCTGATCTCCTCGATCACGTCGAGCGCGAGCAACGGCTCGCCGCCGAACCACGAGATCGAGAGCGCATCGAGCTCGCTCGCGCGCCGCTCGAGCAGCGCGAGCACGCCGGCCACGACCTGCGGTTGCATGCGCGCGAGCGCGAAACTCTCGTAGCAGTACGTGCAACGGAAATTGCACGCCTCGGTCGGCATGAGGATCAGGTGCAGCGCGCGCGGGTCGAGCGCATCCCGCAGCGCGTGCGACGCGAGGGCCATGGAGCGTGCAGGCGCCGGCTCAGGGCGACACGGACGGTTCCTGGGCGCCGTCGGTGGGCTCTTCCGGCGCGAAGCTGAAGAACTGGCTCATCGGGACCACGAGATCGACACCCGAGAGGCAGCCGGCGTTCGGGCAGGTCTTCAGCGGCACCGGCGGGCACTTGCGCAGCACGAGCGTCGCCGGCTGCGTCACCTGCGGCGGCAGGATGGGTTCGGCGAAACGCAGCGCCAATCCGCCGGACTCGGCGATCGTGTCCACGATGCGCTGCGCGAGAGCCTCGTTCTTGATCACGACGCGGCCGTACTCGTCGAAGTCGAGATCGTCCACGTTCCAGCTGCCGTCGTTCAGCGCGTCTCCCATGAATGGCTCCTTGGTCTGCGAGTGCGGGCGTCGGGGCGAGAGCCTAGCAGCCCGTTGAGAAACTCCCTACTGCGGCGCAGTGAGCTCGCGCGCTGCCGCGTCGAGCTCGTCGGGCCGTGCTCAGCGGCCAAACAGGCCGCTTCCGCCGTCCCTCCGTCTCTCTCCTTGCATCGTGCAAGCTCACTGCGCCTCGCGACGGGAGTTTCTCAACGGGCTGCTAGCGCTGCGCGAGCGCGTCGTCTCGCCTTCGATTCAGCGTCCGGCCGCGGCGGCGCGAGCCGCTCCGGTGCCGATGGCGACGAAGGCTCCCCATTCGAAAGGGTGAGTGTCCGTTCCGCTCGCGCGCAGCACCGCGAGTCGGGCGCGCATCGCCGCGCGAACTGCGAACGCGGTGTGCTCGGGGCGCTCGGGTTGTGCGGCGTAGAACGCCTTCATCCACTCGAGCGTCGTCTGGTCGACGACGGGCCACAGGCTCTGCACCACGGTGCGCGCTCCGGCGAGGCGCAACGCGCGCGGCATGCCGAACAGACCCTCGAGCGGCAGGAGCTCGCCCAGTCCCGACTCGCACGCCGAGAGCACGACCAGCTCGACGCCTCCGAGGTCGAGATCGAGCGCTTCCTCGGCCGTCAGGATGCCGTCGCCGCCGCTGCGATCGACGTGCAGGTTCGCGCCGGCGAAGACCAGTCCGGCCGAGAGCAGCGGATCACCCGAAAGGGAGCGCAACAGTCCCGTCGGCGCCGGCGCGGATTGCCCGACGAGAGAGCCGCCGCGCGTCCTCTCGCGGCGGCTCGCGGACGCGTCCGACGCGGCTCGCCCGGGCGCCGCTGGAGCGCCGGCCGCGAAGCCGTGCGTCGCGAGGTGGATCACGCGCTTGCCAATCGCCGCTCGCGCGAGGGACGACTGCGTCGCCTCCGCGCCCGTGAGCAGCTCCACCGGCTCGTCGGCGTGGCGCTCGCGCCACGCGTCCGCGATCGCCTGCGCCTCCGCGCGCGAGCTCTCGAGCGGCGTGAAGCGCGCCACCTCCGGCGCGCTGACCAAGCCGAAATCCGCACCGCCCAAGGCCAAGAGGCCGGCGTTCGCGCGCGTGGACCGCGTGGAATCGGAAGGAGGCTCGAGCAGGTCGCGCTCGGCTCCGATCCAGCTGAAGAGCGGGCCGTCGTCGACGAGGTAGCGACCGGGAACCGTCGGCAACGCCGCGAAGGGCACGACGCACAACGCGCCGTCGGGCACGAGCACGACCTCGTCGACCGCTCCGAGGAACGCGGCGACGGGATCCCAGATCGACTGGCGCAGGCCGAGCGCGCTCGCGCGCCAATCGCGCTCCGTGCCGCGCGCGCGGGCGCTGGCGAGAGCGCGCGTGACCTGCGCCTCGATGCGTCCGGCATCGCCGAGTGCGATCAGCGCGGGCCGCGTTTCGTGCGGACGCAACACGAAAGCCGCGTAGGCGTGCTCGTCCTGGCTGCGTTCGTAGCGCACGTAGGCCACGAGCGCGCGCGCCCCGAGCGCATGGGAGAGCGAGGCGCTGTCGGGCGCGCCCGCGCGTCCGGGATCGACCGCCTCCGCCGGCGGTGCGCGCGCGAGCAGCTCGCGCTCGAGTCCGTCGCGCAGCGCGGCGAGCGCGGCGAGCGTCTCGGCGCGCGTGCGCTGCCCGTCTTCGGCGCGCGCGGACGTCGCGGCTCGCGGCGCGTCGGCCGAGCGCGCGTGCGCGTCGCGTGCGGGCTCGGCGCGCGGCTCCCGCGAGTCCTCGACGGGTCCTGCGGACGAGGCATCGCGCGAGAGCCTCGCGCACCTGCGCGAGGCGCGCCGAGACCGCGCGCACCGCTGGCGCCTCGCTCGTGCGCAGGCGGCGGAAGCGCTGCGCGAGCTCGTCGAACACCAGCGCGCGCGCGCCGATCACGCTGCGCCACACGCGCGCCGCCCCGTCGAGCTCGGGGTGCTCGACGCACAGATCGATCGCCGTCGCGAGGCCGTGCGAGCGTTGCTCGACGTAGAGCGCCGACGCGCGCTGCTCGAGTCCGGCGGCCGTGCGGCGCTGGGAGCGCATCAGGATCTCCTCCGAGCGCAGCGAGACCTCGAGCGCCCTCCTCGAGCGACGCGCGCGTCCCGTCCTGTCGCAGGCCAGCGCTCCGGCGAGCCCGGAGAGCGCGTAGGCGACGAGTGGCGCGTCGCCGCCCACGCTCGCCTCGAGCCCGGCGACACCGGCGCGCAGGTGCTCCAGTCCCACGGCCTGTGCGTGTTCCGACTCGAGGCCGCCGAGGTCGACGAGCACGACGGCGTGATCGGCGCCCCCGGTTCTCTCGTCCTCGAGCAGCGTGAGCGCGGCGGCGAGATCCTTGCGCGCCGCCTGCCAGTCGCCGGAACGTTCCGAGAGCTGCGCGCGCACGCGGTGAATGCGCGCGCGCATGGCAGGTCGTCCCGCGCTTCGCTCCGCGCGCGGTCGAGCAGAGCGAACGCGCGCTCGCAGGCGCGCGCGGCCGCCACGTCGTCGTGCAGCTTCTCGCAGGCTTGCGCCACCAGGTCGAGCGGCGTCGCGAGGCGCGGATCCCCGGGCTCGAAGCAGCCTTCGAGGACCGCGAGCGCGCGTTCGGCGTAGTCGCGAGCGCGCGCGGGGGACAAGAGCGCGAGCTCGAGATGCGCCAGCGCTTGCAGCGTGTAGCCGACGTGCCGGTGGCGCGGCCCGAACGCCGCGAGGCGCGTGACGAGAGCTTCCTCGAGCACATCCTTCGCGGCGCCGAGATCGCCCGTGTTCTCGAGCAGGAGGCCGAGGTTGTGCAGGTCGGTGCCCATCATCGGGTGATTGGGCCGCAGCACGGCGCTCGATCGCCAGCGCGCGTTCGTAGGCCGCGCGCGCGCGCACGGAATCGACTCCATGCCAGGTCGTGCCCTCGCGCGAGAGGCGCCAGGCGACGTCGACGCCCTTGCCGATCCGTTCCTGGATCGTCTCGGCGAGCTGGAGGAGCGCGCGGCCAACGCGAGCTCGCTGGGCTTGTTGACGTCGCAGGTCTCGGCGAGCGCGATGCACGTGCGTGCCACGCGCCGCTGCCACAGGCCGCCGTCGGCGAGTTCGAGCGTCAGGAGCTCCTCGAGCAGCGCGCGCTCCTCCGCGCGGCGGCGTTGCATGCCGCGCACGAGAGCGAGCTGGAAGCGCGCTTCGATCGCCGCGGGAGAGCTTTCGCCGAGCGCCGTGCACAGATCGCCGGCAGCGGACGGCGAGCCGAGCGTATCGCTGGCTCGAAGGCCTCGTTGCTGCTCGGCGCAGCGGACAGCCTGACGCGCCAGAGCGTCCAGTCGCGGCGTGGCCCGCCTTCGCGCGAGCCGCGCGACGCGAGCTCGTTCGCGGCCTCCGCGCGTCCGTCGTCGAGCAGGCCGGGCAGCTCGAGCGCCGACGCGAGTTCGCCGCTGCGCTCGCCTGCGGCGCGCGGATCCTGAGCTGAGCGACGCGCGCCAGTCCGAGGAGCGCGAGAGGAGCGCGAGCGGCGAGCAGCTCGCTGCGCGGACC
>JBGATX010000249.1:0-6451 GCA_044228975.1 Planctomycetota bacterium | reverse complement strand
GCCTGCCTGCTCGCGTGGCAGGCGAGCGCGCGCTCCGAGTCGACCGCCGCGAGGCCGCCGGGCACCGCGCTCGAGCAGGTGCCGGCGACGTCGGACGAGGACGACGCGCCGGTGGCCGAAGCGGAGGAGCCCGCGCTCGCGTCGGATCCGGCGCGTCTCGCGGAGCTCTCGCACCTCGCGCGCGCGCTGCGTTCGGCGCGTCGCTCGGACCCGCCGCTGCGCGAAGCGCTCGTGCAGATGCTCAGCTCGCACGGCGCGGCGGCGATCGAGCCGACGCTCGATCTGCTGGTGGCGCAGCGCGTGCCGAAGACGGCACCCGAGGAAGGTCGCCAGGTCCTGAGCCGGCCCCAGCGCGATCTCCTGCTCGCCGCGCTCGGCCGTCAGGAGGCTCGCGCGGTGCGCACGGTCGTCGAGGGACGTCTGGCGCGCGCACGCACGCTTCTGGAGTGGCGCGTCGGACTGTGGGCGCTCGCGGCGGCCGCGGACGGCGGCACGACGAGCGAGCTCCTGCGCGACTGGCGCGAGCGCGGCGCACCGGCTCTGAAGCACGATGACTGGTCGCTCGCCTTCTCGCTCGTCCTGTCGCGGGACGAGCGCGGATTCTCCGACGCCGCGCGCTTCTGGCCGGACGCGTTGCCCGAGCAGCAGCGCGGGCTCGTCGAGGCGGCCGGCGATCTCGGCCAACCGCAGGGGCTGGAGCTGATCCTCTCGGTGCTCGACGCCTCGCGCGACGATCTCGGCGTGATCGCCGCCGGCCAGGTGCTGCGCATTGGCCGCTCGTACGACACGCAGGTGAATCGCGCCCTCGGTGCGCGTTTGCGCGAGTGGTGCGATCCGGCCCGACCGGCGTTGTGCCAGACGGTCGTGCAGGCGCTGGGCGAGCTGCGCGATCGCGAGAGCCTGCCGCGCTTCATCGAGCTCCTCGATTCCGGCGACGATGGGCTGCGCGGAGCCGCGCTCTCCGCATTGCGGCGGGCGAGCGGCACGGCGCTCAAGAGCACGCGCGACACGTGGGCGCGCTGGCTCGCGGCGCAGGAGAGCGCTCTCGCCGTCGCGCCGCGCCGCGCCGTGCCCCGCCTCGCTGCACGCGAGCTCGACACCGTGCTCGACGGGCTGCGGGAGCTGCGCACGCTGCGCATCGACCGCGAGGAGGTCGTCGGCTGGATCGCCCCGGTGCTGCAGCGCAGCGAACCGGGCCTGCGCATCGTCGCCTGCGAAGTGCTGGGGGAGATCGACGATCGCAGCGCCGCACCGCTCCTGCTCTTCGCCTGCGACGATCGCGACAAGCGCGTCGCCGCGGCGGCGCGCGCGGCGTTGCGCACGATCGTCGGGCGCGACCTGCCGGTGGAGCTCGGCGAGCTGCAAACGGCGCTCGCCGTCGTCGGTTGTCGGGACTGAGCACTCTCGCGCCGCGCAGCGACCGGCGCGTCGAGAAAGCTGGCGCAGGAGCGGCGGACCCGCCGCGACGGACCGTAGAATGCCGCGCCCCGATGACGCGAGCGATGGATTGGATGTCACTCCAGATGGCGGGCGATGCCGCAGGACCGGGAGCCGCCGCGGAGCTGCTCGAGAACCTCAACGAGGCGCAGCGCGAGGCGGTGACGCATCCGGGCGGGCCGCTGTTGATCCTGGCGGGGCCGGGGTCGGGGAAGACGCGGGTGATCACGAGGCGCATTGCGTGGCTCGTGCGCGAGATGGGCGTGGCGCCTTGGGAAGTGCTCGCGATCACGTTCACGAACAAGGCGGCGCGCGAGATGAAGGAGCGCGTCGAGAAGCTGCTCAGCGTGAACGGAATTTGGATCTCCACCTTCCACGCGATGTGCGCGCGCATCCTGCGGCGCGAGATCGAGGCGCTGCCTGGGTACACGAGCGACTTCACGATCTACGACACGAACGACAAGAACCAGCTCGTCAAGACGATCTTGAAGGAGCTCAACTACGACGCGACGCGCTTCCGGCCCTCGGCCGTCGGCGGGTGGATCAGCGAGTGGAAGAATCGCGGCACGGCGATCGACGAGCCGGAGCTCGATCTTCTGCTCGACGGCGATCGCGACGATGGCGTCGATCACGAGGTGCTCACGCGCGTGCGCAAGCGTTACGAGGAGTCGCTGCGGTCGCAGAACGCGCTCGACTTCGACGACCTGCTGCTCAAGGTGCTCGAGCTGTTCCAGCGCGAGAACGGCATCGCGGACGTGTATGCGCAGCGCTTCCGTCACGTCCTGGTGGACGAGTACCAGGACACGAACCGCGTGCAGTACCTGCTCACGCGGCGTCTCGCGGCGTGGCACGGCAACTTGACCGTGTGCGGTGATCCCGACCAGTCGATCTATGCCTGGCGCGGCGCGGACATCAAGAACATCCTCGACTTCGAGCGCGACTTCCCCGCGGCGCGGACGGTGCGTCTCGAGCAGAACTACCGCTCGTCGGGGATGATCCTCAAGGCAGCCGAGAGCGTCATCCGCAAGAACCGCGGGCGCCACGACAAGCGCATCTGGTCGGAGAAGCCGGAGGGAGCGCGCATCGTGCTGCTGCAATGCGCCGACGAGGACGACGAAGCGCGCGAGGTCGCGGCGCAGATCCGCGCGCTGCACGCCGCGGGCACGCCGCTCTCGGGCATCGCGATCTTCTACCGCGTCAATTTCATGCAGCGCGCGCTCGAGTCGGCGCTGCGCCTCGCGCGCGTCGCGTACCAGATCATCGGCGGCCAGGAGTTCTACGAGCGGCGCGAGATCCGCGACCTGATCGCCTACCTGAAGCTCATCGTGAACCCGCAGGACGATGTCGCCTTCCTGCGCGTCGTGAACACGCCCGCGCGCGGCATCGGCGACAAGAGCCTCGAGAGCTTGCAACGCTGGGCCGCCGACCGGCGCGTGACGTTGACGCGCGCGCTGCAGTCCGATGAGGCTCTGGCGCAAGTGCGCGGCCGCGCGCGCGCGGGATTGGCGTCCTTCCGCGAGCTCCTCGTGCGTCTCGAGCCCTTGCGCGACGTCGATGCGGCCGTGGCCCTCGACCAGGTGCTCCAGGAGATCGATGCTACGCGCTGGATGTCCGAGATGGACGACACGCCCGGCGTCGATCGCGAAGCGAACGTCGAGGAGCTGCGCGCGCACGCCGCGGCCTACGATCGCGAGTCGCGCGACGTGCGCGCGGCGCTCGCCGAGCTGCAGGAAGGCGGTACCGGTGCGGAACTCGTGCAAGCCGTCTCTGCCCTGCGCGGCGACATCCCGCTGGGCGGCCTGCGCGGGTTCCTGCAGGAGATCGCGCTCGTCAGCGACACGGACGCGCTAGAGGACGAGACCGGGAAGGTGACGCTGATGACGCTGCACTCGGCGAAGGGCCTCGAGTTCCCGGCCGTGTTCATCTGTGGCGTCGAGGAAGAGCTACTGCCGCACGCGCGCGCCCTCGCCGAGCACGTCGGCGCGGAAGACGGCGGCGTCGAAGAGGAACGGCGCCTCTTCTACGTCGGCATCACGCGCGCGGAGCAGCGTCTCTTCCTCACGTACTGCCAGCAGCGCCTGCACTTCGGCCAGACGAACTCCTGCAGTCCGTCGCGCTTCCTCGCGGAGATCCCGAACGACGTCATCGAAGGGGGAAGCGGCGACGAGAGCGAAGTGCGCGAGGAAGAGGTGCTCGGCGCCTACGCTCCGCAGGCGAGCGCGCCCGAGCTCGCCGTCGGCGATCGCGTCGAGCACGACCACTTCGGGCGCGGCACGATCGAGCGCTTGCAGGGCTCGGGCATCAACGCGCGCGCGACGGTTCACTTCCCGGCGCACGGGACCAAACAGCTCCTGCTGCAGTACGCGAAGCTGCGGCGCCTCGGACGATGACGCGCGCGAGCTCCGGCACCGCGCCCGGGCCGCAACCGCTGCAATCGCAGCGACGAACAGGATCGGACGGCCATTGGCGGTTGCGCATCGCGCGCGCTCCTGTTCTCTTCTGCGTCCCCTGAAGCCGACCGCACCCATTCGAATGAGCGTCCCGCCCGACAGCAACGCACCGCAAGGGCGCCAGGAGCTTCGACGCCGCGCCGAGGAGCTCGTGCGCGCCGCGCAGGACGCCGGTCTCGCGGGCGAGCTCGAGAACTGGATCCGCGACCTCGTCACGCAGGCGCGCGTCGATTCGAGCGGCGCTCCCGCGGCCGCGTTCGATCTCGACGCACCCGTGCCGATGCGCTTCGGCATGGTCGGCGACAGTCCGCCGATGCAGCGCGTCTTCGAGCTGCTCTCGAAGATCGCGACGAGCGACGTCTCGGTGCTCGTGCACGGCGAGACGGGCACGGGCAAGGAGCTCGTCGCGCGCGCGCTGCACGAGCACAGCCACCGCAAGGCGAAACCGTTCCTGGCCGAGAACTGTGCCGCCGTGCCGCCCAACCTGCTCGAGAGCGAGCTCTTCGGGCACAAGAAGGGCTCGTTCACCGGCGCCGTCAGCGATCGCAACGGCCACTTCGTCGCCGCCAACGGAGGCACGGTGTTCCTCGACGAGATCGGCGACATGCCGCTCTCGATGCAGGCGAAGCTGCTGCGCGTGCTGCAGGAAGGCGAGGTGCGCCCGGTCGGCTCGAACACGACGATCAAGGTCGACGTGCGCGTCGTCGCGGCGACGAACAAGGACCTCGCCGCGATGTGCAAGCAGGGCACGTTCCGCGAGGACCTCTACTTCCGCCTCAACGTCGTGATGATCGTGCTGCCGCCCTTGCGCGAGCGCGAGGGCGACGTGCGCCACCTCGTGCGCTTCCTCCTGCAACGCATGGCGCGCGAGCTCGGCAAGCCCATCGGCATCGACGACACCGCGCTCGCCGCGCTCGAGCACTGGCGCTGGCCAGGCAACGTGCGCGAGCTCGACAACGTCATCCGCCGCGCCGCGGTGTTCGCCAAGGACCGCATCGCGCTCGCGGACCTCGGGCCGCCGATCACGGCCTAGCAGCGAAGCTGCGTTGAATCGGTGGCGCCCGAGCAGCGAAGCTGCGAGCTTGAATCGGTTCTACCCGCGCGCGCGTCCATCCGGGTCTGCGCTCCGCCGCTCTTCGCACACCGATCGCCTCCACGACGCGCTCCGCCCGCCTACGGGGATGTGACTCGGCCCTCCGCGCAGGCCTAGAATCCGCACGGAGATCCTATGCTTCGATCGTTCGTCACTCGTGTCGCCGCACTCTCGCTCTGGACAGTTTCGTGCCTGCTCGCCGGCACGCGCGCGCAGGCGCAGGCGCCGTCCCAGATCGCATGGCAGCGCTCGCTCGAGGACGCTCTCGCGCTGGCCAAGGCCCAGGATCGCCCGCTGCTCGTGGCGATCAACATGGACGCCGAGAGCGGCTGCGAGCGCATCGTGCGGGAGGAGTACCGCGATCCGGCCTTCGTCGAGGCCACGCGCGAGTTCGTGTGCGTCGCGGCGCACATCCTGCGGCACAACGCGCGCGACTACGACGACGACGGCCGGCGCATCGCCTGTCCGCGCCTGGGCGAGGTCACCTGCGGCGAGCACCTCGCGCTCGAGCCCGTGCTCTTCGCGAAGTACCTCTCCGACGGCGAGCGCGTCGCTCCGAGGCACGCGCTCATCCTGCAGGACGGCAAGAAGGCCTGGGATCTCTCGCTGATCTTCGACATGCGCGAGCTCGACCGCGCGGTGATCGCCTCCGCCAAGGCCGAGCGCGAGCGGCGCGCGCAGCGGGCGCTTCCCGCGGAGAGCTTCGACGCAGCGCACGCGAGCGCCGACGAGCTCGTCGCGCGCCGCTCGAACCGCGACCGGCTCGCGCTCGAAGCCCGCGTCGCCGCGGCACACGGCGAGACCCAGATTGCCGCTCTCGTCGCCGCGATCGGCGCGCACGGCAATGCGGGCTCGCTCGACGCGCTGCGCATCGCTTGCGCGCGAGCGGTCGAGCTCTCCGAAGCTCTGCGCAACTCGATCATCGCCGCCGGGCGCGAGCTCGGCATCGAGGACGCGCTCGCGAGCGCCGTGCGCGATCGGATCCGAGCTCCGGGCCGCTTCGGCGGCGCGTACGCGCCGAGCGGCGAGCAGAACCTGCTCCCGATGCTCGCCGATCTCGACGGGGAATCCGCGTCGACGCGCACGCTGCTGCTCGCGTGCAACGCGCTCGAGAGCTACGGCCCGCCTGCGCGCGACGCGCTCGCGCGAGCGATCGGCCCCGACGAGTTCGCGCGCCTGCAACCCGCGCTCGCCGCTCCGAACATGCCCGTGGCGGTCGGGCGCGTGCTCGACGGCGACGACGCGGCGCGCGCGAAGATGTACCTGCCCGCTCCCGATCCGATCGATCCCGAGCTCGCGGAACTCGAAGCGTTGCCGAGCGCGGAGGAGCTCGAGCAGCGACTCACGCAGCTCGAAGAGCAGCTCAAGGAGAAGCCCAACGACGCGCCGACGATGGCGCACTACGCCGCCGCCGCGCTCGGCCTCGCGCGCCGGCGCATCGAAGCCAACGCGCAGGGCGCGCAGTTCTTCC
>JBGATX010000021.1:0-50996 GCA_044228975.1 Planctomycetota bacterium | reverse complement strand
GCCGATCGCCGATCTCGAACGACACACGGCACCCGCCACGATCCGGCGTGCCCAGGTTGCCGAACTGCAGCGCCTGCGCCGATACTGCGACGGCTCGGCCGTCGAAGCGCCGCCCGCTCCGTCGCGCGACCCGTCGGCTCGCGACGATCGCGAGCCGATCGCGATCCCGGTTCCGACACGCGTCACGGACAGAACACGGCGTGCAGCGCGTCCGTCGTGTTGAATCCCGCTCCGCCGCCGGCGGGGTTGCGATACCAGAACTGGAAGTTCCATGCAGAACCGGCGCCGACCGCTCCGGGTCCGCCGTTCATCGGCGGCGCGTGCAGGTAGAGCTGACGCACGACTTGTCCCAGCGCGTTCGCTTGCGCCGCTCCGATGCGGAACAGCCCCGCGCTTCCCGGCGCCACGCACAGGTAGCCGTTGCCGAAAGGCACCTGCTGCTGATCGGGTCCGTAGAGGAACAGACCGGCCGTGTTGGGCGGCAGCCCCGTCGCCGTGAGGACGAAATTGTCGTCCGCGATCGACAGGGATCCCGCCCAGCCGATCAGCGCGCCGAGGCCGACCGAATTCGGTGCTCCCGTGCAGTAGGTGCCGGTTCCGAAGCAGTCCGGCTGGTCGAGGCGGAAGAGGAACACGTCCGCGACGGCGTTCGTGTCGTTGGGCACGAGGTTCGACGCCAGGGAGTCGTACGCCGCGCGCGAACCGTCCGCGGTGAGCGCGATGACGCTCGTCCCCGGCTGGTCCTGCGCGACGACCCCGGTGGTGCTTCCGTAGCTGACGATCCGGTCCGTTCCCGCGAGCACGTCGTGGATCACGAGCTGCTCGATCGACGGGACCTGCGGAGCGGGCGGAAGCGCCAGGTAGGCGAAGTACCGTCCGTCCGAGGTGATCGGCGATCGCGGATACAGCGGAGACGCACTCTGGATGGGATTCGGCCATGACAGCTCGCTCGTCGCTCCCGGCTCGTCGAGCACGCCGTCGCCGTCCGCGTCGCGGTCGTAACGGTAGATCGTCTGTTGCCCATCGAGGTAGGTGAGATAACGACCGGTGGCCGAGATCGAGGGCTGGAACCGGAAGACGTCCGGGCCCGAGAGCGTGACGTTGATCGTGCTCGTCGCTCCGAGCTCGTCGAAGACGCCATCCGCATCCGAATCACGGTCGACGACGACGATGTCCCCGATGTGGAAGAACGTCGGCGAAGTGATCTGTTGGAAGCGATGGAAGGCCACGTAGCGTCCGGTCTGGGAAACACAGGGCTGCGAGACCGTGATCGAGTTGCCCGGGATGCTCGAAGCGCTCGCAAGCAGCGCCGTCGTCTGGGTCGAGAGGTCGCGCACGTAGATGTCGTCCGTGTTCGGCGTGATGTCGTTGACGACCAGGTCGATCGAGCGACTGGTGAACACGACGTGGCGGCCGTCGCCGGAGATCACGACGCTGTTCGCCCCGTCGCTGGCACCTCCGCCGTTCAGGTTGACGCTCGCGAGGACCGTGGTTCCAAGCTCCAGATCCCGCACGTAGACCTGCGTTGCGAAGTTCACGCTTCCAGGCAGGTTCGAGGCCTCGCTCAGGAAAGCGATCCGCCGGCCGTCGCCCGAGATGGCCAGCTCGGATGAAAGATCGGAGGGCGAATACGGCGGGACTCCGCTGGCACCGTTCAGTTGCAGACCGGCAGAGTCGACGCTGACGCGTCGCGTGGTGCCCAACTGCGAATCGCGCACGAACACGTCCCAGGTGCCGTTGGTGTCGAACGGCACGAGGTTCGATGCTGCGCTCACGAACGCGACATAGCGTCCGGTCGTGGAGAGCGCCGCCGCGAACGCCGCTCCATTGCATTGCGCACCGAGCGAATCGACGCTGGCGCGCTGCGAGTGCTGGGCGATTGCGCTGGACGAGAGCAGCAAGACCGAACTGATGATCGTGCGAATGCGGTACATGCGTGACTCCTTGCGAGAAGCGAGATGGGGTCACTCATTCTAGGCACCGCGACGTGGCTGTAAGCGCGCGCGCCAGAGTCGTTCACGTGAGTGCCGGTCACGCAGGCATCCTGTGCGGCAATCGCACAGACGGGCGAGATGACGCGGCCGCCCGGTCTCGCGAGCAGGCGCCCGATCCCTGTTCCCAGGGACCAAGTCGTGCTCACCGATCCCGCACCACGAGGCGGTCGGGCCGTGGGAGCTCGGGAGTTCCGAACGGCTGACCCCAGCAGCGCGCAGCGATTCGGGCTGCAGCGCTGCGTCGATCGTTGCGGCGCGGGAGTCGGGCGCATCGGAGCCCGCGCGCTTCGGCCGAGCCGGCGCGCGCGGCGGCAGTGTCCGGTGAGCGCGAGCACGCCGTCGACAGGTGAACGGATGCGCGCGCGGCCTGGGCACGAGCGCCGCGAGCCGCTCGAGGAAGGCCCGCGGCTTCGAGACGATCGGAGCGGCGCCGCCGCGCGAATCGCGCGCTGGAATCGCAGCGCGTGGTGGAGCGTCATGGCGAGTGCGACAGCGTCAAGCTCACGCTCGCCGCGTACCACGACGGCACGTGCCACGGACGTGCGCGTTTCGCGAAGGACGTCTTCCAGTGCGCGCGCGTCAGCGCATCAAGCAAGGAGGAGTGCGCCGCGACGAGCGGCGGGTCGAACGTCGGGTGACGCGTCAGGGCAGCAGCCGCACGCCGACGAGGAACGTGTCCGCGTCGTCCGAGCTCGTGAACGCGCCTGTCAAGCCGAGCTGCGGCAGGAGATACCACGTCGCGCCGATCTCGACGGCCGTGTCGGAGCCCGCGTCGTCGAGGTCGACGTAGAGCAGACCGGCGTCGAGCTCGAAGTGCGGGTCGAGGTCGAAGCGCAACAACGCCTCGAGTCCATAGCCCTCGTCGTCGGCATTCGTCGCCGCGCCCGACGCGTCGACGTCGCTCTCGATCCAGCGCGCCGCGAGCACGAGATCGGTGCGCGGCGCGACATCGGTGTGGATGCCCAGGCCCGCGTGCCACGCATCGGCGTCGACGTCGCCCAGGCTCGTCGATCCATCGAGACGGCTGAAGCCGGCGAAGGCGAACCAGCTCTCGCCCAGGGCGTAGGAGAGATCGAGCTGCACGCCGTCCGGGTCGTCGTCGAAGCCGTCGATGCTGGAGCTCACGTACGCCGCCTGCAGGTACGTGTACGGCAGGCCCCGCGGCTGCGAATTCACGCTGGCGACGGGCGCGGAGCTCGAGAGCGCCTCGCTCGTGAGTCCGAAGGAGCCGGCGAAATACAGGATCGGAGCGAGCAACATGGCTTGGTTCCCCTCGCTGTGGCAGTTCGGTACGCGCGGAACGCTGTCCGCGCGCGCAGATCGTATCCAGCGCACGGCGCTTCCGACGTGCGCGCGCCGGAGCGGCACTCGCGATCCGTCGAATCCAGCCGTGCCGCGGTCAGCCGCCGCGCTGCTTGCCCGGGACCCAGAGCACGTCCTGCCGGCCGGCGTCGTTCTGCGCGCGGCCGAGGACGAAGAGCAGGTCGGAGAGGCGGTTCAGGTACTTGACCACCTCGGGGTTGACGCGCTCCTTCTCGCCCGGGAGATCGCACAGTTCCGTCACGAGCCGTTCGGCGCGGCGACACACGTTGCGCGCGAGGTGCAGCCACGCCGAGGGAATCGTCCCTCCTGGCAGGATGAAGCTCTTGAGCGGCGCGAGCGCGTCGTTCTCGCGATCGATGAGGCGCTCGAGACGCGCCGTGTACTCCGGCTCGATGCGCAGGCGATCGCCGCCGGTGCCGGGCACGCACAGATCGGCGCCGAGGTCGAAGAGCTCGTTCTGGATCGCGAGTAGCTCGGAGCGGATCGGCTCGGCGATTCCGTGGGCGAGCGCCAGGCCGAGCACGGACGAGAGCTCGTCCACCGTGCCGTAGGCCGCGACGCGCAGGTCGTGCTTCGGGACTCGCGTGCCATCGCCGAGGCTCGTCAGACCCTCGTCGCCGCCGCGCGTGTAGATGCGATCGAGTCGGACCATGGTCGTCGGGCTCTTCGGAGCGGCGTTCCGCCGCCGGGAACGCGCGATCATCGGCGCGGCCCGGAGCGAAGGCAAGCGCGCGAGGCGCGCCAGCGGTGTTCGAGCACTTCCGAGGGAACGAATGGAAGCTCGCGCACGTCGGAGAGGCCCGTCGAACCCGTCGACGACGCCCGCGCCGAGGGCGAGCAGCGTCGCGGCACCCTCGGGCGGCGCGTGTCTCGGGGCACGGGCCGCGCGCGAATTCCAGCTCGCGAGCTCGCGTCGCGGACGAAGACTGCGTGAGTTCGCCGATCGACAAAACCCAGGTCGCCGTCCACAATCGACGTGGAACACACCATGCTCATCCCCGCGCTGCTGCTCCCTTTGCTCCAGACTCCGCCGGCACAGCTCCCGGCGCAGCCCGAGATCCCCCATCCCAACGTCCTGCTCGTCGTGCTCGACGACGTCGGAGCGGAGAAACTGCGTCCCTTCGGCATGGGCGCGCCCTACGCGAAGACGCCGACCCTGAACGATCTCGCCAACCACGGCGTCACGTTCACGAACTTCTACGCCAATCCGTTGTGCGGTCCGTCGCGGGCGACGCTGCAGACCGGCCGCTACAGCTTTCGCACGGGCTTCGGCCCCAACATCTTCCCGCTGTACCAGTTCAGCCTGCAGGACAGCGAGGTGACGCTGGCCGAGATGCTGCGCGACGGTTTCGCGCCCGACGTCTCGCCCTACGCGCGCGCGGCTTTCGGCAAGTGGCACCTGGCGGCCTATTCGGAGCTCCTGCATCCCAACCAGAACGGCTACCAGCACTTCTCGGGCTGCCTGACGAACGTCTCCGACCGCAACGACATCTTCGGAGTCTTCTACAACCACTTCTATTGGAGGAAGCTCGAGGACGGCGTCGAGACCGTCGTCGGCTCCCCCACCGGCCCGTTCGACGACACGAACTACAGCGCCTCGGTGTGCGTGCGCGACGCCGGCGACTGGATGATGGCGCAGCGCAGGCCGTTCTTCGCCGAGGTCTCGATCAATCCGCCGCACGCCCCCTATCAAGTGCCGCCCGACGAGCTGCTCTCGCTCTCGACGCGCGCGCGCCTCTCCAACCTGGGCCTCGCGCAGATCGGCCAGCCGTACGTCGCGGGCGACTTCGCCTGGTTCGACGACATGACGCACCCGACGCATCCGCTCACCGAGGCGCAGTTCCGCGCGAAGAAGCAGGCCTTCTTCGACGCGGCGATCGAAGCCGCCGACACGGATCTCGGGCGCCTCCTCGCGCGCATCGCACCGAAACTGCCCCAGACGGTGGTCATCGTGATCGGCGACAACGGCACGGACGGCGGCGTGATCGACGAGACGCGCTACGACCCCGCGCACGGCAAGCGCACGTGCTATCAGCAGGGCGTGCGCGCGCCGATGATCGTCGCCGGCCCGATCGTGGCCGACCCGGGCAGGCGCTGCAACGCGGTCGTCGGCATCGTCGACGTGTGGAGCACGCTGCGCGACATCGCCGGCGCGCGCATGACCCCGGGCATGCTGCCGCCGGGCGTCACGCTCGACAGCCGCAGCTTCATTCGATTGCTGACGCAGCCGCGCGGCGGCATGAACCGCCAGTACGCCTTCTCGGAAGCGTTCAATCCGATCGGAAACCCCGTCTACAACACCGGCGGCATGCGCGTGCGCATGATCACCGACGGGCACTGGAAGCTCATGCGCAGCACGGTCGACGACATCGAGCAGCTCTTCCGCATCGATACCGATCCGCTCGAGCTGCAGAACCTGCTCCCCTACTCGACGCCGGAGCAGAAGAACCACTACGACGAGCTCAAGGCGGCGCTGGACGAGCTGGTCTACAGCAGCGGTTGAACTCGCGAAGGCGACGGCGCCTTCACTCCGTGCGCGCGAGCAGTCGTTCCAGGCTCGGCGCCAGCTCGGCCAAGCTCGCGCCCAGCACGATCTCCGCCTGCGGCAGCCGCGCGGCACACCTGGCCGCGCATTCGTCGCGCAGCTCGCCGTCGAGGTTCCGATCGAGCGCGACGAGCTCGGGCGCGAACGATTCGAGCGCGGATTCGAGCTCCTCGCGATCGCGCGCCGATTCCACCGCGGCACCGACCTGGGCGATCGTGGAGCGCAACCGGTCGTGGAGCGCCTCGTCGCGCGACACGATGAGCACGCGCGGCTTGGCGAGCGCCGCCGAGCGCAGCGTGTCGCGCCGCGCGCGTTTCGGGCTCAATTCCAGGCCCAGATCCTTGGGCGTGAGCGTGCTGCCGAGCGCGCGCAGCATCAGGTGCCACGCGCGCGCGTCGCGGTCCTCCAGCGGCGCGCGCGTGAAGACGCGCTCGATCGACTCGAGAATGTCTCGCCGCGCCGAGTCCGTGCGCGCGACCTTGTCGCCGAAGACGTGCGCGAGGTTGGCCTTCAGGTACGCGCGCGCCGCGTGGCCGAGCGGCTTCACGCCGCGCTCGCGCGGACGGTGCGGGCGCTCGTGGAAGAGCTCCGCGAGCACGATGCCGACGGCGATGGCGAGGTTGAGCGACGTGTGCTCGCCGCTGGTCGGGATGACGACGAGCTCCGCCAGCTGCGCGATCTCGTCGGCGCGCAAGCCGCCTTCTTCGGCTCCGAAGACGAACGCGACGGTTTCGTCGGGATCCGACGCGCGCTCGGCGAGCTCCGCGCGGCGTTCGTTCCAGAACGCGCGTTCGCGGGCTTCGTGAGGTCGCGCGGTGAAACCCACGGAGTGCGTCGTGTCGTCGAGCGCCTCGGCCAGCGTCGCGACGACCGCGCAGCGCGCCGCCGCGCGCTCGACGCCGTGCGACATCTGCGCGCAGTCCGGGTGCACGAACATCGAGGGCCGCTGCGGCGCGACGAGCACGAGCTCGCACGGCCCGAAGTTCGTCGCCGCGCGCACGATCATGCCGACGTTGCGCGGACCACCGGGCCGGACGAGGACGAAACGCCTCACGCGCGGCCTTCGCGGACGTTCGCGCGCGCCTCGGCCGCGAGCTCCGCGCGCACGCGCTCGATCTGCGCCGGGTCGGGATTGCCGCCCGAGACGAGAGCCACGGCCTTGAGCGGGTTCTTCGCGCCGCGACCGGCGAAGAGCGATGCGGGGAGCTTCCTCGAGAGCAGCGCCGCGAGCGCCGCCGAGCCCGCGGGCTCGACCGTCTCGCCGAAGCGCACGAGTTCGCGCTGCGCCGCGAACACCTCGTCGTCGTCGACGAGCAGCGTGCCGTCGAGCGTCGCGCGGCACACGTCGATGTTGATCTGTCCCGAGTAGGGCGGCGTCAGGCCCTGGATCTGGCTCTGCACTTCGATCTGCACGGGTTTTCGCGCTTCGATGCCGCGCGTCAAGCTCGGCGCGCCGCGCGGCTCGACGCCGTAGATCGCGACCGCCGCGCCGAGCTTCTGGCGCAACGCGAGCCCGACGCCGCTCGCCAATCCGCCGCCGCCGACGGGCACGAGCACGAGCTCGACCTGCGGCCAATCCTCGGCGATCTCGAGGCCCGCGGTGCCGGCGCCCTGCAGCGTGCGTTGCGCGTCGTAGGGATGCACGAGCGTCGCACCGGCACTCACGCGGCGCGAGCACTCGGCTTCGGCTTCGACACGCGTGGGGCAGAGCACGACCTCGGCGCCGAACGCGCGACACGCTTCGATCTTGTTCGGGTACGCGTTCGCCGGCATGACGATCGTCGCGCGCACGTTGGCGCGCTGCGCCGCCCACGCGAGCGCCTTGCCGTGGTTGCCCGAGCTCGTGCACACGACGCCGGCGTTGCGCTCGGCCGTCGTGAGCTGCGAGATCTGGTTCCATGCGCCGCGCGCCTTGAACGCGCCCGTCTCCTGGCGGTTTTCGAGCTTCAAACGCAGCTCGAGACGCTCATCGCGCGCCCCCGGCAGATCGAACGGCACGAGCGGCGTGCGCTTCACCACGCCGCGCACGCGCTCGGCCGCCGCGGCGATGGAGATCGAATCGAAGGCCTTCCAGCGCGGTTGCGTGCCGTCCATGGCGCCCAAGGTAGCGTGCGAGCTCGGCAGAGAGGACGCGGGCTATTTTTCGCCCGGTGAGCCCGACGAAATCGAACGCCGCGTCGCACCGGGCTTCGCCGCGCCACCGCCGCCGCGCGGCATCAATCGAAGCAGGATGAAGTTGCGATCCTTGCGCTTCCAGGCCGGCGCGCAGCGTGCCGTCCTTGCCGGTCTTGCCGGCCGAACGGCCGTCGGCGAGCACTTCGACATCGGCCACGGGCCCCTTGCCGTCGGCGCGCACGGCGCGCACGACGTCACCCCAGCCGGGCTGGAGCGCGACGTCGAGCACGCGCTGGATGCGCCCGTCGCGCGGCGCGCCCTCGATGAAGGCGGTCTGATCGCCACGCTGCGAAACGTAGCCGGCGCGATCGACGCGCCAGTGGAACTCTCGGTCGATCGGCACGCCGCGCTCGAGCACGGCGCGCGCTCCACCCATGCGCTCGCGCTGCGGACCGTCCTTGAAGTTGAACCACACGTGCACGTCGTCGAGCGCGAGGCCATTGTCGAAGTCGGCCGCGCTGAAGACGTAGTCGCACAGGATCACGTCGTCGTGCACGACGAGGCGCACGTCCTCGCGCGGCGGGGAGCAGCTCTGGTTCACGCCTTCCCAGCGGAACCAGTCGTCCTTCTCGACGCCGATCTTGTACGAGCCCTCGGGGAGGTTCGGGAACTCGAAGCGCGCCACCTTGCGGCCGTCGGTGCTCGTCCAGCTCGCGTCGAGCTTCAACGGCGGACCGCGCTCGCCGGCGGCCGCGCTGAGCACGATGCGCGCTTTCGGCGTCGAGATGCCGGTGACGGTGCTCACCTCGCCGCGGATCGAGCCCGCCGGCGGCTGGAGCGCGAGGGAGACGTCGAGCGTCGATGCCTGGCCGGAGACGAGCTCGAGCGGCGTGCTCTGCACCTCGTAGCGCAGCTTGCGCGTGGCGAGCGTGTAGCGCGCGGGCGGAGTGAAATCGAAGTGGTAGGCACCCTGCGCGTCGCTGCGCGTCGAGCGCGACTTCGTGTTCTTCGCTCCCGGCGGATCGGGTTGCAGCACGACGATCGCGTCGGCGACCGGCTCGCCGCTCTGCGCGTTGCGCACACGACCCGTGAGCGCCGCCTGCGCGGCGAGCGAGATCGACACGAGCCCAGGTCGCACGCCGCGCGCGTCCTGGACCTTCGCCGAGCCCGACCACACGCCGTCGAGGCTCTGCACGTCGAGCGCGAGCGCGCGCGAAAAGCGCTCCTCGCCGGGCGGGAATCGAACCCACGGCGTGTCGCCGGAGCGCACGGGTTCGGGACCGAGGCGGACGCGCTGCTCGTCCTCGGTGTCGAAGATCTCGAGACGAGCGCGGAGCAGCTCGGGCAGCGCGCGCTCCTTGGGCGAGATGTCGAGGAAGAACGTCGGACCGCTGGCGACCTCGAGCGCGAACTCGCGCGCGGCAGCCGCTCCATCGGGCTCGCGGGGAGCGTCCGAATCGGGCCCCAGCTCCGCCTGCTGCGAAGGCTGCGGGTGGGAGCGCTGCGCGTGATCGAGCGGATCGAAACGCACGCGGCCGAACAGGAAGGCGGTCGAGCTCTCGAAGCGGCCTTGCGCGTCGGTGACGACGTCCTCGGCGTGCACGCGGTCGTGGAAGCGCAACAAGTAGTTCGGAAGGAGCTCGCGCGTGCGCGCGTCGACGAGCGTGCCGCGCACGTGCGAGCGCGGGGCGTTGGCGAGCGTCGCATCGAGCTCCGCCGCGGGCTCGAGCGCCGCATCCGCGCGCTCGGCGTCGTGGATCTCCGCCGTTTCGGAGAGCGTCGCGGACTCGTCCGCGCTCGCATCCCGCTCGAGCGCGCTGCCGGCTTCCGCCGGATCGGGATCGGACGAGAACTCGTGCGCCACGCTGCGCGAGTCCGGCGCGGTCGGGGGCGCGTCGAGCCACCACCACAGGAGACCTCCGCCGATGCACAGGGCAGCGCAAGCGAGAGCGAGCGCGACGGAACTGGAGCATCGAGCATAGGCGTAGTCGCGACCTTGTTCGATAGACGAGGATTTCACGACTGCGGGGCGCGCCGCGCCTCAAGCGAATCGGTGAGAAAGATGCCGTGTACCGTATCCGGTGGGTCTCGAGTGGCGCGGACGGATGCCGAGTCTGGGGAGAACCTGGCGAGAATCGACGGAACGGCTGTCCGTGGCGGCCGCCTTGCGGCAAGGATGTGGACACGCCGCGACCGGAGCCGCGGGCCGTGCCAGCACGACCCGCAACTTCACGCTGGATTCCCGTGCTCGACCAGAACCGGACCGCCCAGGGCCGGCAAAGGAGTCGTCGATGATCTCTCGCCGTGCTCGCACCGTCGTCCGTCTTCCGCGCGTCGCCGCTGCGCCCGCATCCAGCCGGCTCGCGTCGATCGCAATCTGTCTGTTCGGCGTGCTCGCTGGCCGTTCGCTGGCGCAAGTGAACCTCGGGCCGGTGGTGCCGCTCTCGACGGCCAGCGCCGCGACGCTGGACAAGGGCGGCGTGTCGCTCGCGAAGGCGAGCAACGGCATCTCGCTCGCGGTGTGGGCGGACGACCGCACGGGGAGCTACGACGTGTACGGCTCGCTCCTCAGCGCGAGCGGAACGCGCATCAGCCCTCTCGGCGGCTTTCCGATCGTCGTCAATGCCGGCCGCCACGAGGGCGAGCCGCAGGTCGCGGCCTGCGGCAACACGTTCCTCGTGGTGTACGGCGCCGAATTCAACGCCTTCGAGATCAGCACGGTTCGCGATCTCTACGCGCGTCGGGTCGATACGACCGGCAACATCCTCGACCCGGTGGAGCTCGTCATCGGCAACGACCCGACGATCCTCGAGCACAACGTCCGTGGCCCGACCTCGGACGGTCTCGACACGTTCCTCGTGGCGTATCGAACGAGCGAGCACTCGATCTACGGTTCGATCAAGGCGATGCGGATCTCGGCCTCGAGCGGGGCGATGCTCGACGCACCCAGCGGCATCACGCTCGCAATGGGAGTCACTCCCATACTCCGCAAGAATCCGTCGGCGTCCTACGGAGTCGGACGGTTCCTGGTCACCTGGGACGATGGCGTCGATGGCTGTCGTTATCCCGGGGAGAGCGGCTGCATCGACATCTACGGCGCGCTCCTCGACTCCGCCTCGGGCTTTCCGATCGTGATGCCGTTCCCGACGACCACGGCCTTCTCGTGCCAGGAGGGCAGCTGGAGCGGTTTCGACGGGACGAACTTCGTGGTTTCGCACAGCGACGAGCGCATCAACAACTGCACGACAGCCGACACGGTCGCGGAACGCATCACTCCCGGTGGCGTGGTTCTCGACCCCGTCGATCTCTTGACCGGAATGATCGGTTCGATCTACGTCGCGTCCGATCCTGCGGGACTGCCGAACAGCGTCCAGAGCGGGGGCGACGTGATCGCGGACCCGTGCGCGACGGTGATCGCGTACCGCGACTTCGTCCTGGGTGGCTCGAGTCTCTCGTTCCGGCTGCGACGCATCGACGCCGGCGGTGCGCTGGAATTCGGGCAGTTGCCCAACCTTCCCGGCCAGCTCGTCGCCTCGGGAGCGCACAGTGCGAACGTCGACCCGCGCGTGCTCGGCGTCGCCATCGGTCCGCACAGGTACCTGCTCGCCTACGCGCTCGGTGACGTGCCCTACGCGCGCGTCGCGCAGTACGCCACTCCGTTCCAGCGACGGGTGGTCGACCAGGGACTCGTTCGGCCACGCGGCGTCGCCATCGGCGCGCAAGGCCGGATCGTCGTCGCCAACACGGGAGCGCAGCGCATCGACGTGTTCACCGCGGCAGGTGCGCCGGAACGTCGCATCGGCGCGCTTGGAAGCGGCGACGGCCAGTTCATCAATCCCTTCGGAGTCGCCGTCAACTCCCAGGGCGACATCTGCGTCGCCGACTCGGGCAACCATCGGGTGCAGGTGTTCAGCGCGCTCGGCGTGTTCAAGCGCAAGTTCGGGACGCTCGGTGTCGGCGCGAACCAGTTCCGATCCCCGCTGGGCATCGCCGTCGGCCCGAACGACGACATCTACGTCGCCGACACCGACAACAACCGGGTGCAGGTGTACAACGCGCTCGGCGTGTTCAAGTTCACGTTCGGCTCGCTCGGCTCGCTTCTAGGGCAGTTCCGCGCGCCACGCGCCGTCGCCGTGAGCCCCGCGGGCCAGATCTACGTCGCGGACCGCGACAACAATCGCGTCCAGAAGTTCACGGCCACTGGCGTGCCGCTCGCGGTGATCGGCGGGCCCTTCCGAGCGCCCCGCGGTGTCGCGCTCGACGGCGACGGCAAGCTGTTCGTCGCCGACAGCGAGAACAACCGCGTCGTCGTCTATCGGCCCGACGGCCAGCTCCACTACGCGTTCGGCACGGCGGGGGCCGCCATCGGCCAGTTCAACATGGCGACCGCGGTCGCCGTCGATCCCGCAGGCAACAGCTACGTCGCCGACTTCAACAACAACCGCGTCCAGCTCTTCGGTTGCGTGCCGTAGCTGCGGACCGCGGCAACGCTCTCGCCGATTCGCGCCACCTCGCACCCCGACGCGCGAGGTACACGGCATCTTTCTCACCGATTCGCCCGCTCCGCCTCGCGCGCCATGCCCTCACGCGAATCGGTGGGGAAGATGCCGTGTACCGTATGGAGATGACCGAGAGGTTGCCGTTCACCGCGCGCTGGCTCCTCGCGCCGATGGAGGGAGTCACCGAGCCCTGCTTTCGCGACCTCGTGCTCGCGCGCAACGCGCCGGAGCATCTCGGCGGCGCGTTCACGGAGTTCGCGCGCGTCGTGCAGACGCCGATTCCGCGGCGCACGCTGCTCGCGCATCTCGGTCCGCGCCGCTTCGCGCAACCGGTCGGCTTGCAGCTCATGGGCAGCAACGCGGAGCTCACGGCGGAGAGCGCACGCACGGCGGAGGCGCTCGGCGCGCCGCTGATCGACCTCAACTTCGGCTGCCCGGCCAAGGGTGCCTTGCGCGGCTGCGCCGGCTCGGCGTTGCTGCGCGATCCCGCGGCGGTCGAGCACATGGTCGCGAGCGTCGTGCGCTCGGTGACGCGCGTGCCCGTGAGCGCCAAGATCCGCGCCGGGTACGACGACGATCGCCGGCTCGAGGATCTCGCTCGCGCGGTGGAGGCGGGCGGAGCGGCCCTTCTCCCGGTGCACTGCAGGACGCGCGCCGTGCTCTACTGCGACGAGGTCGACTGGAACCGGCTCGCGCGCGCCGCCTCGGCGGTGAGCATCCCCGTGTGTGGAAACGGCGGAGTTCGCACGCACACCGACCTCGAGCGGCTGCTCCGAGAGACCGGTTGCCGGTATGCCATGGTCGGTCGCGCGGCCCTGGGAGACCCGTGGATCTTCAGCGGGCGGCAGGCGAGCGCCGCTGACGCCGCGCTGTTCCTGCTCGACTACGCCGACACGCTGCGCGGCGAGGGTCGAGTGTCGCCGCGAGGCGCCGCGGGAAGGGTGAAGCAGCTCCTCCAGCACTGGACCGCCGGCGCTCTCGTCGGCGACGAGCGCGAGACCTGGCTGCGCGAAAGCGAGCACGAACGGCTCTTCGCGCGCCTCGCGCAGGTCGCCGGAAACGCGCGCGATCCGCAGCTGAATCCCTTGCTCGAGCGTCGGGATTCGCAGCCGGCGGGAGCTCGCGCCGGATCGTGAAGCCTGCCGACGCCGAAAAAAAACGTCCGCTCGGACACTCGGTCGCGCCTCGTGCTGCCTAGAATCCCCAGCTCGACGGCTTCTTCTTCTCACGTCGGCATCAGGAGC
This sequence comes from Planctomycetota bacterium, assembly GCA_044228975.1. Classification (GTDB taxonomy): domain Bacteria; phylum Planctomycetota; class UBA1135; order UBA1135; genus JADJNY01. Next base: position 37,276 of record JBGATX010000021.1, on the reverse strand, counting down.
ACGCAAGGCAACGATGGCCAGGTGGACCCACCTCGACAGCGAGACCCTCTACAACGTTCCCAAGTGGGGTTTGGGTTTCTTCCGCATCAACGAGCAGGGCAACGTCGAAGCGCGTCCCGATCCGGACCGTAACGGACAGACGTCGTCGATCGACATGCACGAGCTGCTCGGACAGCTCCTGCGCCGCGGCGTCTCGACGCCGATCCTGCTGCGCTTCGACGGCATCCTGCGCGCGCGCGTGCGCGCGATGAACGAGGCGTTCAACAACGCGCGCCGCGAGTTCAACTACGAAGGACCCTATCGCGGGGTCTTCCCGATCAAGGTGAACCAGGAGCGCCACGTCGTCGAGGCGCTGCTCTCCGAGGGCGCGAGCTGGCAGATGGGCCTCGAGGTCGGCAGCAAGCCCGAGCTCATCGCCGTCGTCGCGCTCATGGCCGGTCGCGGATCGCTGATGGTCTGCAACGGCTACAAGGACGAGGAGTACATCGAGATGGCGCTGATGTCGACCAAGCTCGGCATCACGCCCATCATCGTGGTCGAGAAGTTCTCGGAGGTCGACACGATCCTGCGCGTCGCGCGCTCGCTCGACATCCGCCCGAACATCGGCGTGCGCTCGAAGCTCTCGGGCAAGGGCGCCGGACGCTGGCAGGATTCCGGCGGCGACCGCTCGAAGTTCGGCCTGACGACGCGCGAGATCGTGAGCGTCATCGAGCGCCTCGAGCACGAAGGCATGCTCGACTGCCTGCAGCTCCTGCACTTCCATCTCGGCAGCCAGATCCCCGAGATCCGCTCGCTCAAGAACGCGTTGAAGGAAGCCACGCACACGCTCGTCTCGCTGCACAAGCTCGGCGTGCGCATCCGCTGGTTCGACGTCGGCGGCGGGTTGGGCATCGACTACGACGGCTCGTCGACGAACTACGAGTCGTCGATGAACTACTCGATGCAGGAGTACGCGAACGACGTCGTCTACCACCTGCAGCAGGCGTGCACGGAGTACGAGATTCCGCAGCCGGGCATCATCACCGAGTCGGGGCGCGCGCTTTCGGCGCACCACGCCGTGCTCGTGACCGAAGTGCTCGGCACGACGGACTTCACTTCCGAAGGGCTGCCGGAGGCGCCCAAGGAAGACGAACCGGAGCTGGTGCACAACTTCCATCAGCTGTGCGAGAAGATCACGGCCAAGAACTACCAGGAGTCCTATCACGACGCCGTGCAGATGCGCGACGAGTCGATGGTCCTGTTCAACGTCGGCCAGGTCGGCATGCGCGAGCGCGCGCAGGTCGAGGAGTTCTTCTGGAGGGTGTGCGAGAAGATCCTGAAGATCACGCGCACGCTCGACTACGTGCCCGACGATCTCGCGAACCTCGAACGCGACATGGCGGACACGTACTTCCTCAACTTCTCGCTCTTCCAATCGGTGCCCGACTCGTGGGCGATCCACCAGCTCTTCCCGATCCTGCCGCTGCACCGCCATCTCGAGCAGCCGACGCGACGCGCGATCCTGGCCGACATCACGTGCGACTCCGACGGCAAGGTCGACCGCTTCATCGACCTGCGCGACGTCAAGCGCACGCTCGAGCTGCACCCGCTGAAGAAGGACGAGCCCTACTACCTCGGTTTCTTCCTCGTCGGCGCGTACCAGGAGATCCTGGGCGACATGCACAACCTCTTCGGCGACACGAACGTCGTGCACGTCGACTCCGACGAGAACGGACGTCCGCGACTGACGCACGTGCTGCGCGGCGAGCGCGTGCAGGACGTCCTCGAGTACGTCGAGTACTTCGAGACCGACCTGCTCTCGAACCTGCGTCGTTCGGTCGAGACCTCGCTCGAGGAAGGCCGCATCACGTTCGAGGAGTCGGCCCAGATCTACCGCCGGTTCGAGAACGGCCTGCACGGCTACACCTACCTCACGCGCGAGAAGCCGCGCGCCGAGACGCCGCTCTTCCCGCAGTTCCAGAACTCGCCGGGAGGCGCCCCATCCGCACCGGCTACGCCGGCGCCCGCGCCCGCGGGCGCATCGGTTCCGTCGACGGGAAGCATGTTCGCCGGTCCGTCACCGAGCTCTCCTTCGCCCACCAGCCCTGGCCTCGCGTCCTATTCGATTCCGAGTTCCGCTTCCGCTAGGGTCATCAAGGGCGGAGCTTGAAGATCACCCAGGACTGCATCGTCGAACTCGAGTACCAGCTCAAGAACGGCAAGGGCGAGGTCGTCGAGGACTCCGCGAGCCGCGGCCCGATGGTCTACCTCCACGGTCACGAGGAGATCCTGCCCGCGCTCGAGAACGGGCTCGACGGCATCGAAGAAGGCCAGAACGTCTCGATCTGCCTCGAGCCCGACCAGGCCTACGGGCCGGTGGACATCGACCAGATCGTCTCGGTGCCGCGCTCGGAGTTCCCCGAGGATGCGGAGATCGTCCCGGGCGACTGGATCACGATCTCGCTCTCCGACGCCGAGGACGAGGCCGTCGACGGCGAGGAGATGGACGCGCGCGTGGTCGAGATCAGCCCTGACGCGATCACGATCGACGCCAACCACCCGCTCGCCGGCCAGCAGGTCGTCTTCGACCTGCGCGTGCTCAAGGTCCGCCGCGCGACGTCCAAGGAGATCGAGGAGCGCGAAGCGGGCGACGACGACGACGAGCCGGGCGGTTAGGTACACCGAGTCTTCCTCGCCGCGCTGCACCGACGGAGTACGGTACACGGCATCTTTCTCACCGATTCGCCCGCGCCTGCGCGCGCGCCTTGCCCTCACGCGAATCGGTGGGAAAGATGCCGTGTACCGTAGTCCGACGTTGCGTGTGCGGTTGCGCGCCAATCGGTGAGAAAGATGCCGTGTACCGTATGCCCCGCCCTCGCGTTCGCGCCATCACGCCGCTGCTGGTCGTCTCCGACCTCGCGCGCTCCGTCGAGTTCTACTCCAAGCCCCTCGGCTTCCGCGATCCGCAGACCCACGGCGACCCGCCGTGCTTCGCGATGCTGCAGCGCGACGGCTTCGACCTGATGCTCAGCAAGGCCGAGGACGCGACGCACGTCCGGCCTCACGGTGCCTACGGCGTCTGGGATCTCTACATCCACGTCGCCGACATCGCGGCAGAGATCGAAGCGCTCGCAGCAGCGAGTGTCGCGATCGACAGAGGCCCGACCGACATGTTCTACGGCATGCGCGAGGTCGAGGTGCTCGATCCCGACGGGCATCGCATCTGTCTCGCGGAGGACACGACCGTCGCGCCCGAGGCCGACGTCGAAGCCTGGGAGGGCACGCTCGACGTCGGAGGCGCGCGTTTGCGGCTCGTGCTGAAACTGCGCGCGAGCGATCAGGGGCTCAGCGCGACGCTCGACAGCCTCGATCAGGGAGCTCTCGACCTGCCGGTCGACCGGATCACGCGCGAGGAACGCGAACTGCGTTTCGAGATGCGCGCGCTGGCCGCCGAGTACGCCGGCACGTTCAGCTCCGACGGTCGCGAGCTGACCGGCATGTGGTCGCAGCGCGGGACCAGCTGGCCGCTCGTGTTCCGACGCGCGCGGCAAGACTGAGACCGAGCGCGCCCGAGCGCCACGGCTCCCGTGCGCCTCAAGTGCGCGGCTGTGCCGAAGCGGCGGGCGGAGAGTTCGACTCGCCCTGCGCCGGAGTATTCGACTCGCGACCGAGCAGATAACCCACGAGCGTGCCGAGCAGACCCATCATGGGAGAGATCTGCTGCTCCGTGTACCCCGCCGTGAGCGCGAACAGACCCGCGGTGACGACCACGGTGAGGATCACGAGGCGCAGGTAGATCGTGCGCCAGTCCCGCCCCATGCGCAGCAGCGCACGCGTGAACAACAAGATCAGCGCGGCGCCGAACACGAGGACGCCGAGGCTCAAGGCGATCTCGACCGGCTCGTGCCAGCGGCGCGTCGACGAGTCGGGAGTCACGGACTCGGCGGGTTGAGGAGGCTGCTGCGTCGCGAAGAACGAGGCTCCCGCCTGGATGTGGCTCGGCCGGAACTCCTCCGCCGTCGCTGTCGTCGGCTCGCCGCTGCCGCTCGCTCCCGGTCGGAGCTGGGCCTGCACGCGCGCGACGAGACAACCAGCGAACACCAGGAAAAGGCACAAGATGCGAGACGGCATGAGAGCGAGTCCTTCTTCAGCGTGTGTGTTTCTGGAAGCGGCTGTCGAATCCCGGAGCCGCGACGTGCGCGCTCGATCGCGACGCCAGGTCGCGCCCAGGATAGACGCCGCGAACTCGAAGTCGGCAAGCGAGCCGCATGGATGCGCGCATGCACGGCACGCCGAATCTGGCTTGCGCGAGGGTGCGCGCGAAGACGTCCCTCGTCGATCGCGCGGCTCGCGCACCGCGGACCAGCGCATGAAAGGCGAGGACCGCACTCGGGTCTAGAAGTCCGAGTGCGGCCCTCACAGATCCTCGCAGAAGTCGACCCAGGAGAGATCGCCCCTTCTACGCCGCGTGTGAGTCCACCTCTCCACACGCGCGGACCTGTACTCAGTGTTCGGGTTTGAGAAGCAAGAGAGCGAGAACCGGCTGCAGGTTGGCCTGTCGGAGCACGGAGACCGCGCTCTCTTGCAAGATCTGGCTCCGCACGAGGTTCGAGGTCTCTTCGGCCACGTCCACGTCGCGGATTCGGCTCTCGGAGGCGACCAGGTTCTCGCGTTCGATCTGCGTGCTGTTCCAGGCGCTCTGCAGCCGGTGAATTCCAGCGCCGAGCGTCGCGCGCATGGCGCTCACGCTCTCGATGGCGGCATCGACGGCGGCGACAGCGCGCCGCGCGTGATCGAAGGTGTCGAGGTGCACGGCGCGCACGTGCAGTCCGCTCGCCGTGGCATCGCCGAGCTGCAGCCAGATCGGCTCCTCGGCGCGGATCCCGGCCTGGACGCGGATGCGCAGCGCGGTGCCGTCGAGCAGGGTGCGCGATCCCCAGCTCGTCTGATGAGCGAGACGGTCGATCTCGCTGACGATCGACGAGGCTTCGCGATCGAGCAGTGCGCGGTCACCGGCCGAGAGCGTGCCGCTCTGGGCCTGCACCGTGATTTCGCGCAACCGCCCGAGCAGGTTGGCGGTCTCCTGCAGCGCGCCCTCGGCGGTCTGCGCGAGCGAGATGCCGTCCTGGATGTTGCGCGACGCGGCTCCGAGCGAGCGGATCGAAGCGCGCATGCGCTCCGAGAGCACGAGGCCGGCCGGATCGTCCGCGGCGCCGTTGATGCGCAGTCCGCTGGAGAGCTTCGCGAGCGAGCTGCCGACCGCCTGCGTGTGACGGCCGAGTTGCGTCTGCACGCGCCAGCTGTCGACGTTGGAGTGGATGCTCAGGCTCATCGCGAGTTCCCCGCGCCGCGCGCGCCGTCCAGGACGACCGAGTACGCAACGAACCCTCCGCGCGTCTGGCGCAGCAGCATCCCCACGAGGCACATTCGAAAAGCGCCGTGACGCCGGAGGGTCCGTTGATCGTTGAGCGGGTGTTGTCCGAAGGGGGAGGACATGGGACGTGGGTACCCGACTCTTCGGATTTCGAGGTCTACAGACCTGAGAACATTCAGGTCGCTTTCTCAGCTATCCAGCAGCGAAGCGCCTCGCCGTCGATGCGACTTCGAACACGAAGCCGAAATGACGCTGTTTTCCAGCGCTCCTCCGTGTCGGTGAAACGCGAACTCAGCCGCCCGAACGGAAGCGCACGCCCCTCAAGAGGATCCAGAGCGGGGTCGCGCCAGCCTGCGCGCGCCGGGCGACGAGCACGACCCGGCCGCCCTCGTCGGGCAGCGCGGCTTCCAGCACCTGCCACGGGTCGATGCCGGGTTGGGAGCGCGGCGCGAGACGCGCTTCCTTCAGCAGCCGGCGCTCGCCCGAACCGGTCGCGAGTTCGAAGCGCAGCTCGAGCTCGGGATCGCGGCCGATCGCATCCGCGCCAAAGCGCACGCTCACGCGGCGCACGCCCGCGGGCGCGTCGAACTCGAGTTCGATCCGATCGCGCGCGACGAGCGCCGGTCCGTCGTCGAAAGTGCGCAGCTCGGGCGTCGACGCCGCATCGACGCGCGCGATCGGCACGCGCAGGATCGACAGTGGATCGTGCTCGCCTTCGATGCGTTCGCCGGGCGGGACCTGCTCGAAGAACCCCGCGCGCCGCCAGCCGCGCAGGAACTCCGCGAAGGTCGCTTCCCCGTAGTAGTAGCCGCGCCAGTGCTCGCGCGCGAGCTCCGCGACGCCCGCGCCTTCTGCGATCGAACGTTCGAGACGCTTGTCGGCGATGATCCGTCCCTTGCCGAAAGCGTTGGCGTAGTCCAGGGCGTGCAACCAGCTGCCGGCTGCGAGCGTGAAGAGCACGAGCTCGGCCACGCGCGCGACGGTGCCGCGGCCGAGCACGCGCCAGCACGCGTGCGCAGCACACAAGACGCCCGCGGCCGGCATGACGTAACGCGTCACGAAGCCGGCGCCGGCGCCGTCGTTCCCGCGACCGACGCCGACCGACAGAGCCAGCACCAGACCCGCGAAGAGCTGCATCGCGATCGGGAGCTGCGCGCGATCGCGCAGACCGCGCAGCGCGCACGCGAGTGCGACGAGCAGCACGGACAGGACCAGCCATCCGGTCCAGGGCCAGTACAAGGAGCCGCTCGAACCCAGGGCGCTGGTCAGGAACTCCATGGCGACGAGCCCGATGCGCTCGACGTCCGGCCTCACGGGGCCGCCCGGACGCGGAAGCCCGTCGAGGTACGCGACCGCGAGCCCGCCGAGCACGAGCGCGCCCGCGACCGTCACCGTCAGCGTCGCGCGTCGCGCGCGCGCGTCGCCGGGCCCTCGCCAGGTGCTCCAGCCGGCATGGAGCGGCCAGAGCGCCAGCGCGCACGCGCCGACGAAGCCGACGGAGCCGCACAGGAGCAGCGCGACCAGCGCGCTCCAGATTCCCAGCAGCCCGCTCCACGAGAGAGAGCGCGTCGATGCGATCGAGAACACGAGCAACGACCCGCTGATCGCCGTCGGCAGCAGGAACGCGAGCTGGAACGTGCTGAGCAGGTTCTCGAAATTGCCCGGCGAGAGCAGCGCGATCGGAATCAACGCATCCGTCGCGCGCGCGCAGCCGGTGCGCCTGCGCAGGGCCCACACGAGCGTGAACGACAGCGCCGAGAGCACGCCCCAGTGCACCCACGCCCCGGCGCGGAAGTCGTGCGTCGCTCTCATGAGCGCGACGAACGCGAGCTTCACGAGCGGAATGCGGTGCTCGTTGTGCGGAACCCAGTACGAGCTCCAGTCCATCTCGCCGTGCGGATCGAGGAACGGCGCCATCGTCACGTCGTCGTTCCATGGCCAGCGCGATTGGAACTGCGCCAGCCAGACGGCGAGCGCGACCACGCTCGCGAGCCACACGACGAGCACGAACACGCGCGCGGCGCGGTCCTCCGTCGTGCTCCGCGACGCGGGCGGCACGGGCGGAGTTTCGTTCGCGGAGCGCATGCCGGCCTGACGTGGAACCGGCGAAGCTACGCCGCGCCGCCGCGGCTGGGAAGCGTCGACCTCGCGCGGAGGGTTCAGTGCGCGGCGCCGAAGCTCACGCCGTTCAAGAGCACGTACCGCGGCGAGCGCGAGGTGCCGCGCGGTTCGAACTCGAGGACCAGGACGTCGGCGTAGGGCGAGTCGATCGCGATATCCAGCGTCTGCCAGCCGGCGTCCTCCGGCCTTTCTCGCGGGGCGAGCTCGCGTTCGAGCAGTACGCTCGCGGTGCCGTTGGCCGCGAGCGAACTGACGACGACCTGCAGGCGCGGATCGTACCCACAGGGATCGAACGCGATCGCGAGCGTCGCGTGGCGGATCTCGTCCGGGCGCGCCGGGGCCGGGATGCGGAATTCCAGGCGCGCCGGCGCGATCGCGAGCGCGGCAGGGAGCTCGACGAACTGCCGCGCGCGCAGCGGCTGCGTGGAATCCACGCGACTCGGCCGCGTCGCGAACACCGAGAGCGGGTCCTCCACGTCGCTCTTTCGACTCCCGGGCAAGATGCGATCGAGGTAGCCACCGCGGTGCCACGCACTGTAGAACTCGAAGAAGCGCTCCTCGTCGAAGAACATCTTCGTGCCGAACTCCTTGGCCAGATCGCGCACTCCCGCACCCTGCACGACGCTGGCCTCGAAGCGCGATTCGATGGTGAAGCGCCGGATGCCGTCGCGAAAGACGCCGTCGTAGTAGCAGATGCTCCAGCTCGCGAGGCACGCTCCGAACGCGAGCAACTCGACGAAGGTCGCGATCACGCCGCGTCCGAAGAGGCGCAGGCCCGCGTAGGCCGCGCACACGGAGAGCGCGCCGAGCACCTGGTAGCGGCTGGCGAAACCCGCCATGTCCGACTGCCCTCCGCGACCCCACGCGACGCCGGCGGCGATGGCGAGACCCGAAAGGAGCACGGCGAGCACGAAGCTCGCGCGCGCGGGCGAACGCGCGAGCGCGACCGCGAGCACGCCGATCGCCGCGACGAACACGACCGCCGCGAACACGCCCGACCACGGCCAGTACGTCGGCGCCGAGCCTCCGGTGACGCCGGCGAGCAGCTGGAGCACGACGGCGACCATGCGCTCGACGTCGCCGTGCTGCGCCGGATCGACTGGTGTCGCGCGATAGAAAGCGATCGCCGCCGCGCCGAAGGCGAACGCTCCGATGCACGCCGTCGCCGCCGTCGCGCGCCAACCGTCCGCGCGCGCGCGCAGCGCGGCGATGCCGATCCCGGCCGGAACGAGCGCGAGCACGATCGCGGCGAGCCAGCCGATGGCCGAGCAGCCCATCATCACGAACAGCACGACCCACACGCCGAGAACGGCACGCCAGCGCGGCATCCGATCGTACGAGAGTCCGCACGCGAGCAACGCGAGCGCGAGCACGACCGGCAGCGTGAACGCGATCTGGAACGAGCTCAGGAAGTTCTCCGACGCGCCCAGGCTGAGCAGCGAGAGAGGGACGAGCGCGTCGGTGACGCGCGTGCCGCCGGTGCGACGCCGCAAGGCCCACAGCAGTCCCGCCGACACCAGTGCGAGCAGCACGATCTGCAACCACATGCCCGCGCGGAACGACCCGGTCGTGTCGAGCAGGACGCCGTAGACGAAGCGCGTGACCGGCACGAGATGCTCGTTGTGCGGCATCCAGTAGAACTCGCGCCCACGCGGGAAGTACGGATCCATCAGGTCCGCCAGCGACGCATCGTCGTAGAACGGCACGGCCGGCGCGTAGCGCGCGACGAGCAGGATCACCGCCGCGAGCGAGCCGAGCCAGGTGAACGCGACGAAGGCCGTCTCGGCCGCGCGAACGCTGCGCGCATCGCGCGGCTCGCTCGGTTCCGCGCGCGTCGGGCTCACGCGGCGCACTCCGAACGCGAGAGCGGCGGGATCTCCGGCCCACCGCGTCCAGCGTCGATGTTATGGTGCGCGCTTCCTCGACCGACGTGCCGTTCCCCATTCCGCTCCCACGACCTCGCGACCGCGCCCGCCTGCGCGCCGGAGCTCCGCCGGTACTCGTCGTCGTCGTCGACACCGAAGAGGAGTTCGACTGGTCGCAACCCTTCGATCGGCGCAACGTCGGCGTGACGCACATGCGCTCGATCGAGCGCTTGCAGAGCGTGTGCGACGAGTTCGCCGTACGCCCGGTCTACGTCATCGACTACCCGATCGCGACGCAGGCGGCCGCGTTCGAGCCGTTGCGCGCCTTCCAGGCGGCACGACGCTGTGAGATCGGTGCGCACCTTCATCCGTGGGTCTGTCCACCCTACGAAGAGGTCGTCGACGCCCACAACTCCTACCCGGGCAACCTCGAGCGCGAGCTCGAGCGCCGCAAGCTCCTGGCGCTGACCGATGCGATCGAAGCGAGCTTCGGCACGCGTCCGCGCGCGTACAAGGCCGGACGCTACGGCTTCGGGCCCCACACGGCAGAGATCCTGCGAGAGCTCGGCTTCGAGATCGATCTTTCGCCGTGCCCGGCCTTCGATCTGGGCGCCGACGGCGGACCGGACTGGTCCGCGCATCCGGCCTGGGCTGCCTGGATGCCCGATCCGGCTCCGACTCGCGCCTCGAACGCGCGCGAACTGCTCTCCATCCCGACCAGCGGCGCGTTCGTCGGGCTGCTCGGCTCGCAAGGGCGCGCTCTGCACCGCTTCGCGACGCGTCCCGCGTTGCGATTCCTGCGCCTGCCCGGCATTCTCTCGCGCCTGGGATTGCTCGAACGACTGCACCTCTCGCCCGAGGGCTATCAGAGCGAGCATCACCGCAAGATCACGCGCGCCCTGCTCGCACGCGGGGTCGAAACCTTCACCTTCGCCCTGCACAGCCCGTCGGTCCAACCCGGTTGCACGCCGTACGTGCGCACCGAGGCCGAGCTGCTGCAGCTCCTCGACGCCTGCCGCCGATACTTCGACTTCTTCCTCAACGAGATCGGCGGCCGGAACGCGACCGCATCCGAGCTCCGGCGCGAGCTCGCAGCCACCCGAGAACCCCACTCATCTTGAAGATCCTCGGCATCTCCCCGCTCGACAAGGACGCCACCGCATCGATCGTCGAAGACGGTCACGTGCTCTTCGCGGCCGGCGAAGAGCGCTTCAACCGCGTCAAGCAGACCAGCGGCTTCCCCACGCAGGCCCTCGAGGCCGCGTTGCGCGCGACGGGCACGAACCCCGATCAGATCGACGTCGTCGCCTACCCCTTCCTCGACGCGCAGAAGGAAGCGGAGCTGATCGCCAATGCGATCGCCGACGAGGACGAGGGCCGCAAGGAGTTCGTGCGCACGGACACCGAGCGCATGCTCGACGAAGCCGAGCTGCACATCCCCCAGCGCACGAGCCCGATCCACGGGCTGCGCTCGCCCAACGAGCGCATGTACAAGGGCCTCGTCAAGGAGACCTTCTACCGTGTCGCCGCGCTGCACCCGACGATCTCGCGTGATGTGGCCCTGCGCGAATCGAAGAAGTGGGCCGAGCGCGCGATCGCCGACCACCAGCACTGGCAGACGGAGCTCGAAGCCGGGCTCGCGCGCTACGGTCTCGCCGGCAAGTTGAAGCGCGGTGAGCACCACATCTCGCACGCCGCCAACGCCTACCTGACCAGCGGCTTCGATCGCGCGCTGATCGTGACGCTCGACGGCTACGGCTCGGGCCTCGCGGGCTCGGTGTCGATCGGCGAGAACGGCAAGATCCACCGCCTGCACGGCGTGCGCTTCCCCCATTCGCTCGGGACCTTCTACGAGATGGTGACGAGCTCGCTCGGCATGCAGCCCGACCGTCACGCGGGCAAGGTCGTGGGCCTCGCCGCCTACGGCGATCCGAACGTGCTCACGGACGTCTTGCTCTCGCGCTTCCATCGCGAAGCGGGCACGTTCCGCATGCTCGACAATCTCAACGTGTACTTCTCGCGCCACCTCTCGACGCGCTTCCCGAAGATCGATCTCGCGGCGGCGTGGCAGCGCGTGCTCGAAGTCGTGGCGGTCGAGTTCGTCGAGTACTGGCTCGCGCAGACCGGTTGCCGGCGCGTCGTGCTCTCCGGCGGGGTCGCCGCGAACGTCAAGCTCAACCAGCGCATCCACGCCATCCCCGGGGTCGAAGGCACCTACGTCTACCCGAACATGGGCGACGGCGGCTGCGGCACGGGCCTGGCGATGCTCTGGTCGTGGAAGGGCGGTCCGCGCGCGTCGATCCGCGACGTGTACTGGGGCCCGAACTACTCCTCGCAGGAGATCCGCGAAGCGCTCGACCAGGCCGGCTTGCGCTACGACCAGCCGCGCAATCTCGCGGCCGACATCGCGCAGCGCATCCATCGCGGCGAAGTCGTCGCGCGTTTCGACGGCCGCATGGAGTACGGTCCGCGCGCGCTCGGCAGCCGCTCGATCCTCTATCACGCGCGCGAGCCGCACGTGAACCAGTGGCTCAACCAGCGCCTGGGACGCACGGAGTTCATGCCCTTCGCCCCCGTGACGCTCTGGGAAGCGCGCGACAAGTGCTACCACGGCCTGCGCGGCGCGGAGCACGCGGCGGAGTTCATGACGATGACCTTCGACTGCACGCCGTGGATGCGCGAGCACTGCCCCGCCGCGGTGCACGTCGACTGGACCGCGCGTCCGCAGCTGATCCAGCGCGAGGTCAACCCGGGCTACTACGAGATCCTGAAGGAGTACGAGAAGCTCTCGGGCAGCCCGTGCCTGATCAACACGAGCTTCAACATGCACGAGGAGCCGATCGTGTGCTCCCCCGCCGACGCGGTGCGCGCGTTCCAGCTCGGGAACCTCGACGTGCTCGCGATCGGGCCGTACCTCGTGCCCAATCCGGCGCTCAGCGAGCGCGGGCTCGCGTCGACGCGCCGCCAGGCCGAGCCGGCCGCCGTACGGCACTGATCCTTGCGGCTGGGAAGCTCTCGCGTCGACGGGCGACCTCGATCCTCCGGGGACCTCGGCGACGTCGATGAGCCCATGCCGCCGCCAACCCACGCGCAGCAACCACGAGCGCGCGGCGACGACTGGCGGATGGACGAGCCATGCGAGCTCTCGCGCGCCGCGCTTCCGCCAACCGTCGAACGCCGCGCCCGAGGAGCACGGATCGACGCCCTCGACGCGCAGTCCGTGCTTGCGCGCGTTGTTCAACGTGTAGGCGGGCGCGTAGCGCACTTCTCTCGGCGTCCGCAGCGCGCGCGCGTGGTAGCGATCGGCGAACACACGACCGCGGCGCCCGACCTGGCGGTTGAGAGCGCGCGCGATGCGCACGCAGAGCCCCTTCATGCCGCGCGCCAAGGCTCGTTCGTCGCGCGCCTCGACGATCGCGTGGAGGTGATTCGACTGCAGCGAGACGTGGATCACGCGCATGCCGAGGCGGTCCTTGCCGATCTCGAGTGCGCGCCACGCGATCTCGCGCACAGCTCCGCGCCGGAGACTGGGCAAGCCGCGCTCGAGCTTGGCCGTGACGAGCACGGGGGTGTGCGCGTCGATCCGCGCGCGCGTCGCGTGCGAGACGAGCGCGACGGGGCCTTTCGGCTTGCGTCCCGCTCCCGCGCGTGTGCCACCGCGAGGCGAGAACGTGAGCTGATGCAGCTTCGGACTCCGGTCGCGTTCGCGTCGAGCTGTTCGCATGTCACACCACACGAGAAGACGCTCGCGAGATGCGGCGGTGGCGGTTCATCCGTGTTGCGCTTTCGTCCAGCTCCTTCAGCCGCATGAGGATTCGGGGACCCGCACGCCTCGAGGGTCGGCGACGCAAGTCGGTCCACGCTCGTCCAGCGTGCGCGCGCGTGAACATGTCCGCCGAATCGATTCGGGCGGCCGCGTTGCCGCCGCGACCATGCGAGGTCGCATGTCATGCCACGCGAGCGCGCGCGTCGCGCAAGCTCGACGCCACCGACCAATTCGAATCGGCGGATCGAGCAGCGCGTCACTTTCCGTCGAGCGCCCTCACGGCGCCGTCAATTCCGCGGGCACGCGCCGCGCATGTCCGCCGAATCGATCTCCGCGGCCGCGCGACTCCCGCGCTCACTCCGCATCCCCTGTCATGGACAAGCGCTGAACTCCCGTCACCCCGTGTAGCGGACCGACCGACCCCGCTCGCCGGCTCCAACGCGGTCGAGTTGTCTCAACCATCGTGACGGCGGCATCGTTCGCGCGCGCACGTGCGACACGCGTCCGCCTCGCCTCCGATCGCCGTCCACGAACGGCACATGTGCGCCGAATCGATCGCTGCGATTGCGCTTCGTCCGCGGCGCGCGACACCGCCGCTCGCGCGGAGAGTGAACCGTGCGTGCCGTGGTCTCGATGAGCCCCACCGACCGATCGATGTTTCGGGAGCTCGAACAGCGCGTCGTCGTCCCACGAGCGCGTTCACTTCGCCGCCAATCGCGCGGCGCAGGCACCGCATGTCCGCCGAATCGACCTGGGCGGTGATCGCCGTCGCCGACGCGTACCGTGCGATCGTCGCGCGACGTCGAGGCTCTCGAACGGTCCTCGCACAGGTCCGGCGCTTCGCGGAGCCGGTCGTTCAAGCACCTGCGATCGGAATCGTCGCGATCACTTCGCGCGCAGCTCGAACGCCGCGCCCAGCTCTTCCAGCCGGCGTTGCGCCTCGACATCGCCGCGTGCTCGCGCGGCATCGATGGCTGCGCGCAAGGCAGCGAGCGTGCGCGCGCGGGTCTCGGGATCGGCGCGCAAGACGTCGGCGTGGTCGCGCAACGCGGACTCGACGCGGCCGAGCTCGAGCTCGCACGCGGCGAGCGCGCGCCGTGCGGCGTCGTTCGACGGCTCCGCGCGCCACGCGGCGGAGAAGTGCTCCGCTGCCTCCTCGATGCGGCCGCGCTGGCGCAGGAGGCGGCCGAGGTTGCCGTGCGCGCCGACGTGCGCGGGCGCGAGCGCGAGCGTGCGCTCGAACGACTCGAAGGCTTCGTCCCCGCGCTTCGAGGCGAGCTGCGCGACTCCGAGGTTGTAGTGGATCTCCGCGACCCACGGCGCGAGCTCGCGGGCGCGCGTCAACGCATCGATCGAGGCAGCGAAGTCGCCGGACATGCCGAGCGCGATGCCCAGGTTCCACCACGCCTCCGCATAGCGCGGCTCGAGTCCGGCCGCGGCGCGCAGGTGCTCGATCGCGGCGGCGACGTCGCGTTTCGCGAGCAGCGCCTTGCCCAGGTTCTTGTGCGCGACGGCGTTGCGCGGGTCGAGCTCGAGCGCGCGCGAGAAGAGCGTGACGTCGTCGCGCCAGTAGCGCACCTGCCGTGCCGTGAGCAGGCAGCACCCGGCGAGTGCGAGGACGCCGACGCCCGCGAGAGCGCGCAGCGCGCGCAGGCGCTCCGCTCGTCTCGCGAGCCCCCACACGACCGCGATCCACAGACCGATCGACGGCAGGTACGTGTAGCGATCCGCGAGCGCCTGATCGCCGACCGGCACGAGCCCGATCACGGGCACCAGCATCCCCAGGAACAGTGCCGATCCGAACGCGAACCACGGAGCGCGCGCCCTCGTGCGCCACGCGAGCCAGACGACGAACGGCACGCTCAGCAGCCCGGCGTAGAACGCCGGGTTGCTCCACGGCGAGCGCCAGGCGTAGTACGGCGAGAGCGCGAAGGGCGCGAAGCTCTTGCCGAGGTACGTCGCGCAGGCCGCGAACGCGTTGGCGACGCGCTCGACGAGTCCCGGAGCGAGCTCCGGCTTCAACGCACCGCCCGCGCGCTGCGCGAGCACCGTCGCGACGCAGGCGCAGGCCGCGAGCGCGAAGAACGGCAGCTTCTCGCGCACGAGCGCGGCCGCCGCCTCGGGCGCACCGAACGGAACCGCCGCGCCGCGCGCGGGCGAATCGAGATGCGGCCAGCGCAACCGATGGAACGGCCACGCATCGCACGCGAGCAGCACGAACGGCAGCGTGACGAGCATCGGCTTGCTCATCAGGCCGAGCGCGAACACAGCGAGCGCCAGCACGTAACGTGCGACGCTCGGGCGCTCGACCCAGCGCGTCCAACACGAGAGCGTCAGCACGAAGAACAGACCTGAGAGCACGTCCTTGCGCTCGGCGATCCACGCCACCGACTCGACGCGCAGCGGATGGAGCGCGAAGAGCGCCCCCGCGAACCAGGCGCGCCCGAAACGGCCGGTCCAGCGTGCCACGAGCAGCACGAGCAGCACGCTCGTGAGCGCATGCAGCGCGAGCGACACGAAGTGGTGCGCGCGCGCGTCGAGGCCGAACAGGCTCGCGTCGAGCGCGTGCGACATCCACGTCAACGGGTGCCAGTTCGCCGCCTCGCTGCTGGTCAGCGCCCAGCGGATCGTTTCGGCACCGACCCCCGCCTTGACGTGCGCGTTCTCGGTGACGTAGCTCGCGTCGTCCCACCACAGGAAGCCGTTCGCGCCCACGCCGCCGAAGGCCGCGCAGATGCCGGTGACGAGAGCCGCGAGGCACGACCAGCGCAGCACGGCGGTGGGCGGAGCGCGCATCGTCTCACCGGCGATGGAACGCTTCGCGACGGCGATAGAGCTCGAGCCGCTCGCCCACCTCCGTCGCCTTGTCCGTTCGTCCCTGCGAGCGATGGAGCTCGACCGCGCGCGCCGCCTCGAGCTCCGCCGTGGCGAAGTCGCCGCTCTCGGCGCACGCGGCCGCGAGCACGTCGTGCGCGCGAGCGTCGTCCGCCCGCGTGCTCGCGAGGGCCGCTTCGACGAGCGCGCGCGCTTCCTTCCCATCGCGCAACGCCGCTTGCGCGGACGTCGCGAGCACCCACGCGAGGTTCTTGCGCGTCTCCACGTCGTCGGCGCGCGTCGCGAGCAGGCTGCGATAGCCGGCGATGGCCTCGTCGTCGCGTCCCAGGAGCATCGCGACGAGCGCGAGAGTGCGCCGGCTCTCCTCGTCGCGCGGATCGAGCTCCAACGCGCGCAACTCCGCCGTGCGCGCTTCCTCGAGCCGTCCGAGCGCCGCGAGCGCGACACCCAGGCGCGCCGGTCCGCGCGCGTCCCGCGGGTCGAGTTCGATCGCGCGCCGGTACTCGACGAGCGCCTCCTCGGCGCGTCCGAGCCGGAAGAGCGCCTGTCCGAGGTTCAAGCGCACGTTGAAGCCGTCCTGTCCGAGGCGCAGCGCCTCGCGCAACTGCTGCAGCGCCTCTTCGTTGCGCCCCAGCGCGCCGAGCACGCTCGCGAGGTTGCTGCGCGCGTCCGGAAACGCCGGCGAGATGCGCACGCACTCGCCGAGCTCGCGCAACGCGCCCTGCAGATCGCCTTCGGCGAGCAGCGAGTTGCCGAGGTTCTGACGTGCCATCGCGTTGTCGCCGGTCACGGCGACCGCGTGCCCGAAGACGCTGATGGAGTCGCGCCAGAGAGCCACCTGCTCGCGCGTCTGGCGCGCGAGCAGGCCGAGCAGGATCACGCCGAGCACGACCAGTCCCCTGCCCGCGCCTCGACTCGAGGTCCCGAACGACGTGCGCGCGTACTCCGCGAGCTCCCACACGAACATCCACGCGATCCCGATCGACGGCAGGTACGTGTAGCGGTCCGCGTGCGCCTGCTGGCCGACCTGAACGATGCCGATCACCGGCACGAGCGTGCCCAGGTACCACAGCCAGCCGACGAGGAGCCACGGCCGCCGCGCACGCGCGCGCACGAACCACCACGTCGCGAAAGCGAGTCCGAGAGCGGCGAACGACGCGAACGCGACGTCGATCGTCCGCGGGTACGGGTAGTAGATGGCGAGCTCGACCGGACGGACGCTCTGCGCGAGGTAGACGACGTACGAGATCAGCGCGTTGCCGACGCGCATGCCGATCGGCAACGCGTCGCGCGTCACGACGGCGCCCCACGTCGACTGCGCGACGTAGGTCGCGCCGCACGCGAGCAGCACGAGCGCGAACAAGGCGAGCTTCTCGCGCACGCGCGGCCAGAGCGCGCGCCAGCTCCCGGGCGCCGCGAACTCCAGCCTCTGGAGCGGCCACACGTCGAGCAGGAGCAGCAGGAACGGCGCGGTCACGAGCATCGGCTTGCTCATCAGCCCGAGCGCGAGGCTCGCGACGACGAGCGCATACCTCCACGCTCCTCCCGCGCGCGTCCACGAGGTCCAGGCGTGCAACGCCGCGAGCAGGAAGGCGATCGAGAGCACGTCCTTGCGCTCCGCCGTCCAGGCGACCGATTCGACGCGCAACGGATGCAAGGCGAAGAGCGCCGCGACGAACCAGGCGCGCACGCCCGCGCCGGTCCAGCGCACGAGGAGCGCGAACACGAGCAGCGCATTGAGCACGTGCAGCCCGAGGCTGACGCGATGGTGCGCGCCCGCGTCGGCGCCGAAGAGCTCGACGTCGAGCATGTGCGAGATCCACGTCAGCGGATGCCAGTTCGCGGCCGCGTTCGTGGTGAAGGCCCAGCGCAATCCCTCGCGCGTGAGTCCGCCGAGAACGTGCGGGTTCTCGTAGACGTAGGTCGGATCGTCGAGCCGGATCGACTCGTTCGATCCGACGCCCGCGAAGGTCCACCAGGTCACGCAGGCGAGCGCGAGAGCGCCCAGGAGGCCCGCGAGGCGCTGCCGGCCGCCGCTCGCGAGCACCGGACTCGCACTCGGAACCCGTGCGTCCTGGAGGTTCGCCGCGGAATTCGCGCGCGCCGAGTCCTCGACGGATGAACTTCGCTCGCGCCGCGGCTTGCCCACGACGAAAGCGTAACGGGCGGAGCGACGTCGGATCCATGCACCGCTCTCGCGCACGCTCGATCGCAGCGCCGGTCGCACCCGTCGGCACGTCGTGTATCGTGGTCGATTCGAGTTCCCTCGATGACGTCCGAACTCCCGCCGCGCATGCGCGCGAGCTCCACGCTTCGTCCGGCCCTGGTGCTGGCGTTGGTGGCGATCGCGCTGCGTCTCCTGCTGATCTGCGCTCCCGGACCGGAGGTCGCGCCGGCCTGGGTCTATCCCGAGGAGCAGCACCGCGGGAACATCGCGCAAGAGGTCCTGCGCGGTCCGCTGCTCGACATCCAGGACTACCACCACGCGCACAACGTCGGCGGCTCGCTCGTGATCGGGTTGCTGGCGGTGCCCTTCGTCGCCGTGCTCGGCGACAGCGTGCTCGCGGTGCGGCTGCCGACCGTGCTCATGCACGCGACGGCAGTGTTCCTGCTCTTCCGCCTGCTCGCGCGCTGGCGCAGCAGGCGCGCGGCGTGGATCGGAGCGAGCTTCTTCGCGATCGCGCCGCCGGGTTACGCGGTGCTGTCGGTGACGGCCTGGGGCACGCACCTGGAGAACAACACCTTCGTTCTCGCGGCACTGTGGGTGTTCCTCGACCTCCAGGAGCGCCTGCGCAGCGGCGAGAGCGTGCGCGCGCGCGGTTTCCTGCTCGGTCTGCTGAGCGGTTTCGCGTGCTACTTCGGATACAGCTTCGCCGTCGCGCTGCTCGTGCTCGCGATCGTCGCGTTCCTGCGCGATCGACTCTTCTTCGCGCGCGTCTGGTTCGCCTGGGCGCTGCTCGGGGGCGTGATCGGGTTCCTTCCCTGGCTGCGCTACAACCTGCAGCACAAGTTCGCGGCGCTCTCGATCTACGACCGCACGCTGACGCAGGGCAACGCGTGGTCGCACGCGGGCGAGGCGCTGGAGAAGCTCGGCTCGCTCGTCGCGCAGTACCTGCCCGACGCGCTCTTCTTCCGCGATGCGCAGGGCTGGAAGCTGCACTGGCTCGGGCCCGTCGTGGCGTGGAGCACGTGCGCGGCCTTGCTCCTCACCGCGTGGAGTGCGCGGCATTCGATGGCCGCCTCGATCGCGCGGGTGTTTCGTCGCTCGGCTCCGCCGATCGCGCTCGACCTCGGGTTCGTGAGCGTGCTCTACGCCGCCGTCTTCTGCGGCGCCTTCGCCTTCACGACGCTCACCGCGTCGTCGATGCAGGTCGACATCGCGCACGCCGGGCGCTACGTCGCGCCGCTCGTGCCGTTCCTGTGCATCGCCGTCGGGATCGCGCTCGATGCGCTCTGGGACGGCGCGACACTCGGGCGCTGGCTGGCTCGCGCGGCGGCAGTGGCTCTCCCGGCGGCGTGTCTCGTCGCGTTCGCGACGCTCGTCGCCTGGAACGACTGGGGCAGCGGCTGGAGGTTGCCCGGCAGCTCCGACGAGGAGTTCGCGCGCTGGTTCGCCTGGCGCTACAAGACCGATCGCGTGCGCCTGGAGCGCCTGATCGACGGTCTCGAGAAGAAGCGCGACGAGGAGGTGCGCGACGGCACGCTCTTCGTCGTCGCCGAGAACCTGAAGTCGCGCCTGATGATCATCCCGCCGGGCGATGCCCGCCGCGGGGCGTTCCGCGAGACCTGCGCGCAGACGCTCGCGTTCCTGCGCCAGCGCGTGCCCGAACGCTATCGCCTCTACTTCGAGGAACCGTGGCCGGGCGAGGTTCCGTACGCGTGGAGCCAGCGCGAGGAATTCCGGCGCGCGTACGCCGAGCAGCACGCCGCGACGAAACCGCGCTGAACGCTCCCGTCAGCGCGGCAGCCCGAACTTGTCCGCGCCGCGCAGGAGCCGGCGCGCGTCGGCATGGAAACGTCCCGTGCGCACGTGCGTCTGCAGCTGATCGAGGAAATCGAGCGGCAGCACGACGCCGTAGAAGCACAGCAGCGCGATCTTGAGGTCGATCGTCGTGCCCCACACGACCCACGGGTCGACGAAGCGGTCGGCGATCGCCGCGCCGAGGAACCACAGCACCGAGAGGTCGAAGTTCGTCAGCGCCGCGCGCACCACCGACAGCGGCCGGCCGAAGACGAAGGGCTGATGGTCGTCGGGTAGCGCTCCATCCTCCGGCCCTTCGGCGCGCGCCGCGGCGGGATCGATCTGCTCGACGAAGTGCTCGCGCTCGTGCGGGCGCCGCAGGAGCACGTAGCGCGCGGTCAGGATCAGCGGCAGGTCGGTCAGGAACTTCTGGAACAAGGTCGCGAGCAGCGCCGCGAGCCCGAAGAAGAACAGCGCGTGCTCGCCGGTGAAGCGCGCCGCGTAGACGCCCAGGCACACGTAGAAGGCCGACTTCACGTACAGGTGGAAGAGGAAGTCGTGGAAGCCCCAGATGAGTTTCTCGCGGCGGTGGTAGCGCGCCACCTCGCCGTCGACGCAATCGCAGATGTAGTAGACGAAGACGCAACCGAACCCGGCGATCGCGAGCTTGCCGCCGAAGAGCACGAGCACGCTGCCCGCGATGCCGAAGAAGAGCATCGCGAGCGTCGCCACCGTCGGCGACAGGCCCAGATGCACGAAGAGCCGCGTGACGTGGATCGAGACGCGATCACCGACCAGCCAGCCGGCGATGTCGTTGTACTTGCGGACGGGCAGCTGGACCCGCTGACGTAGTTCGGCGATCGACTCCACTCGGCGCATCCTGGGAACGGGCGAGGCCCTCACCGCCGGCCGCCGGCCGTCGCGAGAGCCTCCCTGCACAGGCTCTTGATCTTGTCCTTTTCCTCGGCTTTCAGATAGCCACTGACCCACAGGATTCCCGGCCAGGCGGCGCAGCACGCGAGCTTGAGCGCGACGCGCTGCAAGCCGTGCTCGGGGAGGAAGCCGCTGCCGAGCATGCCCGCCGCGTAGAGCAGAAGGCCGAGACCCGCAGCTCCGATGACGCGTCCGGCTTCGTGACCGACGCGCTCGATGCGCTCGGCCACGATCCAGGTCGCGCCGGCCAGCGCAGTGAAGGTCGCGACCGTCGCCCACGCCGCGCCGAGCCAGCCGTGGAGCGGAACGAGCACGGCGTTGAGCGCGAGGTTGAGTGCCGCAGCGCCCGCGACGAGCAGCGAGACCACGCCGGTCCGCTCGCGCACGTAGAGCACGGTGCTCGCGATCTGGAAGACGCTCCACGCCACGTAACCCGCCGCGACGATCGGCACGCCGCGCCAGGCCGCGAGGAACATCTCGTCGGCCATCAGCGTGACGATCTCGCGGCTGAAGAGCGCCAGCGCGAGCGACACGCCCGTGATCGCCAGCGTGAAGTACACCATCACCGCGCGGCACACGCGCGAGCGCTGCACCGGATCCTGCACGCCGAAGATGAACGGGAACCAGATCAGCCCGAAGGCATCGAAGAGCACCGTGTTGCCGATCGAGCCGAGCTTGTACGAGAGGCCGTAGAGGCCGACGTCACCCTCGCCGTCGCTCGCGAGCACGAAGTAGCGATCGCTCTGGTGCAGCACGAACATGCAAAGGCCCGAGAGCAGCAGCGGATACGAGTAGCGCGCGAGCCTGCGCGCCTTCTCGGCCGAGAAGCGCATCCCGCTCTTCACGAGCAGCACGCCGCCGACGCCGACCGCGATCACGAGCTCGCCACAGAGCACGCTGTAGAGCACGCCCATGTATCCCAGGCCCAGGCCGACGAGGAACCAGACCTTGAGCCCGATCTCCGCCACGAGCTTGAGCGTCGTCAGCGTGCCGTAGGCGACAGAGCGCTCGAGCACCTGCAGCCAGCGCAATCCGACCTGCGACGCGCTCTGCGCGACGAGGATCCCCGCGGTCACGAGCAGCGCGGGCGCGTACTCCGCCGAACCGAAGAGCCAGCGCGCCGCGCGCTCCCGCAGCAGCCACGCGGCGAGCAGGCCGACGCTCGTCGTCGCGACCAGCAGGAGGAAGGTCGTGCTGACGAGCTCGCGCCGCTCCGCTTCGCCCGGGTACTCCTTGTAGAAGCGCGTCATGCCGTGCAGCAGGTTGATGCCGAGCACCTGCGCGGCGACGGCGAGCGTCACCGCGGACATCTCCGTCACGCCGAACGCCGCCTGCGAGCCGATCCAGGCCGTGACCAGCGGCAAGAGCAGGAAGCCGAGCAGCTTCTGCACCGCCGGGCCGAGCGCGTAGATCAGCGAGTGTTTGGAGAGGCGCTTGAGCGCGTCGGTGAGCATCGCACGTAGGTCGGGGGGCGGACGGTGAGGCGCTCACTGTGGATCGGCCGGGTGCGCGGCGTGCGCCAGCGCGTGCGCGCGCTCTCGCCCGAGCCAGGCCTCGACGGCGAAGTGCACCGCGTAGAGCACGGGCGTGATGCCGACGGCGATCACGAACTTGTAGACGTAGTTCGTGACCGAGATGCTCCAGGCCTTCCCGGCGCTCATGTGCGCCTGCCCCGTGATCTCGGGGATCAGCCAGAAAGCGAGGAAGATCACGGTCAGCGTGTCGATCACCTGGCTCACGACCGTGCTGCCTTGCGCGCGCACCCAGAGGTAGCGGCCCTTGGTCATGCGCCGCAGCAGCGTGAACACGTGCACGTCGACGAACTGCGCGATCAGGAACGCGACCAGGCTGGCGGCGACGATCGCCCAGCTCTGCCCCATGGCGAGGAAATAGGCCTCGTGCATGCGCGCGCTCTCGACGCCGGGGGTGAAGCTCACCGTCGGAACGCGGATCGCGATCTGGATCACCGGCTGCAGGAGCAGGTTCACCGCGATGGCGAGGAACGTGAACACGCGCACGATCGAGAGACCGAAGTACTCGTTGACGATGTCCGTCAGGATGAACGTCAATGGAAAGGCGAGGATGCCCGCGGTGGCGACGAAATGCGGTTCGTCCGACAGGCCGATCGTCGCTGGCGTCACGCCGAAGACGGTGAAGCTCCACAGCTTCGAGCCCAGGATCTCCGCCGTGACGAAGAAGCCCACGAACAAGGCGCACAAGGCGAGCAGGAGCACCTCCCGCTTGCGGTCGTTCGGGGGCTGGAGCATGGTGCGCCGTGGGAAGTCGCGCGCGTCCCGAGCGGGAGAGCTTCCGGTGACGCGACGCGGGCGGCCAGCATGACCGTGCGCTCGCGCGACGCCAATGCCCGGTCGCGCAAAATCGGCACTCGGCTGGTAGACTCCCGCCCCCTTTGCGCGCCTGAACCATGCAAGTCATCGAGCAACTCAAGCGGACGTCTCCCGAGCGCTTCCTGTCGATCTACGAGAGCCTCGAGCAGCACGGCTTCGGCCCGCTCGATGGCGAGGTGGCCAAGTCATTGCGCTTCCGGCCGCAGGCGATGCGCAAGCTCCCGATGGCCCAGCGCGCCAAGCGCGCGAAGATGCTGATCGAGACGGCGAAGAACACGGAGCTCGCGTACGAGATCCTCGGCGCGTACCTGATCAAGAACCATCGCGCGCTCGTGACCGGCTTCCTCGACCAGACCGGCGTGAAGCACGAGGACGGCATGATCGAGGACGTCGACCACAACAAGCCCGACGCGCAGAAGATCGCGGGCGTGGTCAAGGACCTCGACGGCCAGTTCGATCCCGCCGACGTGACGATCTACCTCGCGATCGCAGCCGAGCAATGGCCCGACGTGAAGGAGCTCGACACGCTCTGGCGCACGCGCGGTTGATCGCTACCGTCGCTGACAGCGCTTGCAGAAGTGCGTCCCGCGTTGTCCCACGACGATGCGCACGATCGGCGCGCCGCACTTGCGACACGGCTCGCCGCCGCGGCCGTAGACGCGGAATCGATCCTGGTACGAGCCCGGATTGCCCTCGGGCGTGCGGTAGAAGACGTCGAAGCTCGAGCCCTCGCGCTCGATCGCCGAGCGCAGGACGGATCGGATCGAGCGCCAGAGCTGCGCGACGCGCGCTTCGTCCACTCGATCGCTGCGCGCCAGCGGATGGATGCCCGAGCGGAACAATGCCTCGTCGACGTAGATGTTGCCCAGGCCCGCCACGAAGCTCTGGTCGAGCAGGAGCGGCTTCAAGCTCCGCCTGCGCGCGCGCAAGCCCGCGAGCAGGCTCGCGCGCGTGAACTCGGACGACAACGGCTCCGGACCGAGTTCGCCGAGCAGCGATTCCGCGCGCTCGACGAACTGCAGGCGCCCGAACTTGCGCACGTCGATGAAATGGAACACGCAGCCGTCGTCGAGCGCGAGGCTCACCTTGACGAAGCGCCCGGGATCGACGTGGCCAGCGTCGACTTGCATGCGTCCGGTCATGCGCAGATGACCGACGAGCGCGCCCGCGGCCGCGCCGTCGCGCTCGAGATCGGCGACGACGTACTTCGCGCGCCGCCAGACGCGCACGATGCGCGCGCCGACCACCGCCCGAGCGAAACGCGCCGGCTCGAGGCCGCCGAGCGTGCGCGCCCAATGCACTTCGCACGACTCGACGCGCCGTCCGACGAGGCGCGGACCGATCAGGCGCGTGACGGTCTCGACTTCAGGCAGCTCGGGCATGCGCGCGCACACTCTACTCGCCTGCGCACGTCGCGCGGCGTCGGGGTTGCCCGACGCGCCGGTCGCGCGCGGTGCGCGTTTTTTTCCGGGCGATCGCGAGCGCGCGTCGGGCGCGGGAGCGCGCGCACGATCGAGATCATCCGTCCTGTGCCCGAGCGGCGCGGCGTGGGACTCGTCGACGAGCTGCGCCAGCGCGCACGGCCCGCCCGCGCTCGCGATCGGTGCTAGGCTTCCCGTGGCGGGTTCGCAGCCTGCCGGTCCACTTTCGTTCGATCGCCCGCAACTCGATTGGCAACCATGCTCCTCTCCTCCACCGTTCTCGCGCTCGCTCTCGAGCTCGCTTCCGTTCCCGCCCCTGCCCCCACGCCCGCGATCCAGGTCGAGCGTGCGCCGTACGCGCGTGCCGTCCATGCGGCGCTCGTGCAGCGCGACGGCAAGGAATTCCTGGCCGTCGACTGGCTCTCGGCGTATCCGCCGATCGAAGCGCGGCGCACGGTCGTCGTCGAAGGTCTCGACTCCGCGGGGAACGTGCTCTTCACGCGCAGCGTGGCGGCTTGCCCGGGAATGAACGACGCGCGCTTCCACCGCGCGTTCCAGGCGCGTGCGCGCGTCGAGCTGCCGGCTTCCGTGTCGGCGACGACCTTGCGCGTGCGCGCGGGCAGCTGAGCTCGCTGACGCAGCTCACGCAGCGCCCGTCGAGCTCAGCTCGAATCACGCCAGGAGCACGGCGCGGAGCGCGCGCTCAGAAGTCGATCTGCACGCGCACGCTGAAGACCAGCGCATCGTCGAGCGTCGCGTCGCCGCCGGGGTTCGTGATCGTCTGCAAGTCGGGCTTGATCACCGCCCAATCGCAGCACTTCCACTTGTAGAAGATCTCGAAGGCCGTCTCCGACGCGGCTGCGATCCCGGACTCGTTGCTGAAGTTGGCGCGGCTCATGTAGAAGCCGAGCGCGTCGTCGGGACGTCCCGAGCAGCAGCCCGAAGCGGTCAATCCCATCCCGACGTGTCCGTCGGCGACGGCGACGTCGCTGTCGGCGCTGCCCCACTGCAGGAATCCCGCCAGCGTCCCCGGCTCGTCCGCGGCGCCCAGGCGCGCGAGCTCCTGATCGACGAGCGCGTAGTAGCCGCTCGTTCCGTCGTCCGTGCTGCCGTCGAAGTTGGCGAAGTTGCCCGTGTGGTGCCACACGCCGAGCGCGAATCGACCAGCGAGGTCCTGCTCGCCCACCGCCCAGGTGTAGTTCGCTTCGCCGATGTAGAACAGGTCGGAGGGCTTGCCGAAGAACGTGCTCGGCCCGTGCCCGCCGGTGCGCGTACCCGCGTTCGTCGCGCCGTCGTACACGCCGGCGTCGATCGTCAATGCGTCGGTCACGCTGCCCGAGACGACCACGCACGTCGAAGGGTTGGGGAACGTCGTGAAGCCGACGATCGTCGGGCTGAACGCCGCCGACGTGTGGATGAAGTCCCCGCCGTGATCCGGCGCGCCGAAGTCGGCGTTCGCGTCGGCCTTGCCGAGCTTCACGCGCAGCTTCTGGTCGAAGAAGCGCTTCTCCAGGAAGAGTTGCGCGAGCTGGGTGACGCGGATGGCGGCGGTGTTCGAGAAGGCCTGGAAGTCCCCCGCTTCCGCGGAGGGATTGCGGCCGCCCACGATGTAGCCGTCGGCGACGATGTGCGCATCGCTCCAGTTCGCGAGCTTGGCGAGATCGAAGGTCACCGCCAGGTCGAAGAACGAGTGGCCGACCGTGTCGCGCTCGCGGCCGCCTTCGGCGATCGTGTTCACGTCGAAGATCAAGCTCGACTTGATGTCGACGCCGCTGTCGCCGAGGCTCGTGCGCGCGCCGTCCCAGTCGCCCGTCAGGCCGGTGGAGCACGTCGATGCGGGCGCGGCGTCCGCCGAACCCTGGGCCGCGGCCGGCACCTGCTCGGTCGCCTTCGCTGCGCTCGTCGTTTCGACCGGCGCTTCGTTCGTCACGGGCTGCGCGACGGCGGGCGCGGAGCTCGCGCCGGCGCGTTCGGCCGCGGACCCCGTGCTCGGCGCCGGTGTTTCGCGCTCGACCGGAGTGCTCGCGCCGCTCGGAGCCGAAGGCGTGGAGCGGGGCTCCGTGACTTCCGCCCGAGGCGTCGCGTCGCGCGAGCTGCTCGTCGTGCTCGCATCCTTCGACAAGGCGGACTCGTGCGACGTCGCCGCGTGTTCCTCGGACCCAGGTCTGCCATCCGACCTCGCTGTCGCGCTCGACGAGTCTTCTTCGTCGTCGGAGCTGGCGCTCGTCGTCGTCGTGGCGTTCTCCGCGGTCTTCGCATGGTCCTCGTGCACGCTGGCGAGCGCCGCATTCGCCGCCGGAGGGGAGGTCTCGTCATGCACCGGAGTCACACTGGCGGCCGGACTCGCGTCATGCGTCGTCTCCGCGACGTGCGCCGGCGCGGCTTCGTGCACCGGCTCCGCGTCGTGCTTGGGCGCCGTGGCGTGTGCCGGCTCGGCGACCGCCGGCGACTTCCACGACGACTCGGTCGGCTCGGTGATGAGCGGAGCGCGTTCCTTCGACGTCGTGTGGGTCGGTGGACTCGACGGCAGCGTCCGGCGCGGACTGGGCCAAGCGATGACGGCAACGGGGACGAGAATCGCCACCGCGACGAGGGAAAGCGCGGTCTTCGACATGCTGTTTCTCCGGGGGGGGGATCGCGGTCGGTATCGCCCTCGCCCCTCGCTTGGCTTGCGTGCTTTTCGAGGAATGCACTTGTGGACCCGCGGGCCTGGAATGCGCTCCGTCGCAGACGCCCGCGCGCCGACCCCGTCATCGCCGCCGCCGATCGGCGGCGCACACCGCGCCACCGGGTGCGAACGCGCCGCGCCGCGTGGTTCTACGCATCACGCGAACATCGACGACTTCACGTGCACGTCGGAGTCACGCGAACTCGGCCTCGCCAACCGTGCTCACCTCCCCACGCAGCTCGCCAAACCCACGCCCCCCAACCAACACCGTCCCCCTTCCGGCCCAGCACCCCGCGCAGCGTTGGTTCGCCGGTTGAGCAGCGCCGCGCGCAGCGCGCGCTGCGACCCGGCGGACCGACGCTGTGCGGGGTCAGCGATGCGGAGCACGCTTGTGTGGCGCGTTGCCTCCGCTCTTCCGCCGCGCCCTCCGCATCCGCCTCGCGCGCCGCACCGTCACCGACTCCGCCAAGCGCGCCGCCTCCCACCACTACACCGCGTGACTCACCCCGAGCATCTCGTACAACCGGTTGCGCGCCTTGCCGTACTCGACACTCCCCAGATCCCGCGGATGCTGCATTCCGACCTCGACGACCTCGCGAATCCTCCCCGGTCGCGCGCTCATCACCACGATCCGGTCCGCGAGCTGCAACGCTTCATCGACATCGTGAGTCACGAAGAGGATCGTCATCTTCTCCTGCTGCCAGATCCTGAGGATCTCCGCGCGCATCGAGAGCCGCGTGAGCGAGTCGAGCGCCCCGAGCGGCTCATCCATGAAGATCACATCCGGCGAAACCGCCAGTGCGCGCGCGACGGCCACACGCTGCTTCATCCCGCCCGAGATCTCCGACGGATACGAGCGCTCGAAGCCCTTCAACCCGACGAGCTCGACATAGTGCTCGATGATCTCGTGCTGCTCGGCGTGCGAGCGCCCGCGCAGCCCGAGCGCGATGTTGTCCCACACCGACGCCCACGGGAAGATCCCGTACTCCTGGAATACGAACACGCGCCGCGGGTTCGGCCCGCGCACCGGCTCGCCGTCGATCGTCACGCTCCCCGCGCTCGCCACGTCGAACCCGCCGACGATGTTCATCAACGTCGACTTGCCGCATCCCGACGGACCGAGGAGGCACACGAACTCGCCCTGAGCGATGCTGAGGTTGAGGTCCTGCAACACGACGAGCTCGCCATCGCGCCGCGGAAAGGTCTTGCTCAGGCCGCTGATGACGATCTTCTGCGCCGCACGCGCGGAGGTCTCGGCGCGCGCCGGCGCGGCGACGGAAGTGGAGTGGCTCGCCATGTCCGGTCAGGTCCTTTGCATCGTGCCCGCGCTCGCGCGCGCAACCGCTCCGCGCACGTTCTCGGAGCGCGCGCTCTCCGTCTCCTTGGGGAAGCCCCAGCGCACCTCGTCGAAGCGCTCGAGGCTGCGCATCAAGAGATCCAGGCACACCCCGATGATCCCGATCGCGACCATCGACCCGAGCACGCGATCGTAGTTGCTCGCATTGCGCGCGTCGTTGATCAGGTAACCCAGGCCCGAATCCACCGCGATCATCTCCGCCGCGACGATCACCATCCACGCGATGCCGAGCGCGATGCGCAGCGAGATCAGGATCTGCGGCATGCACGCCGGAAGCACGACGCGCCGGAAGAGCTCGAGCCCTTCCAGTCCGAAGTTCTGCGCCGAGCGCACGTACACGACCGGGATCGTGCGCACCGCGGTCATCGTGCCGGTGACGATCGGGAAGAACGACGCGAGCGTGATCAGGAAGATCGCCGACGCGTCCTTCACGCCGAACCAGAGCACCGCGAGCGGGATCCACGCGATCGGCGAGATCGGGCGCAGCGCCTGGATGAGCGGGTTGATCGCCTGGAATCCGCGCAGATGCCAGCCCGCCCACAACCCGATCGGGATGCCGAGCAGCGCCGCCAGCAGGAAGCCGACGGCGACGCGGTACACGCTCGCCACCGCGTAGCGGAAGAGCGTCCCGTCCGTGATCGGCTTCTGCATGCCGACGAACGTCTCGAGCGGCGTCGGGAACACCTCGACGTGGCGCAGGCTGCCGTCGACCTGCTTCATGTCGTAGCTCAGCCAACCGCACGACAGGTGCCAGAACGAAACGAAGATCACCGCCGTCGAGAGCGGCAGGAGCAGCTTCGGCGGGAATCCGTCCAGGCGACGGCAGAGGAAGATCGTGACCAGCGCGAGAGCGATGGCGGCGTACGGCCAGGAGCTCACTGCTTCGCGACCCTGTCGACTTCAGGCAGGCGATCGAAGGGCACGACGATCGTCTCGAGATCCGGCGCGAAGCTCGTGTCGCAGTACGCCTCGAACGGCAGGAACTTGGGATACAGCCCCATCTCGACCCCGAGCGTCATCATCTCGTCGAAGCGATCCTTCGGCGGCTTCAGGCCCGAGTACTTGACGCGATTCACGTCCTTCGTGAGCACGTACTCGAGCAGCTCCGGCTTCTGGTTGTAGAACATCTTCCCGACCACCATCGCCGCGTCCTTGCGGTGCTGCGCGCCGGTCGTGAGGTCGGAGTCGAGCCACTTGCCCGAGCTCGCGATGCCGCGCACGAGCTCGTCGACGAGCGGGCGGCGTTGATCGATGACTTCCTGGCGCACGACCAAGCCGCAGGAAATGAAATCGGGCCAAAGTTCGCCGCACTGGTAGAGCACTCGGCCGACTCCGTCCATTTCGGCGCGTGCCGCGTGCGGCTCGCCGATGATGAAGGCATCGATCGCCTTCGCCGCGAGCGCGCTGGGGTGCTCGGGCGGAGGCAGCTCCTTCAGCGTGATGTCGCCCTCCTGCATCCCGAACTGCTTCATCATGCGATGCATGAGGATGTTCTGATTCGAGAAGCGGCTGGGAATGGCCACGATCTTTCCCTTCAACCCCGCGAAGTCTTTGATCGGGCTGTCGACGGGCACCATGATGGCGCTGCCGTCGCGGTGGCCGAGGTACACGATCTTCACCGGCTGACCGTCGGACACGAGCTTCATCGCGAGCGGCGTGATCATGAAGGTCGCGTCGATCTTGCGCGCGATCAAAGCCTCCTTCATCGAGGGGAAATCCATGAACTTCTGCGCCTCGAAGACGGTCCCGGCGTCGCTGTGCTCCGTGACCCAGTTCGTCACCGGACACGTCAGGTGGCAGGTGACCGGCAGGAATCCGACGGTGAACTTCTCGCGCACCGCGGCGTTGGAGGGAGTGCCGGCGGCCGGCACGCCGGCGATGTACTCCTTCTTCGTGTCGAGGTAGCGCTTGAGGAAGAAGAGGCCGACGACGACCAGGATCGCGCCGAGGATGAGCTTGAGTTTCATGGATGGGTCCGTGGACCAGGATGACCCGCGCGGCGGTGGTGACGCAAGCAGCGACGGCGATCGGGCGCTTGGAGGAGCGTCTCGATTGTCGGCGGTGCGTCGGCGGAGAGACTGGAGCGCCCCGCGCTCGCCAGGAGCGCTCGCGTAGCCCCGGCGCGCCGCGCGTAGCCTCTATGCCCGACTGTGTTCGCAGAGCAGTGGCGAAGGCGTGCGGTGCGCGGCACTGGCGCGCACTTCGAGCGCGTACACTGCCGCCGAACCTATGAAACCGGCCACCAGCTCCCCCCCGAACACCTCGACCTCCCCCACCCTCGGCGCCCTGCGCGAAGTCCCCTTCATGGGCGTGATCTTCGTCGTGCACGAGGCGATGAAGCTCGGTTTCCAGAACGGACATCCCGACTGGTGCAATCTCGGCCAAGGTCAGCCCGAGGTCGGGCCGATGGCGGGAGCTCCACCGCGCATCTCGCGCGTCGATCTCGCGCCCGCGGACCACGCCTACGGCCCGCTCGACGGCACCGACGAACTGCGCGAAGCGGTCGCGGCGCACTACAACCGGTTGTTCCGCAAGGGAGCGCGCTCGCAGTACACGAAGGCGAACGTGTGCGTCGCGCAGGGCGGGCGCCTGGCGTTGACGCGCATCATGGCGGCGCTGGGCTCGGTGAACGTCGGGTACCAGCTGCCCGACTACACGGCGTACGAGGACATGTTCGAGCTGCACCTCGCGCGCTTGCACCCGGTGCCGATCCGCGCGCGGGCGGAGGACGGGTTCCTCGTGCCGACCGAGCGGCTCCTGCGCGAGATCGATGCGCAGGGATTGGCGGCGCTCGTGCTTTCGAACCCGTGCAATCCGACCGGCAACGTGATCCAGGGGCGGGAGCTCGAGGCGCTCGTGCGCGGTGCGTGCCAGCGCGGCACGACGCTGATCCTGGACGAGTTCTACAGCCACTTCATCTACACGCAGGACGGCAGGCCGGGAGCGGGGCCGGTGAGCGCGGCTCCGTTCGTCGAGGACGTCGAGCGCGATCCGGTGCTGATCGTGGATGGACTGACGAAGAGCTTCCGGTACCCCGGGTGGCGCGTCGGTTGGGTGGTCGGACCGTCGGCGATGATGGAGACCCTGGCGCGCACGGCGAGCTCGATCGACGGCGGGCCGTCGCGGGTGGCGCAGAGAGCCGCGTTGCAGGCCTTGGTGCCGGCGTACGCGGATCAGGAGACGAGCGCGTTGCGGAAGGTGTTCGTAGAGAAGCGCAACCTGATGATCGAGCGCTTGGAGAGGATCGGCGTGCGGTTCGCGAGGAAGAGCGAGAGCACGTTCTATGTCTGGGGATCGCTCGAGGGATTGCCGGCGCCGTTGAATGACTCGATGACGTTTTTCAGGCGGGCGTTGGAGCGCAAGGTGATGACGGTGCCGGGGCAGTTCTTCGATGTGAATCCGGGGAAGCGCAGGCGCGGGGCGTCGCCGTATGAGCGGTGGATGCGGTTTAGTTTCGGGCCGCCGATGGAGAATCTCACGTTGGGGTTGGAGAGGCTCGAGGAGATGGTGAAGGAGGAGCGAGCGGGGAGGTGACGGGCGGCGGGGTGGTGGTCGGGGCGCGAACTCGAGAACCAGTCGAACGCGTTGATCGAGTCGTGCACGGGTGACGGGCCAGTCGGTGTCGGTCGGGGCGCGAATGCCAGAACCAGGCCGTAAGCGTTGCCGGAGCAACGCGCCACACACGCGTGCTTCCGCATCGCGGACCCGCGCGACGCGGGTCGGCCGCGGCGGCCGACCCGGATCCGCGCGGGGTGCTGGGTCGGAAGGTGACTTGGGTCGGGGTGAACCTTTTGGTGGTGGCGTGCGTCTGAGTCTGGATTGGGTGAGCTTGGTGTTGGATGCGTCTTGCGTGGGGCTTGAGCGCGTGTGCTGCGGGCGTCATCCTGCGCCGAGCTTCCCTGTCGTCGTCGTCCCTTGAGCCTGGCACCTGAGAGTGGATCGAGCGCGCTCGCGCGGCTCGGGCGCGGCGAGATCGTCGGCGCGTTGGCGCTGCTCGCGCTCTGCCTGGCGGTGTTCTTCGAAAAGCCGTTGCGGCTGATTCGGGATCATCAATACACGACGGCGGATGTGACGCAGGACTACTCGCTCACGCGCATCGATCCGACGTACACGCCCGCGAATCGGATCACGAGCGATCCGGCGGTGCAGATGCAGCCCTGGGTGCTCTTCAATCGCGAGGAGCTCGCGCAGGGGCGTTTCCCGCTCTGGAACCCGTTCAACGGCACGGGTGCGCCGCACTTCGCGAACTTCCAGTCGGCGGTGCTCTCGCCCTTCAGCCTGCCGTTCTACGTGTTGCCGTTGCGCTGGGCGTTGATCGTCTCCGCGGTGGCGAAGCTCGCCGTGCTGGCGATCTTCACCTGGCTCTTCCTGCGCCGCCTTGGACTGGAATTCTGGCCCGCGTCGATCGGTGCGGCGGCCTTCACGTGGAGCGGGCACAACGTGCTCCTGCTCGGGTACCCGCATGTCGCCGCGCTCGTCGCGTTGCCGGCCGGGCTGTATTTCGCCGACCGCGTCTGCACGGAGCTCGAGCAACGCTCCCGCCGCGCCGTCGCGTCCGTCGCGGGCCTCGTGCTCAGCCTCGCCGTCGGATTGTTCGCCGGACATCCCGAGCCGTTCTACTTCTGCGCCGTCGGCGTCGCGCTGTGGAGCGCGTTCCGTCTCTTCGAGGGGTGGCGCGCCGGTGGTCGGGGCTGGGCCGGCGTGCGCGCGATCGGAGTGCGCGCGGTCGCGCTGCTTGCGAGCGCGGGGCTCGCGGCGGGGCTGGCGGCAATCCAGCTCCTGCCGTTCTTCGAGTACTTGGGCCAGAGCACGGCGCTCGTCGTGCGCGACCGGCCGCAGACGCCGTTGACCGGTCACGTGTGGCCGTTCCTCGTCTTCCCCAACGTGCTCGGCAGTCCGACGAAGCACGAGAACGGCTGGCCCAGCGGGCCTCTGCCGAACTACGAGGTCGTCAACAGCGTCACGACCAGCGCGCTCTTCCTCGTGCTCGTCGTGGTCTCGTTCCTGTGGTTGCGCCGTTCGCGCGCGCACGCCTTCTTCGCGCTGGTGCTCACGTGGTGGGTCGTCTACGCCTACAACGTGCTCGGGCTGGCGCACGTCGTCGCGCCCGCGCTCCCGGGGCTGTACATCGCGCCCATCAATCGCAGCCAGCCGATCGGCATCTTCGCGGGCAGCGTGTGCCTCGCATTCGCGGTGCAACAGCTCGGAGCGACGCGCGGACGCGCGCGCTGGCTGGCGTGCATCGCGATCCCCGTCGTCGCGGCTTCGATCGTCTGGCCGGCGCACGCCGTCACGCTCGAGCGCTTCGCGCGCTACGTCGCGCGCAACTCCGTTCCTCAAGCCTTCATCGATGCCACTCGCTCGCACGTGCGCCTGATGCTCGTGCTCGTCGCGGCAGGAGCGGGCGTGGCGATGCTCCTGCCCTGGCTCGGCGCGACGCGGCTGCGGCATGCGCTCGGAGCGGCGCTCTTCGCGCTCTGCTTCGTGCCCTGGGGTTGGATGATGCGCAACTACAACCCCACCGTGCCCGACGCCTTCGTCTTCCCCAGGACCGAGGCCACCGCACGCTTGCGCCAGCTCGTGGGCGACGAACGGCTGCTCATCTTCGGAGAGGACACGCTGCCGCCCGACACGAACATGCGCTACGGCGTGCGCCTGCCGACGAACTACGACGCGCTGCTCGTGCGCCACTACGACGAGCTCTGGCGCGCGCATTTCGGCGACGGCGACAACTGGCGCCCGGCGCATTTCGGGACGCTCGCGGGACTCAAGCTGCTCGGCATCCGCAAGCTGCTCACGAAAGGTCCGTGGCTGCCGATCGAGACGATGTTCGCGGGCGTGCGCTGGAATTCGGCTTTCCTTTTCCGCCCGGGAGCGATCGCACCCGGCAACGAGATCTCTCAGACCTTCACCGCCTCGGCCGACGGCATGCAGGCCGTGATGGTCGAGCTCGCCACCGACGCGCGCGCGAACCGTTGCACGCTCTGGTTCGCGCTCGAGGACATCGAGAGCCACACGGTGATCGACCTGCAGTCGACCGACGCGAGCTCGCTGCGCGAGGACGAGTTCGGCCGTTGCCCGGTCGTCTTCCGCTTCGACCCGGTGCGCGATTCGAAGGGCCATCGCTATCGACTGACGCTCTCCTCGCCCGACGCGACGCCGTCGCAGTGCCTCGTCGCGCGCGGCTCGCGCGTGTTCGGCAAGTTCGAGGAGGCGGTGCTCGTCAAGGGCGATCATCCTCCATTGAAGGAGTACATCCCGGGCGAGCTCGCCGTCGCGGGACAGCGCCAGGACGGCGGTCTGATCTTCGACGTCTCCTACAACCGCGAGATGTTCCGGCGTGTCACGGAGTTCGCGGGCTTCACGCTGTGGAACTACGAGGACGGGACGGAGCCCTTCCAGCTGGTCGATCGCGCGCGCGGAGTGGCGAGCCTGCTCGAGGCGAAACGCGCGTGCTCGCGCGCCGATTTCGACGCCGCGCGCGAAGTCGTGCTGCTGGAGGGCGACGTGCGCGAACGAACGAGCCCCGTCCCGCGCCCCTACGAGTCCGCGATCGTCGTCGAGGAGTCGGCGAGCGACCGCACGCGCATGTACGTGCGCCGCTCCGCTCCCGGCTGGCTCGTCGCAGCCCAACCCTTCTACCCCGGGTGGAAAGCCTTCGTGAACGGAGTTCCGGTGCCGATCCTGCGCGCGAACTACGCCTTCTGCGCGATCGAAGTGCCGGAGGGCTCGAGCTCCGTCGAGCTGCGCTACGAGCCGCGGTCGTTCCGCCGAGGAGCCTGGGTCAGCGCCCTCGCGCTCGCCGGCGTGCTCGTGCTGCTCGGCTGGGTGCGCCTCCGCACCGCGCGCTGACGCGGGTGCGCGTCTCGCGCGCGGACGTCCTTGCGCGGCGTGTCGCCGGCGGCATGATGCTGCACCCCCCGCGCGCATGCAGTACGGCTTCCTCATCGATCACCACCGCTGCATCGGCTGTCACGCCTGCACGGTGGCGTGCAAGTCCGAGAACGACGTGCCGGTCTCGAACTTCCGCACGTGGGTCAAGTACGAGGAGAAGGGCCGCTTTCCGGCGGTGAAGCGCCACTTCGCGGTGCTGCGCTGCAATCACTGCGACAAGCCGCCGTGCGTCGAGATCTGCCCCGTCAACGCGCTCTCGAAGCGCAACGACGGCATCGTCGATCTCGATCGCGATGCCTGCATCGGTTGCCGCGCGTGCATGCAGGGTTGTCCGTACGACGCGATCTACCTGAACGAGGACAGCGGCAGCGCGGAGAAGTGCCACTACTGCGCGCACCGCGTCGAGCAGGGATTGCAGCCGGCGTGCGTCGTCGTCTGCCCCGAGCAGGCGATCGTCTCCGGCGACCTCGATGATCCGAAATCGCGCATCGCGCGCATGATCGCGGAGAACGAGACGCTGGTGCGGCGCCCGGAGCAGCGCACGGGACCCAACGTGCACTACAAGGGCATCGAGCCGACGCTGCTCGAGCCCGGCGCGGCGGAACGTCCGGACATCTACTTGTGGAGCGACCGTCCGCCGCACAAGCCGGAACCGTGGCCTGCGCACCTGCCGCTCGAGCCGGACACGCGCGTCGTGCTCGACGCCGGACATCGCGTCGAGTGGGGTTGGCACGTGGCGTTGTATCTCGTCACGAAGGGTGTGGCTGCGGGCGCGGCATTGCTCGCGCCGTTCGTGGGCGTGCTCGGCGTGCGCGGCTGGGCCGCGGATTGGCTGCCGGAGAGCGTGGCGCTCGTGTTCCTGCTGCTCACGACCTGGCTGCTCATCGACGATCTCGCGCGGCCGATGTTGTTCTTCCGCTTGTTGACGCGTCCGAATACGCGCAGCTGGCTCGTGCGCGGCGGGTGGATCCTGTCGGCGTTCGGTCTGAGCGTGTTCGCCACGATGGTCGCCCGATGGTTCGGGCTCGACGGCACCGTCACGGGCCTGCGCTGGGTGAGCGCGGGACTCGCGCTCGGCGTGGCGGGGTATACGGCGTTCTTGTTCCAGCAGTGCGAAGGGCGCGATCTGTGGCAGGGCAAGATGGTGCTGCCGCACTTGTTGATCCAGGCGGCGTTGTGCGGCGGCGTCGTGTTCTTGCCGTTCGCGGAGGGGTCGACTGGGTTGATGCGCGTCGTCGGTGCCGGGTTGATGGCGCACCTGGCTCTCATGGTGCTCGAGCAGCGCAAGCGCGTGTTCGCGACGGAGAACGAGCGCCAAGCGACGGCGTTCCTGGGCGTGGTCTCCTGGGGGCCGTTTTCGAGCGCGCTTTTCGCGGCGAAGGTGATTGGATGTCTGGGGCCGGCGGGATTGATGTTGTTGAGCGGATTGGGAGGAGTCGGGACGGCGGCGGGTGGATTGTTGGTCGGAGCGGGAGTGTTGGTGTTGTTCGGGCTGTTCCTCTTCGAGCATGCGTTCGTGAGAGCGGGGCAGTTGCCGCCGTTGTCGTGACGGGTTGCAGAGGGGCGTTGCGCGGGGTGGACGGGTGGGGTGGGGCCAATTGCGTGGTGACTCGATTCGCGTTGCAGGCGAGTTGAGCGAATCGCGATTGGAAGTTCGCCAGGTGCGGGGGCGAGTGGGTGACGTGTTGGGCGAGGCTCGCTGCGTGTGTTCGGTCGGGGGCGATGGAATCGAGAGGTGAATCGGCGGGGCGCGG
>JBGATX010000248.1:0-6766 GCA_044228975.1 Planctomycetota bacterium | reverse complement strand
GGTGAAGATCGCGGACTTCGGCCTCGCGAAGTTGCTCGGCGGCGAGAAGGGCGGCGTGACGCTGACGCAGACGCACCAAGCGATGGGCACGCCGCACTACATGGCGCCCGAGCAGTGGGAGAAACCGCTCGAGGTCGACCACCGCGCCGACATCTACTCGCTCGGCGTCGTGTTCTACGAGTTGCTGACCGGCGAGTTGCCGCTCGGCCGCTTCGCACCGCCGTCGCAGAAGATCCAACTCGACATCAAGATCGACGAGGTCGTGCTCAAGACGCTGATGAAGGAGCCCGGCCTGCGCTACCAGCACGCGAGCGACGTCAAGACCGCGGTCACCGACATCGCGTCGCAGCCGCCGCCCAAGCCGCAGTCCAAGCGCAACGTGTTCGTGCGTTTCTTTCGCCGCATCCGCCTCGCGCTCGATCCGACGACGCCGGGTCTCAAGCGCCTCTACGGGATGCAGCTCAATTCGA
Source organism: Planctomycetota bacterium (assembly GCA_044228975.1). Classification (GTDB taxonomy): domain Bacteria; phylum Planctomycetota; class UBA1135; order UBA1135; genus JADJNY01. Next base: position 6,296 of record JBGATX010000248.1, on the reverse strand, counting down.
ATTGGATGCCGCTGTTCATCGTCGCGTTCTTGTTCGCAGTGATGTATTTCGGCGACAGCGTCGTGCTCAACTTCGCGGCGGTGATCCTCGGCTTCCTCGTGATCAGGAACACCAAGGCGGGGAACGAGGCGTAGGAGGGCCGACACGGCCTCCACCCGCCAATTGTTCGCCCGACCGTTGCGCGTTCCCTGCTGGTTCGGCGAACCGTCCCCGATTCGAGCCGTCCCCGCATCGCCAAGCCGACCGGAGACCACGACGCCTTCCTAATCAACTTCATCGCGCGCCGCGGCGGCTCGGCGCCGCGGTGCGTGTTGAAGCGCTCCGCGCAGCGTGGCGCGGCGCGCTGCGCGCCGCTGGTCTGTTTTTCCTCCGCTCTTCTCCACAGTGGGGCCGCGCCGAGCGCGGCCGAGCCTGCGCGCGCGTGGGCGCAGGGCCGCCCACGCGCGCGCGGAGCTGGGAAAGGAAGAAATGAGGGCGAGCGTGTGGCTCCAACGCGTCGCCCGTAGAGAGCGTCGACGCGGGCGCAGGCTAGTCGGCTCGGTTTCCGTGAGCCGCAGCTCGTCTTCCGCTGCAGCCTCGCGCTCCGGCTCCGTTCTCGTCTCGGGCTGCGGTCGGTTTCTTTGCTCTACCCTTGCCGCAGCGCGTCGGCTTCATGCGCGCGGCGCGCCACGCGGGCCACGCTCCGCCGATCAGGCCCAGGCCAACCGAGAACATCACGGCGACGACCAGCACGAGCGGCGTGACCTTGAAGGCGAAGGCCATCTCGGTGAAGGTCTGGAAGTTCATCGTGCCCGCGCGCACGCCGTTGAACGGCAGCGTCAGCACGCAGCCGACGAGGCCGCCGATCAGGCCGAGCACGAGCGCTTCGAACAGGAACGAGAGGAAGATCGGGAACGGCCGGTACCCGATCGCGAGCAGGATGCCGATCTCGTGCGTGCGCGACGAGATCGCCGAGAGCATCGTGTTCGTCGCGGTGAAGATCGCGGCGATGCCCATGATCATGCCGAGCGCGCCGCTCAGGAAGACGAGCATGAAGCTCAACATGACCGTCTGCGACGCGAGGAACTGCTTCTCGCTGTAGACCTTGGCCGGCACTTCGTTGTCCTTGAGCAGGCGCGCCGCCATCGTGCCCGGCTCGGGCTCGGGCGGGTCGTCGTTGAACATGACCTGCATCGGATCGGGCGCGCCGATCACGGTGCCGGGTTTCAGCTGCGCGATGACGCGGTTGGGGCCGTAGCGCCCCATGGCGGCGACGACGCGATCGAGATCGCCCCAGATCTCGCCGCCGAACTGGCCGGGATGCTCGAACACCCCGACGACTCGGAAGGGCGTGCGATCGAGCATGAGCACGTCGCCGATGCGGCAGTTCTCGATGCGATCGACCAGGCGCTTGCCGACGATGAGCTCGTCGTTGCCCGGAGTGAAGTTGCGCCCGTCGACGATCGCGAGCTCCTTCTCGCGCAGCGAAAACGTCAGCGGCTGCACGCCGCGCAACGGCACGTTGGTCAGGCCGCCGCGCTTGGGCGGCAGGAGCAGCGCGAGGTACGCCTCCATCGCGGCGATCGGACCGTTGGGGCCGATCTCGATCTCGGGCACGCTCTTGATCAGCTTCAGGCCGCGGTCGCGGCTGAACTGGCTGTCGCCTTCGTTGTTCGCGCCCGGGCGCAGGAAGACGGCGACATCGTCGCGGCCGCCGCTCGTGAACATCGAGCTGAAGCCTTGTTGCAGCGCGAGGATGCCCGAGATGATCGCGACCGTCGCTCCGATGCCGAGCACCGTGAGCAGGGTCGAGCTCTTGCGGACGAACAGGCTGCGCAGGTTGTAGGAAAGCGGGACGAGCATGGGGCCTCTCAGTCCGAGCCGCGCAGGGCTTCGACGACGCGCAATCCGCGCGCGCGCCAGGCGGGGAGGATGCCGGCGACCGGACCCAGCGCGAGCGTGATGCCCGCGCCGAGCGCGAGCGTCTCGGGCTGGATCGCGTAGCCGGGGAACATGTTCTCGAGCTTGCCCGAGATGTAGCCCTGCGTGCCGAGCGCGGCGAGCAGTCCGAGACCTCCGCCGACGACGCACAGGAACAGGGCCTGCCAGAGGAACAGCCCGAACACGGAGCCGTCGGTGAAGCCCAGCGACTTCAGCACGCCCACGTCGGTCGTCTGCTCGCGCATCGACATGAGCAGCGTGTTCACGCAGGCGACGAGGATCGCGACGAGGACTCCGCCGCCGATCCAGCCCAGGAAGAGCGGGATGTTGCCGAACATCGACTGGAACTGGCGCTGGAACTCGGCTTCGGTCGTGCAGTCGATCCTGTGCTCGGCGTCCTTGAACTGGTCCTCGACGTCGACGATCAGCTGCTCGATGTTCGCGTCGGGCGCGGCGCGCAGAGCGTAGACGCCGACGCCGGGAGTGATGCCGCCCGCCTTCAGCGTCTCCTCGAAGTAGTCCCAGCGGAAGAAGAGCGTGCGGTTGTCGAAGCTCGGCACGTCGGAGTGGTAGATGCCGACGACGGTGAACTCCCACGCCTTGTCGTCGGGATGCGGATGCAACGAGCCGATGAGCGGCACCGTGTCCCCCACCTTCCAGCCGAAATCGCTCACGAGCGAGCGGCCGATGATGCAGCCGTTGCGCACGCGGCGCAGCTCCTCGATCGCCCCGTCGGTGACCTTGCACTCGGGGTACATGTCGAACATGGTGTCGGGGTCGATCGCGAACTGCGCGAAGAAGTTCTTCTGGCTGCGGTAGTAGCCGCCGAACCACTGGAACTTCGTGGTCTTCTCGACGCCGGGCACGCCCGCGATCTTCGCCTGGTAGCTCATCGGGAGCTCGGCGAAGAGCCCGCTCGCCGACATGACGTCGAGCCGGCGCGGGTTGGCGTGATCGACGCCCGAACGGATCGTCGTGATGATCGTGCGCAGCCCGCACACGAGGAAGATCGCGATCGCGAGCGATGCGATGGTAAGGATCGAGCGCACCTTGCGGCGCAGAAGATTGCGCCAGACGAGCTTGAAGGGCGGCATGGCGTCCTCAGACCGGCTGCGCGGCGCGCTGGTTCTGCTGGATGCTGCCCAGACGCCCCTTGTCGAGGTGCACGATCGTTTTCGCGTGCTCCGCGGCGTGCGGATCGTGCGTGACCATCAGGATGGTCTTCTTGAGCTCGCTGTTGAGCTTGCCGAGCAGCTTGAGCACTTGATCGGCCGACGCGCGATCGAGGTCGCCCGTCGGTTCGTCGGCGAGGATCACCTTCGGATCGGTGACGATCGCGCGCGCGATGGCGACGCGCTGCTCCTGTCCGCCGGAGAGTTGCTTGGGCCGGTGCGAGGCGCGATCGCTCAAGCCGACGAGCTCGAGCGCGTAGCGCGCGTGCTCGCGACGTTCCTTCGCGGAGAGTCGCGTGAGCTGCAGCGGCAGCTCGACGTTCTCCTGCGCGCTCAACACCGGGATCAGATTGAAACCCTGGAACACGAATCCGACCGTGCGCGCACGCCACGCGGAGAGATCGGCGCCCTCGAGCGCGGTCAGATCGTCCTGACCGACGAGGATCTGCCCGGCGTCGGCATGGTCGAGCCCGCCGATGAGGTTGAGCAGCGTGGTCTTGCCCGAGCCCGACGGCCCCATCAACGCGAAGAAGCCGCCTTCTTCCATCTCGAGGACGAGGTTGTCGAGCACGGTCAACGTCTCGCCACCGCGCGTGTACGACTTGGTGACGCGATCGACTCGGATCAGCGGTTCGGCCATGGGTAGGACTCGTTCAGCTCCTGGATTCGTGCAACCGCGCCCGTCACTGCCCCACCATCCCGCGCGGAAAGTCGGAGCAAGATAGCGTGAGTTCGTCGGCAGCGCACGAGCGCGGGTGCGCGCGTCCCGCGCCTGCCACGCCTCACGTCACGTGAGGTCGCGATCCCGTGCGTGTCAGGGCGCGACGCGCACGCGCTGGCCGTCGACGAGGCTCGTCGGAGGCGCGAGCACGAGCAGCTCGCCGCCGCTCAGGCCGTCTTTGACGACGCGCTGGCCCGAACGATCGTCGGCGAGCGTGACACGCCGCAAGCGCGCGACATCGCGTTCGAGCACGAAGACGCTGTCGGCGTTGTCGACGCGCACGACCGATTCCGAAGGGATCGAAATGGAGCTCTCCACGGCGGTGCCCACGGGCTTCGTCTCGCCGCGCTTGTCGAGGAACACGACGCGCGCGCCCATCTCCGGACGCATGCGCTCGTCGGTCTTCTCGAACACGACGCGCACCTCGACCGTCGCCTTGCTGCGGTTCGCCGTGGGCCACACGCGATCGACGCGTCCGGCGTAGGCCTGGTCGGGATACGCATCGAGATAGATCTGCGCCGGCGCGCCGATCTGCACGCTGGCGAGGTTGGTCTCGGGCACTTCGGCCTGCACTTCGAGCGTGGCGAAGTCGACCATCGTCGCCACCGAGCCGCGCGCGTTCGAGCCGCCCTGCGAGTTGGGCGAGACGACCTCGCCCACCTCGGCGTCCTTGAGCACGACGATGCCGTCGAAGGGCGCGCGCACGTTGGTCTTGTCGAGCGTCGCCTGCGCGAGATCGCGCGCGGCCTTGGCGCTCTCGACGCGGGCTTGCGCCTCGATCACGCCGCTGTTCGAGACGCCTACGCGCGCTTCCGCGGGCGGCACGCCCGAGCGCGCGGATTCGACCTGCGCCTGCAGCGTGGTCATGCGCGCCTGCGCGGCATCCAGCGCGTTCTTGGCGCGGTCCAGGCGCTCCTGGTTGCCGACGCCGCCTTCGAGCAGCTTCTTCGCGCGCTCGAAGTCGATCTGGGCCAACTCGAGCCCCGTGCGCGCCTCCGCGAAGCCCGCTTCGGCCGCGCGCACGTTCGCGCGCGATTGCTCGAGCTCCTGCTGGCTCACGCCGACGTCCGCGCGCGCGTGCGCGAGTCCGGCCTCGGCGACGGCGAGCTCCGCCTCCGCGCGCTTCAACGCCGCGGCGTACTCCTCGGCGAAAAGGCGCGCGACGATCTCGCCCTTCTTCACCACCGAGCCTTCGCGCACGTTGAGCTCGACGATGCGCCCGGGCGTGTCGGCCGAGAGCGCCGCGCGCGGGCGCGCGACGATGTAGCCGTTGGACGACGTGCCGCTCGTCGCCGCCGCTTGCGCTCCGCTGCGCCGCACGACCTTGGCGACGCGCACCTCGGGCAAACGCATGCTGTCGACGAAGCCCAGGATCTGCCGCTGGAAGAGGAAGCCGAGGGCGATGAGGAGCGCGAGCACGATCAACGGACCCATCCAACGGGTCTTCTTGCGCGCGCGCGGCGGAGCTTCACGATCGATCTTGAGCTGTTGGAGGTCCATGACGTGCAGCTGTTCCCGTCGCGCTGCGAGCCGCGACGAGAACGGGTCAGTGTAACGCCGCTCCCGCGAGGCGGCGAGAGCGCTTGGCGCGCACACGAGAGATCGACGACACTCGCGCAGCATGCTCCAGACGCAGAAGACGCTCGAGATCGCCACGCGCGGACGCGGCTTCCACGAATTGACGCGCGAGGTTTCCGCCGTCGTGCGCGCAAGCCGCGTGCGCACGGGCCTGTGCGTCGTCTTTTGCACGCACACCTCCGCCAGCCTCCTGATCCAGGAGAACGCCGACCCGAGCGCACGCGCCGACATCCTCGCGCGCCTCGAGCATCTCGCTCCCGACGGAGACCCATCGAACACGCACGACGCCGAGGGCCCCGACGACAGTCCCGCCCACCAACGCGCCGCACTCACGCGCACGAGCGAAACGATCCCGATCGTCGACGGACATCTCGCCCTCGGCCCATGGCAAGGCCTCTTCCTCATCGAGCACCGCCACAACCCCCACGCGCGACGCGTCATCGTGCACGTCCTCGGCGAGTGACCCGCCCGCGCATCGGCAAATCGAACGCGCACCACCCGCCCCAGCAGCACGCCCACGACCCACCAACGCACGAACTCCGCCCATTCATCGCGCGCAGCACATCCGTTTCCCTCTGATCCCCTGCGCCCCCAACCCGTCTGCCTCGCGCCTTCACCCCGCCTCGCGCCGTCGCTCCCCCAAGACCCCGCGCGGCGTCGGGTCGCCGCCGCGGCGGCCCGACGCTGCGCGGGGTTCGCGGTGCGGAGCACGCGCGTGTGGCGCGTTGCTCCTCACTCTGCCTTTGGCCCGGTTCCGGCATTCGCCCATCCACTCGCAAGTCTCCGTCACCACACCCGACGCACGAGCACTCCAACTCCGCGGATTCATCAACGGCACCGCTCCCCGCTCGAGCACGTTTCCAAGAACTCGCGCCACCATCGCACAAGTCGTTCGTCTCCTCACC
>JBGATX010000020.1:38296-51060 GCA_044228975.1 Planctomycetota bacterium | reverse complement strand
GTGGAGGGATGAAGATCCTCGTGCTCGGTGGGACGCGGTTCGTCGGGCCGGCGGTGGTCGAGGCGGCCGTGGGGCGGGGGCACACGGTGACGCTGTTCAATCGAGGGAAGACGAACGCGGAGATGTTCCCGAAGCTCGAGAAGTTGCGTGGGGATCGGGAGAAGAAGGAGCTCGATGCGTTGCGCGGGCGGAAGTGGGATGCGGTCGTCGACACGTATGTGGACAAGCCGCGGCTCGTGCGTGAAGCGCTCGAGGTGCTCGCGCCGAATGTCGGGATGTGGGCCTTCGTGTCGTCGATCTCGGTGTATGCGGACTTGTCGCGCGATGGTGTCGACGAGAGCGCACCGGTGGCGCAGCTCGCGGATCCCGCGGTCGAGGAACTCGGGGCGAACTACGAGAACTTCGGAGGGATGAAGGCGCTTTGCGAGGCGGCGGTGCTCGAGCGCATGCACGAGCGCGGGTGCGTCGTGCGGCCGCACTTGATCGTCGGTGCGCGGGATCGCAGCGATCGGTTGCCGTATTGGGTCGCGCGTGTCGCGCGCGGGGGCGAGGTGCTCGCGCCCGGGGAGCCCGATGCGCCGGTGCAGTTCATCGACGTGCTCGATCTCGGTGCGTTCGTCGTGAAGCTCGTCGAGGACGGACATGGAGGCGTGTACAACGCGGCGGGTCCGCGCGGGAAGCTCTCGATGCAGGAGCTCTTGCACGGCTGCAAGATCGAGAGCGGCGCGGATGCGAGCTTCACCTGGGTCGACGGCGAGTTCCTGCTGAAGAACGGCGCGTCGCCGTGGAAGGACTTGCCGCTCTGGCCGCCGCCGGGGAACTCGGGCGTGAATGCGATCAGCAACGCGCGCGCTCTCGCTGTCGGCCTCCAGTGCCGGCCGACGGGTGAGACGTTGCGCAGCGTGCTCGCCGCGCTCGCGTCGCGCGAAGCGAAGGCAGAGTGGCGTTCGGGCTTGAGCGAGGAGCGCGAACGCGCACTGCTCGCGGCGTGGCACGCGCGAACGAAGTAGCCGCGCACGCTTCGAGACTGGAGCGTTGCCTGTTTCGTTCGAGCTCCGCGGCGGCGGCGGTCTCGAGGCCCGCGATCAGCCCTTCGCGAACGCGACGACCCACGAGAGCGCGAGCACGAGCAGTGCGAGCGAGCCCCAGCCCGCTTGCCAAGACGTCGAATGCGTCGCGCGCGTGCGTCGCAGCGCGAGCGCGATGCCGATCAGCGCGCCCGTGACGAAGCCCGTCACGTGCGCCATGACGTCGACCGTCGCGAGCGTCTGCTCGATCTGGCGCATGTTCTCGCGCATCGTCGCGACCTCGCGCAGCGAGCCGCCGGCTCCGAGCCAGCCGAGCAGCGCGAAACCGCCGATGACGGGGGCCCAGCGCTTCCACTTCGGGCTGCGGCGTTCCTTGCGGCGCATCCACTCGAAGGCGACCTGCGCCCCGAGCGCACCGAACACCGCCGTCGACGCGCCGATCGACGCGTGCGTCGCGGGCTGGATCCAGGCGTTGACGAGGTTGCCCAGAGCTCCGCTCGCGAGCACCGTGAGCCACGCCGGTCCGACGCCGATCGATTGAGCGAGGATCACGCCGAACACGCTGCCGAAGACGATGTTGCCGAGCAGGTGCTGCAGATCCGCGTGCAAGGAGAGCGCGGTGATCGTGCGCCACCATTCTCCCGCGGCGATGCGCGACGCGACCGCGCGGCCGGAACCGAGCCACGATTGTCCGAACTGCTCGTTGCGATCCCAGATGAAGACCAGCGCCATCACCGTGGCGTAGATCAGTGCCGCGTAGAGACCCTGCGACACCGATCGCGTCGCGAGCTCGCGCGGCGGCCAGCCGATGTTCTCGCGCTCGTAGCGCTCGAGCTCGTGGCGCGCGCGCTGCGCATCCTGCGGGCGCGTGAGCACGAGCCACGCGTCGCCTGCGCTCTCGCGCGCGCCGTCGAGCACCGGCTGGCCGATGAGCGCGGTCTCCGGCTGCTGCACCAGCATCGATCCGCACGGGATGCCGACGGCCTGGAGCACGAGCACGTGCTCCTGGTTCTTCTTGCGCTGGGTGACGCGCGAAACCGCGACCCAGGTCGATTCGAGCTCGCTCAAGACGGGGGGCGCGACGCTTCGGCGGCTGCGCGGTGGCATGGTATCGTCCAGCGCTCGGCTCCTTTCCACGGGCTTCGATGACGAAAGATCTGCGATCGTGTGGGCTGAGCGTCGCGCTGGCGCTCGGTTCGTTCCTCGGCTCCAACGCAGCGGGTGCGTCCGCGCAACAGGCGCCCGTGACGCCCATTTCCGCGCGTGCTCCGCAACACCTGCGCGTCGAGTACCGCACGCGGCCGCTCGGCCTCGACGAGCGCGTGCCGCGTTTTTCCTTCGAGCTCGACGATCCGCGGCGCGGCGCGACGCAGAGCGCGTGCGAGCTCGCCGTGGGCGAGGATCCGCAGTCGCTGGCGAAGGACGAGGGCGTGCTGTGGAGCAGCGGACGCCTCGAGACCGACGCCACGAGCCAGATCGAGTACGCCGGACCGGAGCTCGTCGCGGGCCACACGTATTGGTGGAAAGTGCGCAGCTTCGACGCGGCCGGTCAGGCTTCGCCGTGGAGCGCGATCGAGACGTGGAGCTTGGGACCGCTGGATGCCGCCGACTGGAGCGCGCGCTGGATCGGCGACGCCGCACCGATCGTCAAGCCCCAGCGCGCGCACAACGGCTGGCGCAGCGCGTGGAAGAAGAATCAGGACGACATGGCGTGGGTGATGATCGATCTCGGTCAGCCACGCGTCTTCGACTCGGTGCGCATCCACCCCGCGCATCCCTACGACGATCCGCAGGCCGGCGCGGGCTACCTCTTCCCGCTGCAGTACCGCGTGTGGATCGCCGACGAGCCGACGTTCCTGAAGAAGCCGCCGATCCACGTCGTCAACGAGACGTTCGGCGACGTGAAGAACCCCGGCGACGCCTTTCGCAGTCATGCGGTCGGCCGTCTGAACGTGCGCTACGTGCGCATCGGATTCCTCAAGCTCGCGCACGTGCCCGACAAGGGCTACGGAGTCGCGCTGAGCGAGCTCGAGCTGCTCGACGGCCAGCGCGTCGTCTCGCGCGGCGCGCAGATCACGGTCAGCGATTCGATCGAAGAGGGCGGCTGGTCGAGCGCGAACCTGTGCGACGGCGACACCGGCGCGCACGCGGCGGTGGATGCGCCGCCCGCGCCCCCGCCGCTCTTGCGCCGCGAGTTCCAGCTCGCGGGCGGTGTGAAGCGCGCGACCTTGTTCGCGAGCGCGCTCGGTCTCTACGAGCTGCACCTGAACGGCGAGCGCGTCGGTGACCAGGTGCTCGCACCGGAATGGACACGCTACGACACGCGCGTTCAGTACCAGGCCTACGACGTCACGTCCTTGTTGAAGCCCGGCGCGAACGCGCTCGGCGCGCTGCTCGGCGACGGCTGGTACGCCGGACGCATCGGTCTCTCGGATGCCTTCGCCGGATATCCGCGGCGCGGACTGTACGGCGACAAGCCGCAGCTCCTCGTGCAACTCGAGATCGAGCGCGCCGACGGGAGCCTCGAGCGGATCGTCAGCGATGCGAGCTGGAAGAGCACGCTCGAAGGTCCGATCCGCGCGTCCGATCTGCTCGACGGCGAGACCTGCGACGCGCGCAACGAGCCGCGCGGCTGGGATCGCGCCGGCTTCGACGACTCGAAGTGGAAGGCCGTCGAAGCGACGCCGGGCACGCGCGCGAAACTGGTGGCCCAGGCCTGCGAGCCGATCCGCGTCGAGCGCGACGTGCCGGCGGTGAGCGTGCGCGAGCTGCGTCCGGGCGTGCAGATCTTCGACCTGGGCGAGACGCTCTCGGGCTGGTGCCGCTTGCGTTGCTCGGGCAAGGCCGGCACGCAGATCACGTTGCGCCACGCCGAGATGCTCGACGAGAACGGCGCGCTCTACGTCGACAACCTGCGCGGCGCGGCGCAGACGGATCGTTTCACGCTGCGCGGCGAAGGCCAGGAGGTCTGCGAGCCGCGTTTCACCTACCACGGCTTCCGCTACGTCGAGGTCTCGGGCCTCGAGCGTCCCGCGACGTCCGCCGATCTCGTCGGCCGCTCGATCCGCACGAGCGCGCGCGAAATCGGCTCCTTCGAGTGCAGCGAGCCGATCCTGAACAAGCTCTGGCGCAACGCGCGCGTGTCGCGGCGCACGAACCTCGTCGGCGTTCCGACGGACGCTCCCGCTCGCGACGAGCGCATGGGCTGGCTCGCGCCCTTCGGCGTCGCGGCGACGGCGGCGATGTACGACCTCGACCTCGCCGCCTTCGTCGGCAAGTGGAGCGACGACGTGCGCGACGCGCAGGCGCAGGTGGGGCCCTTCGGCGACTTCGCGCCGCATCCCTACGCGCCCGACGAGCACTTCGCCGGCGCGCCGGGCTGGGGCGACGCCGCGTTGAGCGTCGCGTGGAGCGCGTGGGTGCAGTACGGCGATCGCCGGCTGCTCCAACGCCAGTTCAGCGCGCTGCAACGCCACGTCGACTACGTGATGAACTACGCGCGCGCCTACACGTGGAGCTACCAGCGCGGGCTCGACTACGGCGACGTGCGCAACGGTTCGGAGCTCACGGCCGACGGCTGGCCGACCGACGGCTGCGCACTCGCGCAAGAGGTCTTCGCCACCGCCTACCTGCGCCAATCGACGCGGCTCATGTCGCGCATCGCGCGCGCGATCGGCGCGAGCGAGGATCCGACGCCGGCCTACGCCGGATTCCAGACGAACTACGGCGACTACAGCTACAACTCGGCGAACGCCTTCGACACCAAGTTCACCAATCACGAAGCGCGCATGGCCGGAGACACGCAGGCGGGATATGCGCTGGCGCTCGCCTTCGATCTCACGCCCGAGTTCAAGCGCGCGCGGCTGGTCGCCAACCTGCGCGCCGCGATCGATGCACGCGGCGGTTCGCTGACGACCGGCATCCACACGACGCACCGCGCACTGATCGAGCTCTCTCGCGCGGGCGTCGCGGTCGACAAGCTCGTGTGCGACACGCGCTTCCCGTCCTTCGGCTGGCAGATCGAGCAAGGCGCTACGGCGATGTGGGAGAACCGCGACGGCTTCGTGCCCGGCCGCGGGTTCAACAAGTCGAGAGCCAACTCGTTCGACGCGCTCGCCGGCAGCTCGATCGGCGAATGGTTGAGCGGCTGGCTCGTCGGATTGCGGCCTGACGAGGACGCGCCGGGCTGGAAGCACTTCTTCGTCGCGCCCGCGCCGACGGAGAAGGTCACCTGGGCGCGCGGCTCGCTCGAGACGATGCGCGGGCGCATCGAGGTCGAGTGGCGCAAGAACGGAGCGCGTTTCGAGCTCGATCTGCTCGTGCCCGCGAATTCGAGCGCGAGCGTGATCCTGCCCGCGACGGACGCGACCGCGCTCTTCGAAGGCGAGCAGCCGATCGAGAGCGCCGCACCGTTCGTGCGCGTCGTCGAACGCAAGGGCGGGCGCGCCGTGCTCGCCGTCCAAGCCGGTCGCTATCGCTTGCGCGCGGGGTCGTGATGTCGTCGCCGGCTGGAGCACCGCGGCTCGCGGCGCTGCTCGCGTGGAGCGCGCTCGCCGCCTGCTCGGGCTGCACCTCGACTCCGTCCCTGCCGCGCGAATCTCCGCCGCAGCCGACGGTCGCGGGCTCGCGCCTGCACGTCGTGCGCACGCACTCGGGTGGCCGCGTGGTGGTCGAACTGGCGGCAACGGACTTCGTTTCGCCCGACGAGGAGCTCGTGCGCTGGGTCGAGCGCGCCGTCGCGGCCGTCGAAGCGTACTTCGGCCGCTTCCCGCTCGACGACGCGCGCGTCTTCGTCACGTCGGAGCGCGGCCGTCGCGTGGGCTTCGGACAAGCCGACAGCGAGGGCGTGCGCGTTCGCGTCGGTCGCGACACCGTGCGCGCAAGCTTCGATCGCGATTGGGTCCTGACGCACGAGATGATCCACCTCGCGCTGCCGTCGCTTCCCGCGCCGCAACATTGGCTCGAGGAGGGGAGCGCGACCTACATCGAGCCGATCGCGCGCTGTCTCGCCGGACAGAAGACGCCCGAGGAAGTCTGGCGCGAGTTCGCGCGCGACTACTCCCAAGGTCTGCCGCGCGAAGGCGACAAAGGACTCGATCACACGCCGACGTGGGGCCGCACCTATTACGGAGGCGCGCTCTGGTGCTTGCTCGCCGACGTGGAGCTCCGTCGCCAGACGAACGGCCGAGTCGGATTGCAGCAAGCGCTCGCGAAGCTCGTGGAGCAAGGCGCGAGCATTCGCCAGGGAGCGAGCATCGAGAGCCTGCTCACACGCGCCGACGCCGCGACGAAGACGCGCGTGCTGCAAGATCTCTACGCCGCCCACGCGAACACCGCCGTCACGCCGGATCTCGCGCAACTCTGGTCCGACCTCGGCGTGCACCTGAACGGGCGCACCGTGACACTGACCGACGATGCACCGCTCTCCGCGATTCGCTCCTCGATCACACCGCGATAGTACGGTACACGGCTTTTTTCTCACCGATTCGCGCGCAATCGCACACGCGGCGTCGGAGTACGGTACACGGCATCCTTCCCACCGATTCGCGTGAGGGCACGGCGCGCGAGCGTGCGCGGGCGACTCGGTGAGAAAGATGCCGTGTACCGTACTCATCCGCCGCTCTTGCTGAAGCGGTAGCCGACGCCGTGCACGGTCTGGATGTGGCGCGGCTGCTCGGGGTCGTCCTCGAGCTTCTTGCGCAGCTTGAGCACGTGCATGTCGATCGTGCGCGTCGTGGGGAACTCTTCCGCGCCCCAGACCTGATCGAGGATCGACTCGCGCGAGAGCACGCGCCCCTCGTTGGCGAGGAACAGGCGCAGGAGATCGAGCTCCTTGCGCGACAGCCCCTGGCGCACGCCGCTCTTCTCGAGCGTGTAGGCGGCGAAGTCGATCACGACCGATGCGAAACGCGCCTTGCCGCCGCCCGCTGCGCCGCTCTCGAGCCCCGGCGTCGCGCCCTCCGCGCGCTTGTGCACGGCGCGGATGCGCATGAGGAGCTCGCGCATCGAGAACGGCTTGACCACGTAGTCGTCGGCGCCGTACTCGAAGCCCTGCACGCGATCCCATTCCTCGCCGCGCGCCGAGAGGATGATCACGGCTGCGCTCAGCCGATCCTCGCGCAGCGCCTTGAGCACAGAGAACCCGTCGCGCTTGGGCAGCATCAGGTCGAGCAGCACGAGCTCCGGTCCTTCGCGCAGCGCGCACGCGAGGCCCGCCTCGCCGTCGGACGCCTCGAGGACCTCGAAGCCCTCCGCGCGCAACGCGTCGCACAACGCGAGTCGCAGCGCTTCCTCGTCCTCGATCACGAGCACGCGCAGGTTCATGTCGTCGCCTTTCGCTCCCCGGGTTCGTGCGCGTCGTTCATCGGATTCATCGGCAGGCGCAGCGTGAAGACGCAGCCCGGCCCGCTCGGCGGATCCTCGACGCGGATCGTACCGCCGTGCGCGAGCACGATCTCCTTCACGATCGCGAGGCCCAGCCCGGCGCCGGGCGCGGAGTCGGGACCCTCGTCGAGGCGCTCGAAGGGCTCGAACACGCTCGCGCGCCGCTGCGGAGGAATGCCGCGGCCGCGATCGGCGACGCGCAAGAGGAGCTGCGCCGTATCCGAACCAGCGACGGGCCCGAACGCGGCTTCGAACCGCACGCGGCGCGACCCGGAGTGCTTGCGCGCGTTGTCGAGCAGATTGAAGAGCGCACGTCGCAGCGCTTCGCGATCGATCGAGAAGCTCTCGGGCAGTGCACCGATGTCGAGCTCGAGCTCCATCCCGTGCTCGCTCGCCCAGGCGCGCATCTCCGCGCACCATTCGTCGATCACCGCGCGCGGATCGAGCTCCTCGCGCCGCAGCTCGAGACGCTTGCCGCGCTCCAGGCGCGAGAAGTCGAGCACATCGTCGACCAGATGCGAGAGGCGCAGAGCTTCGCGCCGGATGAGCGCGTGGTAGCGCGACTGCGCCGCGGGATCGCGCGTGCGGCCGGACTCGAGGTTCTCCGCCATGAGCAGGATCGATGCGAGCGGCGTGCGCAGCTCGTGGCTGACGTTGGCGACGAACGAGGCCTTGAGCTCGGAGAGGCGCCGCTCTCGGCGCAGCGCGCGGAACATGGCCAAGCCGGCGCCGGCGGCGAAGACGGCCATGAGCACGAGGCCGATGCGCAGGCCGAGCAGCTTGCGCGATTGGGCGCGCACGAGCGTCTGCGGATCGCGGTGGCGCAGCACGAAGCCGAGATCGTCGCCGAGCAGCGCGACGCGCGCGCGCAGCGGCGTGCCGAGTTCCTCGTGCGCGCCCTCGAAGTCGAGCTCGACTCCGGCGGGCAGCAGCTCGGCGCGTTGCAAGCGCTCGCGCAGCGTCTCGCAGAGGTCGGCGCGCGCGACGAAGAAGCCGGTCCAGGGGCCGTTGACGCTCCCGTGTCGCGCGAGGAAGTCGTCGCCGATGGCGATCACGCTCCAGCTCGCGGCCCACTCGCCCTTCGGCCACGTGCCGACGAAGACCTCGAGCGCCTCGATCGCTGCCCGAGCGACCGCCTCCGATCCGAGCTGCTCGAGCCGGAAGTACGGCGGCTGCTCGCGCAGGCGCTCGCCCATGGCGATCAGCGGCTCGAGCCCGGTCACGGAGTACCACGTGCCGTGCTCCGCGCGCCGCTCGATGCGCGCCGGATGCTCGCGCGTCCAATCGGCGCACCAGCGGCGCGCGCACTCGTCGACGAGCCGCGCGTTCGCCGCGAGCACGTCGCGCACGCTCTCGACGCGCGCGGCCGCGAGCAGCGTGCGCAGGAGCGCGTCGTTGCCGGCGGCGTCGAGCGTGTCGCGATCCGCGAAGGCCGCTTCGAGCGTCGCACGCAACGAGCCTGCGTCCCCGCGAAGCTCGGCGATCTGCGCCTGGAGTCTGTGGCCGCGCGCGCGCTGGGCCGGCGACGGCCGCTTCGCGAGCGCCTCGTCGACGAGTTGCGCCGCGGCGTCGAGCTCGCCGCGTTGCAGCGCGCCGCGCTGCGCCTCGGCGAGCAGCGCGGCGCAGGCCGGATCGTCCGTCGGCGCGTCCGCGGCGCCCGTCGCGGCGGGACTCGGCAGAACTCGATCCGCGTCGACGGATCGAAGACGAACTCGCGGCTCGCCGCCGGCGCGAGCGGCGCGTCGTCGCGCAACATGCCGTTCCATTCCGCGACCACGGCCTCTTCCGTGCGCACGCCCAGTTGCGCGAGCGCCGTGCGCGCTCCGACCTCTGGATCGCTGCCCGGCATCCAGGCCGCGGCGACGAGGATCGCCGCGCACAAGAGTCCCAGGCCGAGCACGCCGCGCTCCCGCAACAGCGATCGATGTCGGGAGCGCGCGTCCATGCTTGCCTGCCAGCGTAGGTCCGGGTCGGTCGCGCCTGTCAACGAGCTGTCAACGTACGAATCGCCGCGCGCGTTCTCGCCGGACGTCCGGGCAGCAACGAGGGCTGCGAGGCGTCCTCGCGCTTCGATAGACTTCCGCCGAATGTCGCACTGGCGTCGACTCGCTCGCTTCACGGCCCTCCTGAGCTTCGCCCTGACCGTGGCCGCGCGCGTCGCGAGCGCGTTGGGAGAAGCCGGCCGCGTGCTCGCGCTCGAAGCGTCGAACGACGGTTGGCGCGTGGGGCCGGCGATGGTGGAGCTCGACTTGGGTGCGCAGGCCGACGCAGTCCACGCCCTCGAGATCGGCGCGCAGGATGAGCTCGTCTATCGCGTGCTCGCGCTCGCCGGTCGGGTGACGCGCGCGGGCGTCGAGCTCGTCTTCGACGACGGCTCGATCGAAGCGGCTCCCAAGGTTCCGACCTCGCCGGTACCGGAGGCCACGCGGTCCTGGCGCGAGCTGCGCGTCCCGCTCGCCGCGCACGCCGGTCGCAAGGTCGCGCACGTGCGGCTTACCGCCGACGGACTCTGGCGGGGGACGCAGGCGGTCTACTTCGACGAGCTGCGCATCGTCTCCGGCGACACGACGCGTTTCACGTTCGCGTTGGAGTCGCTTCCGCGCGGTCCGTGGACGCGCGACGAGACCACGAAGGCGCTCGTGATCGTCGTCAGCGGCTCGGAAGATCCGAGCGCGCTCCCAGCGCACTTCGCGCCCGCGGAAGCGAGCGACGTCGCCGCGCGCTGGGCCGCGCTCGATCTCTCGACGCTGCGGCGCCGCGAAGGTCGGGAGGACTCCGCGCTCGACGGCGGATTGCCCACGGGGCTCGTGTGGAGCGCCGCGGGCGCGCCGCTCTCGTTCGGCTCGAGCGACGGACCGCGCGCCGTGCCGGCGGCGGGTCAGCGCGTGTCGCTCGCGCCTGTCGACGGCGGGCGCTTCTACGAGCTGCACGTCGCGCTGCGCACGCGCGCGAGCGAGCGCTTCGACACGCTCTGGCGCGTGATCGGCAGCGGCGGCGAGACGCGCGAGCGACGCGTGTCGTTGCCCGCGACGGACGTCGGCGGGAACGCGCAGCTCGAGCCGGGCGAAGCGCATCCGGGCGAGCGCTTCTTCGTGATCGAGATCCCGGTCGCGAGCGCGTTCTCGATCTCGTCGGTGCAATTGCCGGGGGATGAGCGCGTCGAGATCCTCGCGCTCAGCGCGCGCTGGCGGCAGGACGCTCTCTCGAACGCGCAGTTCCGTCGCGCGTGGCTCGCCAACGAACACCCTACCGACGGCATGCGGCGTTATGTCGCCGACGTCGAGCGCCGCGGAGATCCGAGCGAGGAGGCTCACGAGCGCGAGCTCGTCGAGCGACTCCTCGCCGACGACATGGAGGCCGCCGACCAGCTCGTCGCCGCGCGCGTCCAGGCCATGGAGGAGCGCGGAGCTTCGTCGCGAGGCGGACGCATCGCGCTCGTGCCCGGCTTGCCGCAGGTGGCGTTGCCGCTCGATCACGCGCGCGCGCTCGAGCTCGCCGTGGCGCGGGAACAGGCGCGGCTCTCCGCATTGCAGCGCGACCCGCGGTTGAAGCTCGGTGCGCCGGACGCGCGCACGCTCGCCCTCGTCGCCGAACGGGATGCGGAGCTGCTCGAAGCGCTGCGCACCGCGGTCGCGCAGGGCCGCATCGACGTCGCGCCGCTCGCCTGGACCCAGGGTGAATGGGGGCTCGTGGGCGAAGAAGCGCTCGTGCAGCAGGTCGCGCGCGGAATTCGCGGCGCGAAGCGCTGGCTCGGGGCGCGCGGCGACGTGGCCTGGGTGCCGCACGATCTCGACTGGAACGGCGCGGTGGTCGCGCTCGCGTCACGCGCGGGCGTGCACGCGCTCGCGAGCGGGCCGATCGACGTCGCGGCGACTCCACGCGCGCCCTTCAGCCGCTGGACGACCGCGAACGGAGCTTCGCTGCCGCTCTTGACGCCGCCGCGGCTCGACGACGCGCGTTCGACGAGCGCGCTGCTCTCGTTCGAGGCGCTCGACCGTGCTCTCGATCGTTGCGAGCCGTTGCAGGGAGAGCGCGCGCTGTGGACGCCGTTCGACGCCGCGAGCGATCCCGTGCTCGCCCGTGCGAACCGCGCGCGCATCGACGAGCGCGTGGCGAGCGCCTTCGGCGCGCGCGTGCGTATCGCCAGCCTGTCGGAGCTCGCGCGCGAGGCGCGCGCGCAAGCGACACCGCCCTTGCCACCGATCGGCGCGCCAACGCCCGACGCGACGACGGCGAGCGACGCCGAGAGCACGACGCGCTGCCGCTCCGACGAAGCCCACGCGCTCGCCGCGCGCGCGGAGGCGCGCCTGATCGACGCGCAGACCTGGAGCGCGCTCGCGGTCGCGGACGGCTTGAGCCTGCTGCCCGGAGAGCTCGAGAACCTGTGGACGCGCGTGCTCGACGTGCACGCGACACTCGCGAGCGGAACGAGCTCGGACGAGGCTCTCGCGGAAGCGCGCGCGATCCTCGAGCGCTGCGAGGCGCTCGAGCACGAAGCGCTGCTCGTGCTTGCGCGCGGAGCGGACACGCGCGGCCTGGGACAGGCGTTGATCGTCTTCAATCCGCTCGCGCAGGAGCGCACGGCGCTCTTCGAGGTCGCGGAAGGCGATTTCGACGTCGTCGACGTCGACGAGCACACGCTGCCGAGCCAGGCGACCTTCGACGGCAAGCGCGCGATCCAGATCGTGCTCCCGCCGCTCGGGTACAGCGTGTGCCGATTGATTCCGCGCGGATTGGCGAACATCGCCGTCGCGGCGCTCGCGCGGCCGGTGCGAGTCGACGAGCACGCGGCGACGCACGCCGGTCTGGGTTTCGCGATCGACGGTGAAATCCGGCTGCAGCGACCCGCGGCCGTCCAGCCGGGGCGCTCGCCGGACGCCGGGTCCGAGCCGGTGGAGGAGGCGGCGCGCGCGTTCCCGCTCGAGCTCGTCGCGGCCGACGGCTCGATCCGCCGGGCCACCGTCGAGGGCGTCGACGTCCTCGAGCGCGGACCGTTGCGCGCGCTGCTGCGCCTGCGCGAATCGTTCGGCGACACGCGCGTGCGGCACGACGTCTCGCTCGTCGCCGGATCCGATCGCATCGAGATCTCGTCGCACGTCGAAGGCTTCGCCGGGGCCGCGCTGCGCATCACCGACTCCGGCGGACGGGATGTGTCCCGCGCGGTTCCGTTCGGGAGCGCGACGTTGCCGAAGTCGCTCGATGCATCGCGTCGCGTCGCCATGCACGGCTGGCTCTTCTCCGCGCGCGGCTACGTGCTCGCGTCGCCGGACATCGTCGCGTGCGGCCGATCGAGCGAAGGCGAAGCCGGCGTCTGGTTGAGCGACACGTCGGTGGGGGATGCGCGCGACGTGC
>JBGATX010000020.1:0-38256 GCA_044228975.1 Planctomycetota bacterium | reverse complement strand
GCGATCGGCGCGGGCGCCGGTTCCGCGGCGGAATGGTCCGCGGCGGCGCGCGAGCTCGCGCATCCGGTGCGCGTGCTCGCCGTCGGCGCGCACGAAGGCGCTCGTCTCGCGCGGCACTCGTTCGTGCGCGTCGTGCACGCGGCGGCGGACGGACGCATCCTGCGCTCGCTGCGACCGAGCGCGGCGTTGACGAGCTTCGCTCCCGCGTTGGACGGCGAGGGTTGGACGCTGCGCCTCGCCGACACGAGCGGCGACGGCGGCTCCTACGTGATCGAGTTCGACCGTCCGATCTTCGACGCGCGGCGCACGGACATCGTCGAGGAGCGCGTGGGCGACGTGCGCGTCGAGAGCTCGCGCGCGCAGGGCGCGCGGGTCGAGCTGCGCCTCGCGCCTTGGGGCTGCGAGACGTTGCGCCTTTCGCCGCGGCCGCCGCGCTGAGCCGCGGTCGCGAGGCGCGTCTCGAATTCGGACGCGTGTGCAGCGCCTGGATCGTTCCGCGACGCGTGGAGCTGGATCCGAGACTTCGAGCTCGAGCGCGGGAGCGCTGGTACGGCCGTTGCCAAGGCCGCGCGCCGATCGGGGCGGGCTTCGCGCAGCGACGTGCGGCGATCGGCGAGCCAACTCCAACCTGAAACCTCTCTGCACTCGCGATCCTCCATGAACCGCAACCCCACGCTCCTCTTCCTCTCCGTTCTCGCCGGCGGCGCCATCCTCGGCGGCCAGCGCGCCCGCGCGCAGGACGCGATCGTCCCCGACAACTTCGCCACGATCTCCGCCGCGCTCACGGGCGCGAGCGATGCCGACGCCGACGGCGTGCTCGAGATCTTCGTGCGCCCCGGCACCTACGCCGAGGACGTGCGCATCGCGCGTTCCGACGTGCTGCTCGAGGGCGACGTGAGCGCGCCGCCGACGATCCAAGGCACGGGCGCGGCGAACGTCGTGTGGGTCGAGGATCTTCTCAACGCCACGCTGACCAACGTGAGCGTCAAGAACTTCGTCGTCACCGGCGGCCTGACGCGCGACGGCGTCGAGTTCCGGCGCGTGAACGCGGGTCTCGTCGAGAACGTCGAGGCGTTCGGCAATTCCGACGGCCTGCGCCTGAACTCGGGCACGGGTCTCACGCTGCGCAACTGCAACGCGCACGACAATCTGCAGGCCGGCATCCGCCTGTCGGGCCTCGTGAGCTCGACGATCACGGGCAATGCGTCGCACCACAACGGCCACGACGGCATCGACCTCTCGAGCGGCTCGCTGGTCACGATCTCGAACAACGACTGCCATCACAACGGCGACCGCGGCGTGCGCGCGCGACGCGCCTTCGACACGACGATCCAGGGCAACCAGCTGCACCAGAACGTCTCCGACGCCGCGCGCTTCGAGAGCGTCACGCGCGTGTCCTTCGTGAGCAACGTCTGCGACGCGAACTCCGACAACGGCCTGCGCACTCGCCGCACGATCGACTGCCTCGTCTCGCTCAACCAGTTCACGAACAACGGCAGCTTCGGCATCCGCATTCGCGACGACGCCAACCTGGACTTCGACGCCTCGTCGGCGGGCGTGCAAGGACCGCTGGGCGACAACACGTCCAGCGGCAACAGCAACGGCGACGTGCGCTCGGACTGAGCGCGCGAGCCAGGGACTCCTGACCGAAGTCGAGGCCGCGGAAGGAAGAGCGAGAGCTCCTTCCGCGGTCTCGCATTGCGCTCGCGCGCCTACTCGATCGGCCGCAGCACGATGTCGCGGAACTCGATCGGCGCGCCTTCGGACTGCAGCGCGATCTTGCCCGGCACGACCTCGCACCAGCGCGCGCGGTTCTGCACGAAGCCATTGACCTCGAGCAGCAGCTCACCCTTGTTGAGCACGATGCGGTAGTGGTTCCACTCGCCGATCGGCTTCTCGTTGCTCGGCGCGAGCTTGACCGTGTGCCGCCCGTCCGTGCGCGCGCGTTCCACGTCCATCGGGAACTCGTCGATGTTCCAGATGTCGCCCGCCGAGCGGTGCTGCAGTTGCGCCTCGATGCTCTTCGGCCAGACCTTGTCGGGCGCCTGCACGCGCAGCAGCACGCCGGAGTTGCCCGGTTGCGCGCCGGGCGGGAAGCGCCAGTCGAGCGAGAGCTCGAAGCTCGTGAAGTCCCGCTCGGTGCGCAGGTAGCCGATCGGCTGGCCCTTGCAGTGCAGGATGCCTTCGCTGACGGACCACACGTCCTCCATGCGCGCCTTGGGGTCGTCGAGGAAGAAGGTCCAACCGGCGAGAGACTGTCCGTCGAAGAGCTTCACGGGTGCGCCGAGCTCGTACGGTCCGCTCGCGGGTTGCAGCAAGAGCGATGCGAGATCGGCGATCGCCTGCGGCTCGAGGCCGAGACCGACGTCGTCGGGCATCGCCGACAAGCGCTGCTTCTCGCGCGACGCGATCTCGGAGTTCTCGAGCACGACGCGCCGGCCGCTGGTGTCCTTGATCACGACCTTGTCGCCGTCGGCGAGCAGGAAGCCGCTCACGAGGCGCTCGTCCTTCGTCTCGAAGAGCCAGGTCTCGTAGCCGAACGAGATCGCCGCGCTCGGGTTCAGGATCGAGTCGATCAACGCCTCGCGGCCGTACTTCGAGATCACGTTCGTGAGGTCGGGTCCGATGTCGCCGCCGCGGCCCTGGAACGTGTGGCACTTCGAGCAACCGGCCTGCTCGCCGTAGAACACGCCGCGTCCGCGGCGCGCATCGCCCGCGAGCGCCGCGACCTCCTTCGCCGAAGGCTGCGGACGTCCGTCGGGCCGCGTGCGCGGGAAGGAGCGCGCCGCCAGCGCGCGCACGGCGTAGTCTGGGTTCGCGTAGATCGTCTGCGCGACGGCGTCGCGCGCGCTCGCGCCGAGCTTGTTCTCGTCGGCGAGGCGCACGAGCAGGAGCCCGCCCTCGCGATCGCGCGCGAGCTCGCGCGCGGCCTTCGCGCGTTGCGCATCGTCGGCAGCGGGATCGCTGACGAGCTTCTCCAGCTCGCGCCAGCGCGTGCGGTCCTCGGGCACGTCGAGCCAGACCTGGAACTCGACGTCAGGATGCGCGTTGGGTTGCTTCGCGCCGCCGTCGTCGAGCGCGCACGAGGCCTGGAAGCGCGTGAAACGCTTCTCGGGCAGGCGGTAGACGATCTCCGAGGCCGCGTGCGTGCCGATGCCGTGCGCGTACTCGCGGCCGTCGAGTTTCAACGCTCCGCCCGCGGCGTTCTTGCCGACGCGAGTCTCGCCCCACTCCGCGCTGGCGCGCGCCCACGTCAGCGAGTCCAGGCTCACTTCGCCTGACGCGCCGATGAGCTTCGCGTCGAGCCAATCGCTCCAGTCGTGGCCGTTGCCGCGTTTGCCGGACGTGACGACGAGCCACAGGGAGCGCGCGCCGCTGACGTCGACGTCGCAGGCTTGGCTCCCCTGCTCGAGGATGCCGCTCGACCAGACCAGCTGCGCACCGTCGCGCGTCACCGGGGCGAGCTCGCGCGCGAGGTGGTAGTCGCTCCACTCGTTCTCGTCGCGCATGCGCACCCACCACGCGGCGAGCTCCTGCACGTCGCTCGGACCGGCGAGCGCGACGTTGACGACGGCGTCGGCGGCCTCGCGCTCCTTGCAGAAGGCGAGCGCGTCGACGGCCGCGCGGCGCGCCTCGGTCGTGAGCGTCGGCGAGAGCGCGCGTTGAGCGAGCGCGGGGATCGCGGCCTTGGGATGCAGGCGCCAGGCGATCGCCGCTTGCGCGGGGCTCCACTCGAGCGCATGCGTCTTCGGACCGCTGAAGTAGGCGTCGTAGAGCTCCGCTTCGCGTCCTTGCGCGCCGATGCCGAGCGCTTCGAGCATCCAACGATCGCTGCCGTCGAAGCGGTTCGCGAGCGCGAGCCACGGCTTGCCCGCGCGCTGGAGATCGACGTCGCGCAGCGTCAGCGCCACCTCGCGAGCGACGGCGGGCGAGGGATCGGTCTGCGAG
Source organism: Planctomycetota bacterium (assembly GCA_044228975.1). Lineage (GTDB taxonomy): Bacteria > Planctomycetota > UBA1135 > UBA1135 > JADJNY01. The sequence goes on along the minus strand of JBGATX010000020.1, from coordinate 34,308 downwards.
AGCTGCTCGGCGTACCTCGGGAAGAACGGCGGCCGCGCGTTGAGCGCGCGCCAGGCGGTGACGCGGATGTCGGGGTCGGGATCCTCGAGCGCCTTGTCGAGTTCCTTCTGTCCTTCGTCGCCGAGCAACGAGACGACCCACAGCGCGCGCGCGTGCAAGCGCGAATCCTTCGACGCGAGCAACGTGCGCAGCGCCGGCAAGGCGAGCGCGCGCTCTTCGACGAGCTTGCGCCAGCCGAGCGCGCGCGCGGAGATCGCGGGCGAGCTCAACGCCTCGATCGCGCCTGGAATCGTGCGCAAGTCGTAGTGGGGGAGCTTCGGCGCGCTCGCCTTGGGCTTGATGCGCAGGATGCGACCGTACGCTTCGCGATCGCCGGCCGCGTGACCGCCGACGCCCGGATCCCACCAGTCGGCGACGAAGAGCGAACCGTCGGTCGCGACGCACACGTCGCTCGGGCGGAACCACGTGCGCTGCTTCTCGGTGCCCGCGCCGCCGCGCGAGGAGAGCAGGTCGCTCTTCTCCAGCGTGTATCCCGCGCCTTGCGCGCTCGGCCGATGCAGGTACACGACGCCCGCTCCCGCGTCGCAATCGAGGATCGCGCCGCGCAGCGACGGCATCAAATCGCCTTCGTACACGCACAAGCCCGTCGGCCCGCCGCCGCCGTTGATGCAGCCCGCGGGCACGACGCCCGGATCCTCCTGGTGCCAATGCGCGGTCTGCGTGCTCTGGCCCGGCCGACGATCGGCGTTCCAGTAGCGCGATCCGTCGGCGGAGAAGTACCCGTGGTTGCCGCCGCGCAAACAGAAGAGCGTGCGGCACGCCGCATTTCCGTCGTCGTCGTTGTCGGTCTGCCAGAGGTTCCCGAACGAGTCGAGCGCGACCTCGTAGTTGTTGCGGAAGTTGTGCGCGAGCACCGAGAGGCCTTGACCATTGCTCCCGATGCGCAGGATCAATCCGCCGGTCCAGATGCGTCCATCGTCGCTGCGCAGGCCCGGACGATTGTCGGCCGTGTGCTCGCCGCCGTCGGCGTAGAGCGAACCCGAGCGCAGCGTCCAGCCGAGCTTGTCCGCGACGACGTGCGGGCCGGCGTTGCCGACGTTGAAGTACCACTGTCCGTCGGGACCGGCGACGAAGGAATGCAGCCCGTGGTCGTGGTCGTGTCCGCCGAAGCCGGTCAGGAAGACCTCGCGCTTGTCGGGCACGTCGTCACCGTCGTTGTCGGTGTAGACGATCGCGTTGGGGGAGCACGACACGATCACCTGCTTGCCGACGACGCAGATGCCGAGCGGGGAGACGAGCTCCTTCTCCTGGACGAACGTCTTCGCCTTGTCGCAGCGCCCGTCGCCGTCGCTGTCCTCGAGGATCACGATGCGATCGCCTTCGTCGCGGTGCAGCCCCGGATTGCGGCCGTTCCACTGGCGGTAGTCGACGCCCTCGGCGACCCACACGCGGCCGCGAGCGTCGACGTCGATCGCGGTCGGGTTGAAGAGCTGCGGCGATTCGGCCCACAGCGCGACTTCGAGTGACGGATCGATCTGGAACTGCGCGCTGACGTCGTTGGAGGGTGCCGCGCCTGCCTGAACGACGCTCACGATGGCGAACAACGCGTGGAACATGCCCGACAGCGTAGCCGCACGGTCGCCGGGCCGAAAACACGAAGGACCGCGCGCGCCAGCGTGTGCGTCGCTCACACGATCGAGCCCGTTCGCGCGTTGCGCGGCACGGCGTCGTCGGTTTCGATGTCCTCGCGCTTCGAACTCCCCATCCGCTCACGGAGGCACCATGCGCACGCTCGCGATCTCGCTCACCCTCGCTCTCTCCTGCTCTTCCTGCGCCACGATCTTCAGCAACGGCCGCGACAAGATCTCGATCGGCGCCAGGGATCCCGCGACGCGCATCTACGTCGACGGCGAGCTCAAGGGCACGGGTCAGGTCGATGCCGTCGTCAAGCGCGGCGATGTGCACGTCCTGCGCGGCGAGCTCGACGGCTGCGAGCCGGTGAGCGTCACGACCGGCAAACAGCTCGATCCCTGGGTCTTCGGCAACATCCTGATCGGCGGCGTCATCGGCCTGATCATCGACGTGGCGAGCGACAACGTGATGCGCGTCCACCCGGCACAGTACGACGTGTCGCCAACGCCCGCGGCGGCCAGGCCGTAGGCGGCCGGCGCGCGTCCGGCACGTGCGTGCTCCGGCACCGGCGCGTACGATGAGCGCGCGCCGCGCCGCGCGCCGGCGCCGCGCACGATCCCCGGTTCCGCCGACATGGCCGTCCACGTCCCATGAAACACGCCCTCACGCTCGTCCTCGCCCTGTTCCTGGCCTCCGCCGCGCTCGTCCAAGGCACCTTTGCGGTCAAACCCAACCCGCAGAACGTGCTGAGCACGCGACTCGAGGGCGTGTGGGGCATCAACGACGACATGACGCATCTGATCGGCGCGCCCAAGGACGTCAAGGGCTTGGCATTCGTGCGCGACGAGCGCATCGCGGCACAGATTCCCGCGACGTTGAAGGAGCGCATCCCGGGCGACATCTACCTCGCCGGAACGGTGCAGATCGACACGCAGACCTATCCCTTCGTGCTCACGAGCGAGAACGGCAACCCGCGCGTCATCACCTTCCGCCAGGCCGGCTCGGACAAGTTCGCGGCGGTTCAGGGCTTCAACGTGATGCTCTGTCCGGCGCTCGAACGTCGCAAGGACATGCTCTTCGTCGGCGGCGACAAGAACGACCGGCCGTTCGCCGTGTTCAACCGCGTCAACCTCGCGCCCGAGAAGGGCCAGTAGTCACGAGAGGCGCGTCGTCGTCGCGTCGGGACGGCCGGCTTCGCCCGCCTTCCCCCCGTTCCTCGTCCCGTCCTCGCACAGCGAGACGACGTCGCGCGCGCAGCCCCAGGAGAACGTCACGCCCGAACGGCCGTGGCCGTAGACGTGCACGAGCGTGCGCGACGGTGCGAGCTCCTCGCGTTCGAGCCGCACGTCCTCGGTGATCTCGCCCGCTCCGCGCGCGGGCCGCAAGCCGGCGAGCGCGCGCAGCCTGCGGCGTCCGAGCCGTTCGGTCCGCGCGCATCCGCCGCGTTCGAGCAGCGAACGACAGCGCTCGAGCAGCGCCTCGATCGCGCGCGGATCGACCTCGTCGATCCACTCGTCGGGCTCGTTCGTGCCACCGAGCACGAGTCGCTCGCCGAAGGGGAACACGTAGGTCGATTCCAGCCCCGAGCCCGGCTCGATCCGGCCTTCCTCGATCCAACCGGCGTCGAGCTGCGCGTCGTTCTCGACGTGCAGCACCTGGCCGCGCAGCGGGAACACTCCCGAGTCGGCGCACAGATGACGCGCGCCGAGGCCGGCGGCGTTGACGACGCACTCGAAGCCCTCGTCGAGGAGCTCCTCGAAGCTCTCGATGTGCGCCGCGATGAAGGTCGCTCCGAGCGCGGTCGCCCGCGCGTCGAGCCAGCTCGGGTAGCGTTGCATGTCGAGACGCGGCAGGAGCAGCGTCCAGCCCGAGACGCAGCCCGCGGGCAGCTCCGTCATCGGCCGGCACTCGGGCGCGAGCGAGCGCCACCACTCGAGCGCGCTGTGCTCGTCGCGCTGCACGACGTTCATCCAGCCGAGCGAGATGCCGCTCTCCGGTGCCGTGCGCGCGAGCTCGCCGAAGACGCGCAGCGATTCGCGCACCCAGCGCGAGGCGCGCGGGATGTCGCCGCCGTGGAAGGGCGTGAACGCCGCGCCCGCGCGATCGCTGGTCGTGTCGGGCGTGCGGCGCTCGGCGAAGAAGGTGACCTCGTGCTGGCGCTCGAGCAGGCGGATGCCGCAGGTGAGCCCGCTGACGCCGGCGCCGAGGATCGCGATCTTCATGGTGTACGAATGACTCGTGAGCGCGCGCGAGCCTCCGCGCCTCACGAATGCCGACCCCGACGCTACACCAGTTCGCGTTTTCACGCTGGGGAGCAGTCCTCGCGCGGGCCCGCGGTCGATCGCGCACGCCGCGCAGCCCGCGAGCGCCGCGCGAGCCGCGCCAATCGGGCGATCAGCGCAGCGGACAGGCGCCGCTCGCGCCTTCGCAGAGCGGGCAGCTCTTCATGCCGGTGTACTGCGGCGCGGATCCGTTGGCCTGGTAGCTGCGCAGGAACTCCGTGCCGCGCTTCCTGCGCTCCGCGAGCTCGTGCGAGAGCGCGTCACGTTCGACGTCGGTGAGGCGCAGGAGCTCGATGCGGCGCGCCGTCCAGCGCTCGATCCGTTCCTGCAGCGCGTTCCCGAGCACCAGGTCGTCGCGATCGAGCAGGCGGCGCGCGAGTTCCTTGTCGAGGCCCTCGCCGAAGGTGTCGCACGCCCACTTGCGCCCGTAGAAGGCGGTGCGCGAACGGTAGCTGCGGAACGCGTCGAACGCCGGCATGCAGATGGGGCACGCGTAGATGAAGTGCTTCGGCCAGCCCGTGCGCGCGTCGAGCTCCGTCACGCGCTCGACGATCTCGTTCGACACGCCGTCCTCGTACAGGCCTTCGAGCACGGCGAAGAAGAGGAAGCGCGAGACAGGGTCGTCGGCTCCGCCGTTCGGAGCCTCGGGTGCCGCTCGCACCTCGGCTTGCGCGATGGTGCGGCAACGCTCACCGCCAGCGAACGCGACGGTCAGCGCAGGGACGAGCAGGAGCAGCGAGACGAGCAGCTTGACGTGCATGGAGTCCTCCATCGCGACGAGACGCGCACGCGCCTCGCCTGTTAGCGGGATTGACGGCGATGCGGCCGCGCCCGAGCATGGACGCCCTTCTTCCCGCGGCCTCGTGCTCGACCCACCCGCGCGCCGCTCGCATCTGCGCACCATGAGGCCTTGGATCGACGTCGCCTGGAGCCGCTCTCGCGCATGAGCACCGCGACGGCCGGCGGCAACGGTTCCGTGCTTCCGCGCGCGTTGCGGCTCGCGGTCGGCGGGCTCGTCGCGCTCCTCCTGCTCTACCTCGCTGGGCGTCAGCTCGACGGGATCTGGATGCAGCGCGTGAACACGGTCGTCAGCTTCGACGACGAGGGCTACGTGATGATCTCGCTGCGCGGCTTCATGCGCGGCGCGCCGCTCTACGACGAGACGTACTCGCAGTACGGTCCGGCGTTCTTCCTGCTCCTGGGGTTGCCCATGCGCTGGCTCGGCATCGAGCTCACGCACGATTGGAGCCGCGCGATCACGGCGCTCGAGATCCTGCTCATCGTCGCGCTGTTCGCGGCGACGGTGTGGCGCCTGACGCGCAGCCTGCTCGCCGTCGCGCTGACGATCGTGCTCGCGCGCTCGATGATGTGGCACTTCTACGTCGAGCCGCTGCACCCGCACGGGCTGTGCTGGGTGCTCACCGCCGCGATCGTGTTCGTCGCGTCCCGCCCGCTGGAGCGGCTGCGCAAGCGCGACGTCGTGCTCATCGGCGTGCTGCTCGCCGTGTTGACGCTGACGAAGATCAACATCGGCGTGCTCGTCGGCATCGGGCTGCTCGCGGGCTGGCTCGGAGGGCGGTCGCAGAGCGCGCGCGTCGATTGGCGCTGGTGGGCGGCGTGGATCGCGCTCGCCGGCGTGCCGGTGCTCGTGCTGCGCGGCGAGTTCAGCCGTCCGCTGATGACGACGTACGTGACGTTCGCGCTCGGCGCGATCGCGGGACGCGCCATCGCCGCCAGCGCTTCGACGCACGACGAACGTGCGACGGCGCGACGGTTGCCGTGGCTCGCGCTCTCCATCGCGCTCGCTGGCATGCTCGTCGTGCTCACGATCCTCGCCTGCGGCACGTCGTTCGAGGGCTTGCTCTGGGGCGTGGCTGGTCAACACGCGCGCTTCCTCGCCGGCGCCGATCCGCCGCCCATCGGCCTCGAGTGCCGCGCCAACTCGGTCGTTTCGGTGCTGCTCGCCTGTGCCTGGTGGTTCGCGCGCCGTCATCGGCCCGAACCCGCGGCCGCTGTCGGCACGGCACTGGCGCTGGCGTGGGGGCTCGTGTGCGCGACGATGTTGTGCGCGCGCGACACGCTGGGCCTGATGAGCTGGGGCCTGCCGTTCGCGTGGGTCGTGCTCGCGTGTCCGCGCCGCTCGTACGGGCGCGCGGAGCCCGCGCCGGAAGCGTGGGTGTTGAGCGGCATGGCCGCGTTCCAGGGTTTGCAGGCCTTTCCGGTCGCGGGCACGCAGTGCGTGTGGACGGTGCTCCTGCTCGTGCCGCTGTGCGCGATCGCGCTGCATCGTTCGGCGAGCACGATCTGCGCGTCGCTCGCGACGCGCGCGCGCCTGCCGCGCGTCGCGACCGGCGTCTGGATCGCGTTCGGTGCGTTCGCGGCGCAGCGCGCGCTGGTCGAGGACGGCTTGCAGCGGGCCGCGGCCGAGATGGAGCGGCGCTCCACGGTTCCGATCGGCCTCTCGGGAGCCAGGGACTTGCGAGCCACCGAGCCGGTCGCCGCCGGCTGGCGCTGGATCAGCGACACGGCGAGCGCGAGCGGCCGGTTCTTCTCGTGCCCTTCGCAGAACAGCGTCTACTTCTGGAGCCGCACCGATCCGCCGACGAACCTGAACTACACGTTCCGGCCCGACCTGTTGCGCCTCTCCGAGCGCAGGCGCGTCGCGGCAGCGCTCGCCGCCGAGCCGCGGCTCTTCGTGGTGCTCTCGGACGACTTCGAGCAGTACCTCGAGCACGTCCCGCCGAACGACGACGACCCGGTCTCGGCGCTGCTGAAGAGCGAGCTCGCGCCGCTCGGCCACTGGTCGACCTTGGGAGCGTGGTCGGTTCGCGGCTGGAACCCAGGCTGGATCTCGTGCGCGCGCATCGAGGACGGTTGGATCGTGCTGCGCACCGGCTGTTCGCTGACGCGCGAGGTGGCGGCCGTCGAAGTCGTGTCGCTGGCGAGCGACATCGTCGTCGGACGCACGGACGTGGCGGGCGAAGGAGCGTTGGGCCTCGCCGATGAGCAAGGGCGCGCGCTCGCCCTGCCTTCCGCGGCACTGTTCGCGGCGCCGGCGACCGTCAAGCTCGGACCGGCGAGGCCCCGCCAGCTCGAGAACGCGTTGATGCGCAAGCTCGTCGCCGTGCGTCTGCTCGACCGGAGCGGCGAGCGCATCACGACCTTTCCGCTCGTGGTGCGTTGACGCGAGACGTCTCGCGCGCGCGCAGCCTCGGCCTCGCGCGAGAGTGCGCGAGCGCACGTCGCGCGGGCCGAGGGTTCGGCCCGCACGCGCCGTGTTGCGATTCCGCACGGCGCGAGCCGCCCTGAACGAAGAGATACGTCGAGCCCATCGTCCTCGACGCGTGTCACCATGCGGTGGCTCGGTATTCGATCTCCTCCCGTTCGAAACCGGTGTCTCGCTCGTGTCGATTCGATCCACGCTCGCGCGCGGAGCTCCCCTCCTCGCATCGCTGTGCCTGTTCGTCGTGACGGCGTGGGCCGTCGTGCGCGCGATCTGGCTCTCGCGCGGGTACGGCGGCTCGCCGTTCGACGACGAGGGCTACGTGATGATCTCGCTCGCGAGCTTCGCCCGCGGACACGCGCTCTACGACGACGTCTTCACGCAGTACGGACCTTTCTACTATGCGCTGCTCGGCCTGCCCTTGCGCTGGAGCGGCGTGGAGCTGACGCACGATCTCGTGCGCGCGGGGACGGCGCTCGAAGGCATCGCCGTGATGCTGCTGCTCGCCTGGGCGGTGTGGCGTTCGACGCGCAGCGTTCTCGCCGCATGCCTGAGCTGCGTGCTCGTCCGGCCCGCGCTGATGGGACTCGAGGCCGAACCCGCGCATCCGCACGGTCTGTGCCTGATCCTCACCGCCGCGGTGATCGCGCTCCTCGCGCGCGAGCCGGCGCGCCGCGGCCGCGCGACCTGGATCGCCGTCGGAGCGTGCGTCGCGGGTCTCGTACTGACGAAGATCAACGTCGGCGTGATGGCCGGTGCGGGGGTCGCGCTCACGCTGCTCGCCTGGCAGGCGGGGGCCGCGCGCCGACGCTGGCTCTGGTGGCTCGTCGCGTTCGCCCTGCTCGCGCTGCCGTGGCTCTGGCTGCGCGCGGCGCTCACCAATGGCGTCTTCCGCATCTACGCCTTCCTGGTCGCGGGCTGCGTCGCGTGCTTTCTCGCCGCGGCGGCGGCGACACGCGACGCGCTGGCTTTCGAGCGCCGCCACGTGATCGCGCTCTTGCGCGGCTTGCTCGCCGCCGCATTCCTGACGCTGCTCGTGCTGTTCCTCACGGGCACTTCGTTCGTCGGCACGTGGCACGGGGTCATCGGCCAGCACTTCAAGTTCGTCGACCAGGCGATGCAGCCCGACCTCGATCGGAACGCCTGGATCCTGACGTCGATCTCCCTGTGCCTGGCTCTCGCGTGGAGCGCGGCGCAACGCTGGCGTCCCGCGCTCGCCGGCGTGGCGGGAGCGTGGCTCGCCCTGTTGTGGGGCGCGTTCTCGGTGCACCTGCTGCTCGCTCTCGACCTGCGCGGGCTCGCCAGCTGGAGCGCGCCGTTCGCCTGGACGGCGCTCGCCTGTCCGCCGAATACTTGGGAGGACGACGGTCGAGCTCGCAGGCCGTGGGCGCTGCTCGGCGTCGCCACGTTCCAGTTGCTGCAGGGGTATCCGGTCTGGGGCACGCAAGCGGTGTGGACGGTGCTGTGGTTCGCGCCGCTGTGCGCGATCGCGTTGCAGCAGTCCGTGCAGCGCGGTTGCGCGTGGATCGCGCGCGTCGCGGAGCTCCCGCGGCTGGGCACCGGCGCGTGGTACGCCACCGCGGTGATCGCCGCGTGGCAGGTGCACGGTTCGTCGAACGAGCAGCTCGTGCTGGCCTCCGGACCGCGGCCGTGGTTGACGATGCTGAAGCTGCACGGCGCGGAGCATCTGCGCGTGACGGAGCCCGAGGCCGTCGTCCCGCGCTGGATCGCGGACATGCTGCGCGGAGGCGGGAGCTTCTACTCGTTCCCGGCGTTGAACAGCTTCTACTTCTGGACGCAGACGCTTCCGCCGACGACGCTCAACATCACGTTCCGTCTCGATCTGCTCGACGCCCGGCAGCAGCGTCGCGTGGCGCGCGATCTCGCCGCGCAACCCGAGCTGCTCGTGCTCTACTGCGACTGGAGTAGCGCGTACATCCACCAGGCCGCCGATCCAGAGCGCGATCCGCTGGTGTCGTTCCTGCGCCATCAGTGCCACACGATCGCCACGTGGTCACGCTTCACGCTCGATGTGCGCGACGGATCGACGCTCGCGCTGCGTTCGTGCGCGGTGATCGACGGCGGAGCGCTCGTGCTCACGGTCGCGGCGCCGACGCCCGCCCCCGCCGGTTCGGTGGCGTGGCTCGAGGTCGCCGATCTGGAGACGAACGCGTGGTTCGGCAATGCGGGAGCCACGGCCGGCGTCGCTTTCGATCTCCAGGCCTGCGATGGCGGCACGTTCGTGCTGCCGTCCGACGCGCTGTTGCAGGATGGCGCGTGCGTGCGCCTCGTGCCGAAGGATCCAGAGGTGCTCGGGAAGATCGCCGCGGCGGTCGCGCCCTGCGTGCGCGTGCGCGACGCCGCGAACGAGTGCGTGCGCACCTACCCGATCGTCAAGCGCGTGCCGTGACCGGCGCGCGCGATCACCACGCGATGCGCACGCCGCTCGTGACGTTGAACGTCTCGGGCGGACAGAACGCGACCGCGGCGTTGCGGTAGTAGTCCTGGTAGTAGCGCACCGCGCCGCTGCCGGGCGTGACGCCGCCGCGCAGCGAGAGCGTCACGGTGTCGGTCGAGTCGGGGAAGGAGCTCGCTCCCGCCGCGTTCTGTCGCGCGCGCAAGCGCACGAGCGTGCCGCCCGCGCAGCGCACTCCATCGCCGAAGACGGCGTCGTCGAGCGCGTCGCCTTGCAAGTAGATGCTCGTCACCGTCGCCGGCATGCCCGAGGCGTGCAGCACGACGTCGTCGGCCGAGGGATCGCCCGACGCGACGAGCAGCGCTCCCGTGGGATCGACCGAGTTCGCGCAACCGCGGCCGCTCGCGCCGTTGTTCGTGCACGGACAGGGCGTCGTGACGCCCGGATCGAGCCCGTCGCCGGCGCAGAACGCGTCCATGCTCGCGCTCGTGCGATACGCGACGACGTTCGAGCCCACGCCGGCGACGACGAGCGTACCGTCGGTGCCGATCGCGGGTGCGCCGATGTTGATGTTGGGCACGGCGACGGACCAGCGCGGCGTGAGATCGGCCTCGAACGAGTAGAAACGTCCGCCGCTGAAGCCGCCGTTGGCCATGAACACGCGTCCCAGCGCGTCGGTCGAAAGCCGCGGATCGAAGAAGTCCGCCGGCAGCGGGCCGGTCGCGTTGATCACGGCGCCCGTGAGCGGGTTCAAGCGCTCGATCTGCTGTCCCGGCGCGACGTGATACACGGACCCGTCGGGGCCGACGGCGAGCTCGATCGTCGTCGCCCAGCCCGCAGTTGTGCTCCACTTCTGCACGAGCGCCGAGCCCGTGTCCTGGAATGCGTAGAAGAAGTCGACCGCGACGTTGTTCTGCGTGCGCGACAAGTAGACGGTTCCGTCGGCGCCGACCATCGGCGTGTTCTGGATCGTGAAGCCGCTCATCACCGGGCTCTGGTACTGGAACGCGCCGGTGGCGAGATCGAAGCGCTTGATCGAATGTCCGCCGACGACCGCGTCGGCTGCGTAGACCGCATTGCCGTGCAGCGCGACGCCGCAGGAGCCGCTCACCGATCCGACGCGGTTGGCGACCCACGCAGTGGTCCCGTCGATCGCGCGGATGCGCCAGATCTTGCGGAAGCTCCCGACGATCGGATCGCCGTTGTCCGCGAAGACGACGCCGTCGTACGCGCCCGCGTCGATGAGATCGGTCGAGGTCCACAAGGTCGCGCCCGTCGCGGCGTCGAGGCAGTGGAGCTTCGCGCTGACCGACGCTCCGTTCCCCGAGCGCGCCGCGTACACGCGTCCGTTCTTCACGCCCGCGACCCACGTCGTCCAGTCGCCCGTGTTGAACGGAATGTGCCGGAACCAGAGCTCCGCACCGGTGTCGAGGTTCTGACACACGACCGGCGAACCGTTGGGCTCGCCGCTGGGCGGAAAGCCGGTCTGGCGCACCATGAAGACGCGCCGGCCTTCGATGACCGGTTGCCAGGCGATGATCGAGCTGCGTCCTCCGCTCCACAGGATGCTCGGCGTGTCGGGTCCGACTTCCGCGCTGCGTCCGTCGCGACCCTGCGTCCCGCCGGCGTTGTTCCAGTCGCTGGCGTGAGCGAGCGCGCCGAGCGCAATGGGCGCGAACAGTGCGACGAGAGCAAGAGACGGCGATCGAGAGAACGAACCGCGACGTGCGAAGGACATGAGCAGATCTCCTGGACGTGCGGTGGATCCCGCGTTCATCGAGGATACCCGCGGAGACGTGCTCGCGGTCCAGAGAGTCCTCGCCCGGCGCCATCGCGGGATCTTCGCCGTTTCGAATGCGCGGCTGGACGCGCAGGAGCCTCCGGCGACGACCTCGATCGCACTAGCGCCGCGGCAACAAGCGCAGGGCGAAGAGCACCGGCCAACCGACGTACTTCTGCGCGCGCGGGCTGCGGGCACCGAGCTCGGCGTCGACGCTGTGCTCCTCGATCGCGTCGATCGTCGCGCCGATCGCGAGCGCGGCGCGCACGTAGTCGCTGAGCACGTGCGACTGGCTCTCCGGGCGAGTCTCGCGGCCGCTCGAGGGGTCGGTGAAGCGCGCGCTCACGCCGCGCAGCATCAGCGCCGGGTGCATGACCGTGATCACGATCGCGCCGTCCGTCCGCGTCACGCGCTGCATCTCGCGCAGCGCATGCTCGAGGTCGCGCACGTGGTCGAGCACCAGCGCGCAAACCAGTCGATCGAAGGCGCGCGCGTCGAAAGGGAGCGGCTCGTGCACGTCGTGCGCGACGAAATGCACGCGCTCGGCGCCCGGTTTCGCGCGCGCGCGCGCCAGCATCCCGGGCGAGAAGTCGAGCGCGGTGACGCGCGCTCCGGCCTGCGCGAGACGCAACGCGTGCCTTCCGGTGCCGCAGCCGTAGTCGAGCAGCTCGAGACGCCGCACGTCGCCGAGCAGGCGATCGACGTGCTGCTCCTCGAGCTTGACGAGCGGATTGTCCTCGCCGTCGTAGATCTCCGCCCAGCGGTCGTAGCCCGCGCGCGTGTCGACGCGGTCGAAGGTGGAGGGAGTGTCGTGCGTGCTCACGCGCGCATCGTACGGCTGCGACCCCGAGCGCGCGATGCGCGCGGCGCGCTCTCGGCGCGCGAGACTCGCGCAGCGACTACGGTCGCGCCGGCGAGACGAGCTCCGCAGGCAGCTTGAACACCGTCGTCTCCTGCTCGCCTTCCATCTCGGTCACGCGCTGCACGCCGAGCTCCTTCAAGCGCTCGATCACCTGCTGCACGAGCCCTTCGGGCGCGGACGCGCCGGCCGTGACGCCGATCGACGGCGACGTGACGAGCCATTCGGGCCGGATCTCGCTCGCATCGTCGATCAGGTAGGAGCGCACGCCGCTGCGCGTGCCGAGCTCGGCCAGACGGTTGGAATTCGAGCTGTTCTTGCTGCCGATGACGATCAGGACGTCGATGCCTTCTTCCGTCAGGCGCTTCACGGCGTTCTGGCGGTTCTGCGTGGCGTAGCAGATGTCCTTGAGCTCGGGACCCTGGATGTGGGGGAAGCGGCGCACGAGCGCGTCGATCACCTCGCGCGTGTCGTCGATCGAGAGCGTCGTCTGCGTGACGTATGCGAGGCGCTCGGGATCGGCGACGGCGAGCTTTTCGACCTCGTCGACCGTCGAGAGCACCGTCACCGGACCCTCGATGCGTCCGCGCGTGCCTTCGACCTCGGGATGGCCGGGATGTCCGATGAGGATCACGTGCCGGCCCTTGCGCTGGTACTGCTGCGCCTGCACGTGGACCTTGGTCACGAGCGGACAGGTCGCGTCGATGATGCGCAAGCCGCGACTCTGCGCCGTCGCGACGACCTCGTCGGAGACGCCGTGCGCGCTGAAGATCGTCACCGCGCCCGCCGGAACCTCCTCGAGCGTGTCGACGAAACGCACGCCGCGCGAGGACAGATCGTCGACGACGTGGCGGTTGTGCACGATCTCGTGCAGCACGAACACCGGCGCGCCGTGCAGCTCGAGCGCGCGCTCGACGATCTCGATCGCGCGATCGACGCCGGCGCAGAAGCCGCGGGGGTTGGCGAGTCGGACGTCCATCGAGGTGTCGCGATCCAGTGTGGTCGCGTCGCGGAGATCGTACAAGAGGAGCACGGCTCGCCGTGCAGTGTTCACGCCGCCGCCGCTAGACTTCCTCGCCCGCCGAACCGAGAGGAGCCGCCGATGGACGCCGAGGAATTCCGCCGCGCCGGACACGCTTTGATCGACTGGATCGCCGACTATCGCGCGAACGTCGAGCGCTTTCCCGTGCGCTCCCCGGTCGAGCCGCGTGCGATCCGGGCTGCGCTCCCGAACTCTCCGCCGCTCGAGCCGGAGCGCTTCGAAGCCGTGATGGGCGACGTCGAGCGCGTGCTCGTGCCGGGCTTGACGCATTGGCAGCACCCGCGCTTCTTCGGCTTCTTCCCTTCGAACGGCGACCTCTCGTCGGTGCTCGGCGACTACTTGAGCACGGGACTCGGCGTGCTCGGCCTCTCGTGGCAGGCGTCGCCGGCGTTGTCGGAGCTCGAGGAAGTCGCGGTCGACTGGTTGCGGCAGATGACGGGGCTCTCGGATGCGTGGAGCGGCGTGATCCAGGACACGGCGTCGACGAGCTCGCTCATCGCGCTCCTGTGCGCGCGCGAACGCACCACTGCGTACGGTCTCGCGCGCGGCGGACTGCAGGCCGAAAAGCAACCGCTGGTCGTCTACGTCTCGGCGCACAGCCACAGCTCGGTCGAGAAGGCCGCGCTGCTCGCCGGTTTCGGCCGCGCGAACCTGCGCAGCATCCCGGTCGACTCGAAGTACGCCCTGCGCGCCGACGCGCTCGCCGCCGCGATCGCCGAGGATCGCGCCGCGGGCCGCACGCCGTGCGCCGTCGTCGCGACGACGGGCACGACGACGACGACCGCGCTCGATCCGGTCGAAGCGATCGGCGCCATCGCGCGCCGCGAGAAGCTCTGGCTGCACGTCGACGCCGCGATGGCGGGCTCGGCGATGATCCTGCCCGAGTGCCGCTGGATGTGGCAGGGCATCGAGCAGGCCGATTCGATCGTGATGAACCCGCACAAGTGGCTCGGCGTGGCCTTCGATTGCTCCGTCTACTACGTGCGCGACGCCGAGCACCTCGTGCGCGTCCTGAGCACGAACCCGAGCTACCTGCAGAGCCGCGTCGACACGCGCGTGAAGAACCTGCGCGACTGGGGCATCCCGCTCGGCCGGCGCTTCCGCGCCTTGAAACTGTGGTGCCTGATCCGCGAGCAAGGCGTGAGCGGGCTGCAAGCGCGTTTGCGCCGCGACATGGCGAACGCGCAGTGGCTTGCCGAACAGATCGCGAGCACGAAACCCTGGCGCGTGCTCGCTCCCGTTCCTCTGCAGACGATCTGCGTGCGCCACGAGCCGCCCGGAATGAGCGCCGACGACCTCGACCGCCACACGCAAGCCTGGGCCGAACGCCTGAACGCCTCCGGCTCGGCCTACGTCACGCCCGCCATGCTCGACGGCCGCTGGATGGTGCGCGTCTCGATCGGCGCGCTCGCGACGGAGCGCGAGCATGTGGAGCAGCTGTGGAGCGCGATGCGTGAGCACGCCCGGGAGGCGAATGCCCGTCCAGCGGGCTCCTGATTCAAGCATCGTGGCGCGAGGCTCCGGCCGGGAGTCGTCGCGTTCCCCCGGCCGAACGCACACCGCCACTCCTCCAGCCCCACTCAGGTGGCCTTGCTTGGCAAATCTGGGGGTGGCCTTGTATGGCCGAACCTTGACAGTTTGGCGAGCACGCGAGGAAATCCTGGAACTTCGTGGAGCGCCGAGCCTGGATCCGCGTTCGGTGCCGCAGCCAGTCGTGTGAGCACGCCAGCGTTCGCGGGCGACCGGCGTCACACCACGAGATCGAAGAGCGCGTGGGAAGGTCGATACGACTCGGCCGAGAACGGAGGAACCATGATCTCGCCGAAGGACTCACGATTTGCGGAATCGATGCTGCGGGAAACAGAGCGCCCCGGCCGCTCGCGCGGCCCCGATCGCATCCAGATCGTCTCTCGTTCCGAGGCCAGTACCTGCTCGCAGGCACCAGAGCCAAGGCGGCAGCAGTCGATGGAGCCTCGATCGGCCGCGAACGCGGGCGGTTGTTCGGGGACCGACCGTGGCCGAGCAAACAAGGGCAACGAGCGAGGCTCGTTCGAACCCTGTTCTGCGCCGCCAAGGTCGTCGTCGACAGAATCTGAGTTCGCCGTCCAGTGTGCGAGGCATCGACAGTCGAGGTCTCGTTTGCCGTCGCTGGCGATTGTCGCCGAGCAAGAATCGCTGGAACCGAATCGGATCGTGGCGAACGCCGCCCAGCGTCGTGCGCGGTACTGGCGCCTGCTGGGTGTTGCCGCAGCCAGATCGCTGGCGTTGGCGACCGTGCTCGCAGTGAACGCGGTGGCGTCTCAGGCTCAACACATTCCAACCACGGTTCGGCCCTCGGTGGCGGTACCGGCGACCTGCGGCCTTGGCGCTCCAGAAGCTTTCTTCCTCGGCTCCTCGTCGGGCTCCAATTTTCCCGTGGCGGGGGATCTCGATGGCGACGGGGACCCTGACTTGGTGGTGTCTCCAGGCTACGGCATCACTCTGATCCAGAACGATGCTGGAACTCTCTCCGTCGCAGGGTCCGTGGCATTGGGCGAGGGCATTCCACTGCTTGCGGACCTGGATCAAGACGGCGATCTCGACATCGCTCAGCCGTCACAGTCGACATCAGGACAACAGTCGGTGGCGATCGCGTGGAATCAGGGCGCGTTTGTCTTCTCCGGGACAGTCGTCTTGCCGACTGGAGTTGGAGGGTACGCACCACTAGTCACGACTGGTGACTTCAATGGGGACGGATTACTCGACCTTGCGGCGATCGACTACACGCAGAAGTCGCTCTCCGTTATCACGTCCATGGGGGGCGGGGCGTTCGCTCCCTACTCGGGCTTTCGCCAGGGCGTCGCCGGAGTGCCGACCACAGGCGACTTCGATGGAGATGGGGACATCGACATCCTTGCGGGCGTGACGATCATCGAGAACGTGAACAGCGGGCAGGATTTTCGGATTCGCGCTCGCTTCCCAGGACCGCCCGCGCTGATCACGCACGCCATCGACGTCGACGGTGACAACGACTTTGACGTGGTTGGCATGTACGGAGGGTATCTGCACCTGTGGGTCAATCATGGACCCTCTGGCTTCCAACTGGTCGATGACAAGCGACGAGTCGGTCCTGATGGATTCATCGAGGTCGCCGATATCGATGGAGATGGATCCCTCGATGTCATTGCGGCAGAGAAGCTTGACGATTCCGTCGTGGTGTTCCGAAACATCACCCCGCTCGGACTTGGGCTGGAGGAGCACTTGCCGGTCGGGAACCTTCCGCAGTTTGTCGCTGCGGCAGACTTCGACGGCGATGGACTGGGCGACATCGTGGTACTGCCCTACGATCCGCGGGGTGAGTTGCTCTTGTCGCGTGGCAAGCCGCTGCGGCGAACGACGACCGACATCCCGATAGGAGGCCCCGGTTCCTACGTTGGCTTCATGGTCGCGGCGGACATCAATCGGGACGGCCGCGCCGACATCATCTCGGCCGACGCGTGGTTCGGCAGCGGCGTGTCCGTGGCATTGGCTCGCGCTTCCGGCGAGTTTGCTCCAGCTCAGGAATTCACGTGTGCTTCCGGCCCCGTCGGTTCGATAGCGGCCGGTGACCTGGACAACGATGGCTGGTGCGACGTCGTCGCCACGAGCGGACGGGGCGTATTCGTGTTCCGAAACCAGGCTGGCGTCCTCGGGCCCGCAGTGCAGTACCCGACCACCGGGCTCGGTGTTTCGATGCTCGTCGGGCTGGGAGGCGCCGTCTCGCTGGGAGACTTCGATGGCGATGGAGACCTAGATATCGTCGTCGGTACTTCGCTGAATAGCGTGATGGCGTTGCTCACGAACGCCGGTGGGGGTAGCTACACTCCACCTGTCTATGTGGTCGTTGGCGGCACGCCGGCCGCCTTCGCGACAGGTGACTTCGACGGAAATGGAGTCGACGACATCATCAGCGTCAATCCAAACACGAACTCGGTGTCTATCTTTCTGAGCCAAATGCCCGGAATGCAACGGACGGACGTCCAGGTCGGATCGGTTCCTCTGGCAATTGCTGCTAGCGACGTGGACGCCGACGGCGACTTGGACATCGCTGTTGTCAATCGAAACTCGAGCACTGTGTCCGTGCTGCTGAACAACGGGTCAGGCGTGTTCGCCGTGTCCCACACGTATCCCACATATTTCCTTCCGCAGGCAGTGGCATTTGGTGACGTCGATGGCGATGGGGTCGTGGACCTCGTGACCGCGTCGCCGGCATACTCGGGATTCGTGTCCTTGCTTCGCGGAGCGGGACAGGGTCTCTTTCGGGACCGAACGCAGTACGTCATTGGGCGTGGAATTGCGTCGGGGCTCGCCAGCGTCGATTTCGATGGAAACGGAGTGTCCGACCTCGCCGTCGCGGCGGGTCCAAGTGGCCGAGTGCGCGTGATGTACTCGGACTGCCCTTGAAGGTCTCGAGCCTCCAAATGGCGGCTCTCTCAGCTGCCACTGCCGTTGGCGCGGAATTCCAGGCGCGGTGCGAAGGGTTCTTGAGCCTGCGCCCCGAACGTCTCTCGCACGGCAGGCCGGCCGAGCAGCACCGCCCTACGCCCGCGTGGATCAACGCGCCACCGACCACGCCGCTCGCCACAGTCGGAACTCACTGATCCCAACCGCGATGTGTCTCAGAATCGTTGACAAGCACCGGAGCCGCGATGACGTCGCTCGTCGGCTCTGGCTGACATCTGAGAACCCGGACGAAGTCGACTCGCCTTCTTCCGCACGATCTTCACTCCCAAGGACAACCCAATGTTCGAGATCGCTCTCGCTTTCATCGTCACGCTCGCCCTGCAGTCAAGCGGGGCGATGCTCCAGGCAACCGCCGCAGAGGTAGAAGGTCCTCGATCCTCGGTCCACGGCATCGGTCGTGAGAAACGAGTCAGCCGCGGATCGGAGGCTCGCCCGGGAGCCAGGTGCCACGAGTCCGCGGAGCGGAATCGCCGCGGCGAAGGCGGAAGTCCGCGACGGATCATCGCCTCGGCGGTGATGCCCTCTGCCGGTCGCGGGTGCATTGCAACGTACGACGCCCGCGGACTCGAACTCTCCGCGGTCGCGGCCGGCTGGTCCTGGCGCCTCGAACTCGAACGCTACGGCTGGAGTGACGTTCGAACGGTGGGAGAGTCCCCGCGAGCGACGTTCCCGAACGGGCGCAAGGTCGCCTACGAATGGGACGAGAATTTGACCGAGTGGTTTGTCGAGCTCGATGGCGGGATCGAGCACGGGTACGACGTCCGAGCGCGCCCAGTGCAAGCCCGAGGCGGTCTCTCGATCGTGCTTCGCGTGAGCGGAGACCTCGCCGCGAAGTCCGGCGCCGACAGGCGATCGATTGCGTTCGTCGATGCGGCCGGGGCGACCGTCGTCGCGTACGACGGCCTCGACGTCGTGGATGCGGTCGGCCGCCATCTGCGCGCCGAGATGACGGCCGAGGACGGCAGGATCTTCGTGCAGATCGCGGACGAGCAGGCCGCATTCCCCATCACTGTCGACCCGTTCGTGCACGTCGCGTACCTGAAGGCATCCAACACCGGTGCCGGCGACGCCTTCGGTTTGGCGGTTGCAGAAGACGGCGACACGCTTGTCATCGGCGCACCGCTGGAAGACAGCGCGGCGACTGGTGTGGGTGGGAATCAGGCGGACAACAGCGCAGCGGATGCGGGAGCCGCCTACGTCTACGTCCGCGTCGCAGGCGTGTGGCAGCAACAAGCCTATCTCAAGGCATCGAACTCGGGCGCCGGAGACCGATTCGGCATCGCCGTGGCGATCTCCGGCGATACGCTCGTCGTCGGAGCCGACTTCGAGGACAGTGCAGCAAACGGAGTCGGTGGAGACGGCGCGGACGACAGCAAGCCGAACTCCGGAGCAGCCTACGTGTTCGTTCGTAGCGGCTCCGTCTGGTCGCAACAGGCGTACGTCAAGGCGTCGAACACCGACTCGGGCGACTGGTTCGGACGTTATGTCGCCATTCACGGCGACACGGTGGTGATCGGAGCTCAAAGCGAGGACAGCAGCGCCACGGCCGTCAACGGAGACCAGGCTTCGAACGGAGCCGCCGACTCCGGCGCTGCGTACGTGTTCGTTCGCAGCGGCACTTCTTGGTCACAGGAAGCCTATTTGAAGGCGTCGAACGCCGAAGCCGTGGACCGATTCGGGTGCGCGGTCGGAGTTTCGGGCTCGACGATCGTCGTCGGCGCATCCGACGAAGACAGCAGTGCCGCCGTGGTCGACGGCGACCAGTCGAACAACTCGGCGAACGAGGCTGGCGCTGCGTACGTGTTCGTCCGGTCGGGGACGACGTGGTCTCAGCAAGCGTATCTCAAAGCCTCCAACACAGACCCGGTGGACACCTTCGGCGGTTTCGTCGCGATCAGCGGCGACACGGTCGTCGTCGGAGCCAATCGCGAGGACAGCTCTGCCACCGGCGTGAACGGCGATCCGTCCGACGACAATGCCGCGGACGCAGGCGCAGCCTACGTGTTCGTGCGAACGGCGGGCGCGTGGAGTCAGCAGGCATACGTCAAGCCCAGCAGCGCGAGCGCTGGCAGCTGGTTCGGCGCCGCCGTCGCCGTGCTCGGCGACCGGATCGTGGTCGGGGCGAGATTCCAAGCGGCGCTCGGTCCCGACTCCGGAGCCGCGTACGTGTTCGATCGCAACGGATCGACGTGGGCGCAGCACGCGTATCTCCAGGCGCCGAACGCGGCGATTGGCGACAACTTCGGAGCTGCGGTCTCGTTGTCGGGCGGCAGCATCGTCGTTGGCGCTCTTTTCGAAGACAGCGCTGCGGTGGGTGTGAACGGAGACCTCGGTGACGAATCGAGCACGGACGCCGGCGCCGCGTACGTTTTCGAGGACACCGTCGCAGTGGCCCGATTCTGTCTTGGCGATGGCAGTGGATCGAACTGTCCGTGCGGCAACAACGGCGCTCCCGGAAATGGTTGCGCCAACTCGGGATTCGCCGCCGGGGCTGATCTCACGGCGTTCGGCACTGCTTCGGTCGGGGCAGACTCGATCGTCTTGGGCGCGACGAACCTCACCGGTCCGGTCGCGATCTTCTTCCAGGGATCGACGCGAACCACTCAGGTCGCCATCGACGATGGCCTGGGGTGCGTCGGGGCTCCGATCATCCGGCTGGGAACGCGCTTCACCTCGGGTTCCGCTGCGAGCTACCCCGGCGTCGGAGATCCATCGGTCAGTGTGCGTGGCGCGATCCCCGCGTACGGCGGCACGTACTACTACCAATGCTATTACCGGAATGCTGCGGCCCTGTTCTGCCCGCCCGCGACTTCGAATCGCACGAACGGAGTGCAGGTGACATGGGGCGTCTGAAACCCACTCGCGCTGGCTGCCTTCACATGCGGAGATGGGAGATGCAAACCGCTTCGCACGTGGCTGCGACTGCCACGAGCGCCGCGAAACGAATATCCTGCATCGCATGGCGCCGCTTCCTGACGACACGTTGAGCTTGATCCGCCGCGCACAGGGTGCCGACATCGCTGCGCGCGAGTTGCTCTTCGAGCGTCACCTGCCTCGGCTCCAGCGTGCGCTGGCGTTGCACATGGGACGTCGCGCGCGGGAGATCGGCGAACTTGACGACGTGTGTCAGGAGACGTTGTGCGAGGCGAGCCAACACCTCGACTCGATTCGCGAGCTCAGCCCCGGCTGCTTCATGAACTGGCTGGTCAAGATCGCGCACAACAAGCTCGCGGACCGCGCGCGGCGCGAGTGCGCCGACAAGCGCGGAGGCGGCCGCGTGCGCGTCTTCGCGGCGTATTCGTCGCGAGTGCTGGCTGACTCGGTGCTGGGCGGCAGCGATCCCAGCCCTAGCCAGTGCGCCGGCGCGCACGAGCTCGAAGAGCGCATCGAAGCGGCCGTCTTGGGACTGGGCGAGCGTGAACGCGAGATCTTCCGCATGCGCGCGGTGTGCGGCATGTCGTTCGAGGAGATCGCGATCGACCTCGGTCTGGAACGAGCGAGCTCCGCGCGCACTGCCTACTCGCGCGTGCTCGCGCGAGTGAGTGCGGTGCTCCCGCCCGAGTGGCTTGCAGGCCGCGCGTCTGCGGATCAACCACCGTCATGAGCGCCTTGACTCGCGACGCGCAGGTCGAGAACTGCCTGGCGGAGCTCATCGAGGGCTTCGAGGAGCGAGAGGGCTTCGATGTCGAGGGGTTCCTCTCGTCGCGACCCGAGTGGGCGAAGGACGTGCGCGAACGCTTCGAGCGACTCGTCCGCTCCGGATTGATCGCACCCGCAAGTGCGAATGTCCCACCCACTTCCAAAGTCGCGTCGCAGGACGAAGACGCGGTTCCTTCCCCGGAGTTCATCACCAGCCTGCGCACCGGGAAGCGCTACCAGCTACTCTCGCGCATCGGCGCCGGTGGAATGGGGGAGGTGATGCGCGCGTTCGATCTCGATCTCGAACGCGACGTGGCGCTCAAGCTCGCGCGAGCGGATCGCACGCGGCCGGGCCGCGCGTCGGGCGCGGGGCGGCGCTGGCGGAACTTCCTGGCGGAGGCGCGGATAACGGCGCGCCTCGACCACCCCAACATCGTCCCCGTGCACGATCTCGGCGCCGCGGACGACGGGCGGTTGTTCTACGTGATGCGCCTCGTGCAGGGGATCACGCTGCAGGAGTTCGTCGAGCGCTGGTGCGCGGATCCCCGTTCGAAGGACGTGCGCTACAGCTTGCGCGCGCGCTTGTCGGTCGCGCTCTCGATCTGCGACGCGATCGGCTACGCGCACGCGCGCGGCGTCGTGCATCGCGACCTGAAGCCGCGCAACGTGATGATCGGTGAGTTCGGCGAGGTCGTGGTCATGGACTGGGGCCTGGCGCGAGAGCGCGCGCTGCGGGTCGTGGAGGAATCGGCTCACGACGAGTCCGGCCCGCCGTCGTCGTTCGAGCTCTACGACACACGCGACGGCGACGTCATTGGCACGCCGAGCTACATGTCACCGGAGCAGGCGCGCGGCGACACGCGCCGCATCGACGCGCGCACCGACGTGTTCGGGATCGGCGCGATTCTCTACCAGCTCGTCACGGGCAATCCGCCGTACTGGGGCGCGAACCTCGACGAGGTGCAGCAGCGAGCGCGCACTCGCGACCTGAATGACGCCGGCATGTCGGAATCCGTCGCGCCGGTCCCGCGCGAGATCCGAGCCGTCGTCGCGCGCGCTCTCGCGCCATCAGCCGGCGATCGATATCCGACTGTCACGGCGCTGGCCGATGACCTGCGCGCGTTCCTCGAGCTGCGACCTGGGGGCGCGTGGAGCGAGACGCCCGTGTCGTGGACCGTGAAGCTCGTGCGGCGCCGGCCGGCTTGGATCCTAGGCGGCATGCTCGTGCTGCTCGCCGTGGTCGCGCGGTCCGTCGTGAGCGAGAACCGGGTACTCGCCTCGAACAACGCCAGCCTCGAGTGGCGTGCGGACTGCGCCCATTTCGCGGACGAATTCCAGCGACGGCGCGATCTCGTGGACACGCTCGAGCCCGATGCGACCGCGCGGCGCGCGGCGGTCTGTGCGGGAGCGATCGAAACGTTCCGCATCCTCGGCGTCGATCTCGCGCGCCTCGAACCTGCGGGGGGAGCGCGCGCTCTCGAGACGCTGCGTTGGGAGGCGCCGGACTCGGCGCCCGAACCCGCGCGCGCGCTGCTCGAACTCGGCCATTGGTTCCGTTCGTGCGGGATCGCGCGAGCGCACTGGCGCCGCGTCGGCGAGCTGAGGAGAGCCGACGACGGAAGCTTCGACCGGACGATCGACGAAGCGCTGGCGCGCGAGCACCGCGAGCTCCTCGATCTTTGGCCGCGCATCGAGTCGATCGTGGGTGCGCTCGATCTCCGTCCTTGGGAACGGGTCGACTGGGAGTTGCGCAACGCGTGGGCGCGCGACGGCGTCTTGCCGGACGTCACGCGCATCGCGAGCGAGGTGCCGGCCGAGCGCGCCGAGGTCCTGCGCTCCAGGGCCCGCGTGCTCTTCGAGTCGGGGAGGCATGCGGCGTCTGCAGCGGCCCTGCGCGAAGCGATCGACCTGCGGCCGGGTTCGTCGCGCGCGCAGGTCGAGCTCGCGTGGTCGCTGACCCACATTTCCGCCAGCGACGCGGAGGAGAGAGAGGAATGGCTGGAGAGGGCGCGCGAGGCTAGCCACGGTGCATTCCTTCCGACCCTGGAGCTGGGCTTGGCACTGCACCAGCGCCGGGACCTGGCGCGCGCTTACGAGCTCTTGAGCGCGAGCACGCGACTCGAACCCGAGTCGCCCAGGGCTTGGTACTGCCTCGGCGCCACCCTGCGCGAGCTCGGCGCACTCGACGAATCCGAAGAAGCCATCGGTCGCGCCTTGGCGCTCGACCCAGGCAATCCGGACGCGCTCTACCAGCGGGCGTTCAATGCGTACCGCCGTTGGCGTCCCAGCGCCAGTCGAGAACAGACCGAGGTCGCCGTGGGTGCGTGCCGCGCAGCGATCGATGCGCGACCCGGCGAGACGCGAACATGGGAGATGCTCGTGGTGTTGCTCAACAACCGGCACGAGCGTGACGAGGCCGTGCGCGTGGGCCGCCGGGGACTCGAGCGTCATCCCGGCGACGCGTCGATCACCGTCGCCCTTGCGCGAACGCTCGTGCAGGCGCTCGATCTGCGACCGGAGCTGCCGCTGGAGACGGTCGAACGAATGCTCGAGGAACCCGTGTGCATGCTGCGCGACGTCATCGCGCGCGAACCGCAAGGGTCTTCCATCGCCACTGACGCTCGAAAGGACCTCGCGACGCTCGAGTACAACCTTGCGCTGACGCGCAAGGACCCGCGGGAGCGTGAAGCCCATTGGTCCAGCACCGCCAGCGATCTGGCCGTGCTGAGCATCCTCGATCCACACGACCCGAGCTTGCGTATGCAGTTGGGTCGTGCGTGGTTCGTGATCGGGCGGCGTGAGGAGGGCCTGGCGGAGATCGAGCGCTCGCTCGACGACCGCATCGAGGATTTGAACGGATCGCGGCTGGGGCAGCTCTCGGATCACGAGCGAGGCGCTCTCCACCTGCTGAGTTTGAGCGCGGTTCGCCAGCCGGAATCCATGCCCGAGTTCCGACCGAGCCTGACGCGTATCCACGAGAAGGCGCAGCGCGTGCTCGACCTCGTGCAACAGTTCAGCGCCGGCTCTGCCGGACGACGTTGACCAGCTCAGGATGCTGCGGCTTCTTCGTCGAGTTTCGCCGGCGCGAGAGCGCTCGCCGCAACTCAACCAAGCGTCACTTCACCTGCACATCGAGCTTCGCGATCAGCTCGCGGATGCGCGGCATGTCCGACTCGCCGGCCTGCACGACGAGCGAGTTCGTGCGCGGGTCGGACATGACTCGGATCGACGGCGGGCATTGCGACGGAGGGCAGGGCATGACGCACCGGCGATCGGGAGACTCGGTCAGGTCGCTCAACAGTCGGGCGACGTCGTCGGCGACGGCGTACTTCAACGCGACGACCTCGAAGTTGGCCGCGGGCGGCGGCTGCGCGTGGTGAGGTTTCGACGTCGACGAGCAAGCGGCCAGCACGAGCGCGATGGGGAGGGTCCGTTTCATGGCGCCTGCCGACGACGCTGTGCCGCGGAACTTCCGATCCGCCCGCCGAAGGGAGCGCGTCGAGCCCCGTGGCGCTTCACGGACGTGCCGCATCGGAGCTCGCTCCACCGCGCGAACCGCGCGCTCCCGCGGCCCTCGGACACGTCGCGCGCGACCCCCGAGCGCCTTGGATTGACGATCGCCGCCTCCATTTCACGCGCGAAACCTGCCGTGAGCCCCGAATCGGACGACCGCGTCGCGGCGCGCTCCGCGCACGGCTTTTCGGGCTCGTCGCCCCGTGGTCGAGGCGCGATCCCGACCCGACCGGCAGGCCAGCGACTTGCCCTTCCGGGTGCCGCGCGTCATGCTCTCCCCCCTCGACCCGCTGTCACCCGCGCTCACGCGAGCGCGGCGGCGGGTAAGCGAGCCCCCCGCGTCGGCAGGTGCTCGCTCGCAGTTGACCACGCCGACGAGCCCGCGATTGCACGCCTATCCATTGTTCGGACAGGTAGAGGTAGAGAGCGGACGACGAAAGGATGTTCGAGAATGGGTACGAGGCTGTACGTCGGCAATCTGTCTTTCAGCACGACCGAGGACACGCTGCGCAAGGTGTTGTCCGAAGGTGGACGTGTGGTGAAGGAGCTGAGCTTGCCGTCGGACCGTGAAACGGGCCGCCCGCGCGGTTTCGCTTTCGCGGAAATGGGTAGCGATGCCGACGCCAAGGCGGCGATCGACGCGCTCGATGGCAAGGAGCTCGATGGTCGCGCTCTGCGCGTCAACGAAGCCCAGGAGCGCGCTCCGCGCTCGGGCGGCGGTGGCGGCGGCGGTAGCCGTGGTGGCTACGGCGGCGGCGGCGGCGGTCGCGGTGGTGGCGGCGGCGGCTACGGCGGCGGCGGTGGTGGTCGCGGCGGTGGCGGCGGCGGCTACGGCGGCGGTGGCGGCGGTGGCGGCGGTCGCGGCGGACGCGACTGGTAGTCACGGCTGAGTTGCTTTCGAGGCCGCGTGCGTCCGATGAGGATGCGCGCGGCCTCGGTGTTTTGTGCGGCGGTGAGGGGAGCGGGGCCGCGATGAGGGTGTGCGATGCGGGGTTTTGGCGTCTTGCGGGCGCGAAGCAGAAGAGGCGAGCGCGGCGAGATCCGGCGCACGGGCACACACAAGCGTGCTACCGCATCGCTGACCCCGCGACGTCGGGCCGCCGGGTCGCAGCGCGCGCTGCGCGCGGCGCTGCTCAACCGGCGACCCAACGCTGCGCGGGGTTCCAGTCGGACGTGATGGGGGATTGGCGAGTGGGGTCGAGTTGATGGGTGCGCGTGAGGTGCACGACGCGGCGATGCGCGAACGCTCGCGGCTTCGATGGGGCGTGGAGCGCATCGAGCGCGTGATCAGCGCGTCGTCGCGGGTTCGAGCAGCCACGTGGCCGTGTTCGTGAGCAGGCGGCGGAACTCGGGGAGTTCGTGGGCGCGGCCGTCGTGGCCGAGGGTGATGCAGGCGGTGCGGCCGCGTTCGCGTTCGACGGTCCAGACGACGGGGAACTGTTCCTTGCCGTCGAGCGAGTGACCGCGCGCGATCACGTGGATCGCGCTGCCCTTGGGGTCGGGCTCGAAGCGGTAGAGCTCGTCTTCGATGCGGAACGTCGGTGGCAGGTCGCGCGCGAGCGGGTGGGCGGCGTCGACGATCCGCACTTCGAACTCGCCGAACGGGCCGTGGCCGCGCGCTCCGCCGCCGACGAGGCGCGCGTTGTATTCCGGCCAGTCGGGCCAGTTGAACCAGTTCGCGGGATGGAGCACGAGGAGCGAGCCGCCGCGGTCGACGAAGTCGAGGATGCCGTGGCGCAGGCCCGAGTCGGGGAGCGGCTGGTTGGTGCAGAGCTCGAGCACGCGCAGGCGATCGAGATGCGCTCCGATCTCGTCGATGCGCTCGGTGTAGCGCACGCGCGCGACCTTGGCATCGGCGAGCGTCTTCAGGTCGGCCTGTTCGAACCACGGATGGAAGTCGTGGCTCGTTCCGCCGCCGACGATCAGCCAGTCGAGCGGTTCGGATGCGCGTGTCGGAGTGGCGAGCGTGCTCTCGCTCGCGCTGGAGCGCCGCAGCGCGCCCGAGAGCTCCGCGGTGAGCGCGAAGAACGTCGCCGCCTGCTCGCCGTCCGGACTCTCGAGCACGATCGAGCGCACGAGCGCGTCCTTGCGCCGCGGCTCGAGCGCGAAGCGGCGCACTTGTCCCCAGCTGTCCGCGGTGAGCAGCCCGTCGACGAACTCCGAGCCGCTCACATCGTTGCGCCCGATCCAGTCGGCGAACTCGACGCCGCTTCGCAGCACGACGTCCTCGCGCTCGCCGTCCTCGTACACCCAGGTCCAAGTGCAGATCGGCCGCGGGTCGGGATGGAACGGGAACGCCCAGCCGCCGACGCCGCCGAGCACGTGCACGCGCTGCAGCGCGCAACCGACGGGGATCTCGACGCGCTTGGGCTTCTTCTCCTTCGCGTCCCAACCGGCCCAGCCGCCCTTGAGCACGAGCGCGTTGCATCCCGAGCTCTGATGGCGCGGATCGAGCAGCTCGAAGGGCACGCCGTCGACGTCGTTGATGCCGTAGTGCGCGAAGACGAGCGGCTTCTTGTCGCGCTCGACGTCGTAGAGACCGTCGAGCGAGCTTGAGCTGACCACGTCCTCCATCTCGAGCACGCGCCAGCCGGCGAACTTGCCCGTCAGGTAGGCGAAGAGGTCGCGGAAGCCCTCCGCGCCGATCGAATCGAGGCCCTCGGGCATCGGCGAGCGGCCGGTGTTCTTGAGCCACTCGATCTCGTCGCGCGCGACTTCCACGTCGCCGGCGGTCGAGCGCAAGACGAGCGCACGCGCGTCCTCGCGCGCCAGGATGCCCGAGACGAGCTTGCCGTCCTTCGTCTCGAGCTGCCACTCGGCGAAACCGGCTTCGACGCTGCGATTGGGATCGAGCACGATCGGGAGGAGCTCGCGCGCGCCGTGCGTGCCCATGCCCGTGAGATCGGGACCGATGCGTCCGCCCGCGCCGTCGACGACGTGGCATTGGGCGCAGTTCTTCTCGAAGACGAGCTTGCCCTGCGCGGCGTCGCCGGGTTGCGAGGCGATGGGCAGGAAGCGCGTCACGAGCTCTTCGACCTTGGCGCTGGGCTTCGCGCCGAGCTGCGTGAAGAGCTGCGCCGCGCGTGCGGCGATCGCGGCATCGGGGTGCGTGCGCAGGCGGTGCTGGCGCTGCGGACCGAGCTCGGCGAGCGCGAGCTCCCTGCGCTCGAGCGCGTCGAGCAGCGCGGCGCTCGAGTGCGCGCGTCGCAAGCACGCATCGAAGGCGAGATCGCGCGCCGCGGGAGCGAGCGAGCTCCACGCGCCGAGCACGACCGCGCTCGCGCGCGCCGGCATGCCCGCGCGATCGAGCGCGGCGACGATCGCCTGCTGATCCTCGAGCGCGGACGTCGCGGCGAACAGGCGCGCGGCCCCGCGCCACGTCGCTTCGTCGACGGTTCCACCGGGGAGCAGCGCCTCGAGGTCGGCGATGCGCTCGCGCACGGGCGCGGCGTCGGACGCGAGCTCGGCGACGAGCCGCGCGACGAGCGCGCGAGCGGGTTCGGTCGTGCCTTCCCGCTCCCAACGCCGGGCGAGAGGCAGCGCGGCGCGCGCCACATCGAGGGATTCGCTGCCGAGGAGCGCCGCGAGCGCCGCGTGGACGTTGGCGTCGATCGGACACACCGCGCTGGCTGGGAGCTCCTTGTCGATGACCCTCAACGTCGATGTGACGCACGCCGCTTGCGCGAGCGGCGCGCTCCGCAGTGCGCCGACGATTTGGAGCGCGCCGACGCAGTTCTTCGCGCGCGCCGCGTAGCGCGCGAGCTCGCGCGCGAGCGAGGCGAAGTCTTGCGGGCTGCCGCGCGCGCCCTGCACGTCGGCGTAGCGCGGGTCGAAGCTCGCTTCGATCACGCCGGTCGCGTCGAGCGCCGCGACGCGCACGAGCGCCGTGCGCGAAGCGTCGTCCTCGAGCCGCGACCAGCACGACAGGAGCCGCCAGTTCTCGTCGGGCGCCGTGCGCCGGTTCTCGAGCGCGATCAGCGCCGCCAGCCGCACTTGCGCGTCGGAATCCTCGAGCAGCTCGATGACGCGCGCTAGGAGCGGCGAAGCCGGATCCTGCACGAGCTCGAAAGCGGCGATCCGCGCTGCGTTCTTGCGCACGCCCGCGTCGCGATCGGCGAGCAACGCCGGCAGCGAAGCCGTGACACCGGCGAGATGCCGCAGGCTCCAGGCGGCGCGAATGCGCGTCGTGGCCGCCGGATCCGAGCGCGCGAGCTCCGCGATGCGCGGCAGCGCGGCGACGGCTCCGCGCTCGACCAGCATGCGCTGCGCCGTCGCGCGCGCCCATTCGTTGGGATGCGCAAGTGCGGCGGCGAGCGTCTCGGGCCCCGCGTTGGCGAGCGAGGGCACGTCGAGCTCCCGCGCCTTGCGATGCTGCACGCGCCAGATGCGCCCGTGATCGTGATCACGATCGGGCCGCAGCGCGAAGTTCGTCGGCCCGTGCTTGGGCCCGCGCGTGTCGTTGTGCACGACGGCCTGGTTGTAGAAGTCGAGGACGTACAGCGCGCCGTCGGGACCGACGCGCATGTGGATCGGACGGAACCACAGGTCCGTGCCGGCCAGGAACTCCGACTCGCGCGCCTTGCTCGCGGCGAAGGTGATGCCCTTGCGCGCGAGCACGTCGTGATGCACGAGGTGCACCGTCGGCTCGGCCACGAAACAGGCGTCGTTCCACTCCGCGGGCCACGCTCCGCCGTCGTAGACGCAGCATCCCGAGGTCGCGGTGAAGCCGCCGACGAAGTCGATCTGCGCGTACGGCGCGTCGTGGTGCTCGAGCAGAGGCACGACGCGATCGTGATCGGGCACGTCGGTCCAGCTCTCGACGGATCCGACGCGCCCGCCCGCGAGCACGCGCTCGGGCACGACGACATGGCGCAGGTGCGCGCCGTTCGCCATCGAGAAGAGGAGCTCGCCGTCGCTCGTGAAATCCAGTCCCCAGGTGTTCGAGCCGTACGACGAGACCATCTCGATCGCCGTGCCGTCGGGCTTGAAGCGCAGGACGCCGTTGCCGATCGGACCGAAGTCGCGCCCGGCCGCGTTGCGCACGTGGCGCGAATCTCCGCCCGAGTAGCCCTGCGTGGCGTAGATCCAGCCGTCGATGCCCCAGCGCAGGTTCGAGAGCACCGCGTGCGTGTCGCCGAAGCCGAAGCCTCGGAAGAGCACCTCGCGCGTCTCGCACACGCCGTTGCGATCCGTGTCGCGCAACCACAGGATCTCGGGCGCGGCGCTGACGATCACGCCGTCGCGATGGAAGACGAGGCTCGTGACGAGATCGAGCCCGCCCGCGAAGACTTGCTTGCTGTCCATGCGGCCGTCGCCGTCGTCATCGGAGAGGATCGCGATCTCGTCGCGCGCCGGACGGCCGGAAAAGCGCTCTTTCTCGGGATATCCGGGGCTTTGCGCGACCCACAGACGGCCGCGCGCGTCCCAGTCGAGCGAGATCGGCTTCTCGATCAGCGGTTCGGCGGCGACCAGCGAGAGCTCGAAGTCCGGATGCAGCGTGAGGCTCTTCGACGCCTGCTCCGGTCGCGTCGGACCGCCGGGCGGATAGGCGAGCGCGTCCGCTTCGCCGGGCTCGAGCAGCAGGTCCGCGTCGCGGCGTCCCGCCCAGGCGATGCCGCGCAGGAGCAGCGTGCGCCAGGCCGCGTGCTCGAAGGCACTCTGCCGGTGGCCCTGCAGCGACACGAACGCGCGATGGCCGGCCTTCTCGAAGGTCCACATCTGCGGCGTGATGTCGAAGACGGTGTGGAAGCCGCTCTGCAGCACGTGGATGTCGGGCTCGAGGTCGAGGTTCCAGTAGATCTCGTCGTCGAAGCGGAAGTTCGCGGCGCCGCGCGTGATCGCGTGCGTCGCGTCGGTCGTGTACAGATCGACGACACCGGTCGCGTACTGCGCCTTGCCCCATTCCCAGGCGCCGCCGGCGACGCCCTGGAACCAGTGCGGATCGTCGCCGCAGATCGCGTCGTGCAGGACGACGAGGCCGCCGCCGCGCGCCAGGAAGCTCTCGAAGCTCGTGCGCTGCTCGGCGTGGATCGACGCACCGTCGGCGGCGTAGAGCACGAGCACGTCGGTGCGCGCGAGCTCCTCGCTCGTCGGGAAACGCTGCTCGCCCTGCACCTGTGCGCCGCGCGCTGCGAGCAGCACCTTCCAGTCGTCGACGAAACGCGGGTGATCGTGCTCGCCCGGCCCGTGCGTCTTCGGTCCGCCGCGCAGGAAGATGCGCAGCGCGTCCTGCGCACGCGCGGGCGACTGGGAAGGTTTCTGCGCTTCACCCGCGCTCGAATGCGCGCTCGGAGCGAGTCCCACGAGTGCGAGGAGGACGGCGGAGCGGACGCGGGCGTGGTTCATGCTCGGGTGAGTGTACGGCCCGGATTCGTCGCGACGAGGCGCTCGCGAGCCTCGCGCGCATCCACCCTGCGCAACCGGGACCGGGAAGCGGTTCGAGAGTCGGATCCGGCGCCTCACGGTGCTCGCGTCGCCGGGTAGCATCGTCAGCGTCGCAATCGCCCGTCTCGCGGTGGAGTTCCCGCGACGGTGCGCGGAAGGAAGCGTCGCCATGCACAACACGCGTTCGAAGGCTCTCGCCGTCCGTGGTTTCGCGCTGCGCGCCCTGCTCGTCACCCTCGGATCCGCGCTGGCCGCGACCGTCGGACTTCCCGCGCAGTCGCCGCGCGCGCAGGTCGAACTTCGCGCGCGAGACGAAAGCCCGCCGAGCGCGCCGTCGGAGCTTCACCGCTCGCGCGTCACGGCGTCAGCCGTGAAACTCGCGTGGTCGGCGAGCGTCGACGACACCGGCGTGACGGGTTACAGCGTGTTCCGCGACGGCATCCAGATCGCCACGACGACGCGGCCGCAGGCCACCGACGGCGCGCTCGCGCCGGGCCGCAGCTACACCTACGCGGTCGCCGCGTTCGATGCGGCCGGCAACGTCTCGCAGCTCAGCACGCCGCTCGTCGTCGCGACACCGGATCTCTGGTCGCGCGCGGTCGCGTACCCGCTCGAACCGAGCCTGAATCGTCGCTACCTCGTCGATCAGGACGGCGTGCCGTTCCTGATGATGGGCGATTCCCCGCAAGGGCTGATCGCGAACCTGACCGAGGCGGAGGCCGACGGTTTCTTCGCCAACCGCCAGGTGCACGGCTTCAACGCGGTGTGGATCAACCTCCTGTGCGGCACGTACACGGGCGGACGTCCCGACGGCAGCACCTACGACGGCATCGTTCCGTTCACGACGCCGAACGACGTGTCGACGCCCAACCCCGCGTACTTCGCGCGCGTCGATCACATGCTCACGCTCGCCGCGCGCTACGGCATCGTCGTCGTGCTCGATCCGGCGGAAACCGGCAGCTTCCTGAGCGTGCTCCTGAACAGCGGGCTCTCGAAGTCGCGCGACTACGGGCGCTACCTCGGCGCGCGCTACCGCGGCTTCGACAACATCGTCTGGATGAGCGGCAACGACTTCCAGAGCTGGCAGAACCCCGTCGACGACGCGGTCGTGCGCGCGGTCGCGCTCGGCATCCGCGAGACCGACGAGCGCCACATCCACACGGTGGAGCTCGACTATCCCGTCAGCGGCTCGCTCGACGACTCGACCTGGGCGCCGCTCATCGAGCTCAACGCGTCCTACACCTACTTCCCGACCTACGCGCAGGTGCTGCTCGACTACAACCGTCCCGACGCGCCGCCGACGTTCATGGTCGAGGCGAACTACGAGTTCGAGCACAACGTGGCCGACCTCGGCACGCCGCAGATCCTGCGGCGGCAGGAGTACTGGACGATGCTCAGCGGCGCCGCGGGACAGCTCTACGGCAACGGCTACACGTGGCCTTTCGTCAACGGCTGGCAGGCGCACCTCGACACGCCGGGCTCGGCACAGATCGCGCACGTGAACGCGCTCTTCGTTCCAAGGCCGTGGTTCAACCTGATCCCCGATCAGAATCACAGCGTCGTGATCGCCGGATACGGCACCTTCGCCGACATGGGCGCGCTCGGCGCGAACGACTACGCGACCGCGGCGCGCACGCCCGACGGAGCGCTGGTGATCGCCTACATGCCGACCTTGCGCACGCTCACGGTCGACATGACGAAGCTCGGCTCGCCGGCGTCGGCGTCGTGGTACGACCCGAGCAACGGCGTCACGATCCCGATCGCGAGCTCGCTCGCCAACGCGGGCACGCACACGTTCACGCCGCCGGGGAACAACGGCGACGGGGACGGGGACTGGGTGCTCGTGCTCGAGGCGACGTCGGTCGCGGCGGACACGCAGGCGCCGTCGGTGCCGAGCGGTCTCGCGTCGAGCGCGGTGACGGACGTGCAGGCGACCCTGTCGTGGACGCCTTCGACCGACAACGTCGCCGTCGCGGCGTATCTCGTGTATCGCGACGGGGTGTTCGTGCGCTCGACGCGCGCGAGCTCGCTCACGGACGCCGGTCTCTCGCCGTCGACTCCGTACTCGTACACGGTCGCGGCGATCGACTACGCGAATCACGTCTCGGCACAGTCCGCGCCGCTGATCGTCACGACATCCGGCCCGCGGCCGAGCTTCGTGCAGCAGGGTTACGCGACGCCGCAGACGCCGCAGAGCGTCGTGCACGCGACCTACTCGCAGGCGCAGACGGCGGGGAACGCGAACATCCTCGCCATCGGCTGGAACGATGTGACGGCGAGCATCGTCTCGGTCGTCGACGATGCGGGGAACGTGTACCAGCCGGCGCTGGCGACCTTCCGCGGCAATGGGCTGAGCCAGTCGATCTGGGTCGCGGCGAACATCGCGGCTTCGGCGCCGGGAGCGAACGAGGTGACGGTGACGTTCGACGTGCCGGCGGTGTTCGTCGATCTGCGCGCGACGGAGTATGCGGGCTTGCGCCATGGGAATCCGTTCGACGCGGGGACGTCGTCGACGGGCAGCGGCTCGAGCGCGAGCACCGGCGCGGTGAATGCGCCGGCGGCGTCGGAGCTGCTGTTCGCGGCGGGCATGACGAGCGGTGTGTTCAACGGAGCGGGAGCTGGATTCGTGGAGCGCGTGATCACGGTGCCGGATGGGGACATCGTCGAGGATGCGATCGCGTCGTCGGCGGGGAGTTTCACGGCGACCGCGCCGCTCAGCGGGGGGACGTGGGTGATGCAGCTTGCGGCGTTTCGGGCGCAGTGAGTTGGGATCGGTGTCGGTCGGGGCGCGAATGCCAGAACTTGGCCAACGGCAAGAAGAGGGGCAACGCGCCACACACGCGTGCTTCGCATCGCGGACCCCGCACAGCGTCGGGCCGCCGCGGCGGCGACCCAACGCTGCGCGGGGTTCGGTTTTCGGAGGCGCGAGGCGGGGTGAAGGGCGCGAGGCGCGATGGGCGCGTGTGCGGGGCTCGTGGTCGAGACAAGTGTGTTCGGGAGGGTGCGGTCGCGCGTCGCGCGGCTTCTCGTCGAACGTCACCGTCACCTCGTTCGCT
>JBGATX010000247.1:0-6588 GCA_044228975.1 Planctomycetota bacterium | reverse complement strand
GTCGCAACGCGGCCGGGGCGCTTCTGGGCAAGCATGGCGGGCGTCCTCGATTCCTTCACAAGCTCTTCGCGCTAGCGCAGCGGCTCGCGCCCGGCGGGGATGAGCAGGAAGTCCTCGAAGTCGCGCATCTTCGAGAGATCGACGCGCGCGTAGCCCAGGGCGAAGAGCCGTTCGAGCACCTCGGCCTGGCCCTCCCAGTCGTGGTGCATCTCGCGCGGCATGAGCTCGGCCAGGATCGTCGGCTTGGAGTCGCTCGCGGCGATGAAGGCGAGCATCCCGCGCAGCACGCGGTAGTCGAAGCCCTCCGTGTCGATCTTGACGAAGTCGACGCGCTCGATCTTCTGCTCGCGCGCCCATTCGCTGAAGACGCGGCAGCGGACGGACTCGGGCCGGAAGTCCATGTGGTCCTCGCGGTCGCGCATCATCTTCTCGGTCAGCAGGTTGCCGCCGGGATTGTGCTTGGGCTTCCAGATGGTCATCGGCGCGTCGACGTCGCCCAGCGCGAGGCGTTCGACGTGCACGCGTGGCTGGCCCGCGAAGCGAGCCTGCGCGCGCGCGTGGTGGCGCTCGACGGGCTCGAAGAGCCAGGCCTCGAGGTCGGGTCGCTCTCGCTGGACGAGCTCGGTGAAGATGCCGATGTTCGCGCCGACGTCGACGAGACGCGCGCCCCGGAGCGGGATCCAGGGCAGCGCGCGCTCGACCGACTCGGTCACCAGGCGCCGCACGCGCAGCTCCCACTCCTCGTCGGTCGGACCGCGCCCGAACCACTTGTAGCGCAGGTGCCGCGCGCGGTCGACGAGACGGCCGATGAGGGACGGAGTGGAATCCATGGTCTCGGCCAGTCGACCAGGGCGATTGGAACGCGAGGGTTTTCCAGCGTCAAGCGCGCGGCGCCGGGCCAAGCTTCAACGCCGGGCGTACTCGTCGCTGGCGATCAAGTGATCGAGCGCCTCGACCAGCGTGGCCGCGCACAGTTGAGGCTCGACGTGCAGCTCGCCCTCGCGCGCACTCTGGCGTACGGCGATGCCCGCGATGCGGCAGCCGGCGCGCCAACCTCCGGCGAGCTCGCTGGCGTCGTCGGAGACGAGCCAGCTCTCTCCCAGTCGGATGCCGTCCTCTTGCGCCGCATGGTAGAAGACGCCGGTGTTGGGGAACTGGAAGACGGAATCGCGCCGGTGGCGTCCCTTGCCGTGCGGATCGTCCAGGCAGGCGTAGTTGCGGGCGACGCAGATGCCGAGATGCGTCACGTGCTCGACGAGCTGCGCTTCGAAGCGCGACCAGTCCTCGTCGCTCGAGTGTCCGTTGGCCACGGACTCCTCGTTGCCGACGAGGTAGATGCTCCAGCGCTGCTGGTACAGCCGGAACAACCGGTCGGTCGCTCGCGGCGTGAAGAGCTGCGGACTGAAGTCGGGCAGCTTGCCGCGCGTCGGGCGCGTCAAGAGGCCGCCCCAGCGGCTGACGAACAGCCCGCGTCGCGGGACTCCGGTGCCGGGGATGGGTTGGGGAAGGTTTCGAGAGCGCGGGGAGGCGCGGTCGCTGAAATGCATGGGCGGTCGTCTCCTCACGTGGGGCGCAGTGGTTTTCGGCTGCTGGCGCGCAAGCTTGAGCGTCGGAGCGCTTCTTCCGCGATCGTTCCTGCGATGGGCTCGCAACGTGCAGAACTTGCTCCATGGAGGTCGATAGGCATGCGTGCGCACGTGAGCGAATCGAGAGCCGACCTGTGCGTGGCCGACGGAATAGACTCTGAGTAGGAAAGAAGCTCCCGATCCTCGCGCCGCACGATCCAAGGTCCACGTGTCCTCCTCTCTGCGCATCGCCCTGGTCGTCAATCCCTTCACGCTGCGTCGCAAGGGAGGCGAGCACGCGCCCGAGCTGGCGCGCGAGCTTCTGGGTCTGGGACACACGGTGCGCGGCTTCGGCGCGCCTCCGGGAACGATTCCGCGCTCCGGCGCGACCGAGGTCGAGGGCGAGGAGTCGGTCGGCGTCGTCGGGTTCCGTCCCGACGTCGTGCTCGCCTACGACGTGCTCTCGCCGGCCGCGTTCCTCGGCGCGCGCGCGGCGCGCAGCCTCTCCGTGCCGCTGATCCTGTTCGAGACGGGCACGAAGAGCGACGACCGCAATTGGCGCTCGCGCCTGTGGCTGCCGGTGGGCGAGACGCTCTGGGGCGCGTACATCCGGCGCACGGCGCACGCCGTCGTGGCCCTCGATCCGATCGCGCGCGAGCGCGCGCTGCGGCGCGGTTTCGACGCCGAGTCGATCTCGATCCAGCCCGCGGGCGTGGATCTCAACGTCTACCGGCCGGGCCTCTCGAGCGCGCTCGTGCTGCGCCACCAGGTGCGCGGCCGCATCCTGCTCTACATCGGCGCGATCGCGCAGGACCGCGGGCTCTCGGTGCTCATCGAAGCGTTCGCGCGCACCGTCGGGCAGCGTTCCGACTGGAGCCTCGTGTTCGCCGGCGACGGCGCCGCGCAAGGCGAGCTGCGCGCGCGGATCGATCGCCTGGGCATCGGTTCGCGCGTCTTCTGGATCGGCCGGCCGCGCGAGGAGGAGCTCGCGGGTCTGATCAGCGCCAGCACGCTCATGGCCGTGCCCGCGCTCGACGATTCCGTGCGCGGCCAGCACATCCCGCGCGCGATGGCCTGCGGCCTGCCCGTGATCGCGTCGCCGCGTCCGGCGCTCGCCGGGCTGGTCGAGCACGAAAGCTCGGGCCTGATCGCCGCGGCCGGAGACGTCAACGCCTGGGTCGACGCCCTGCGTCGCGCCTCGATGTCGCCGGATGCCCGCACGCGCTGGGGAGCGCGCGCCCGCGCGCTGGCGGAGACGGAGCTCGCCTGGACGCACGTCGCGCAGCGCATCGAGAGCTTGTGCCGCGACGCGTGCGGCTCGCGCTCGAGCGAGCTGACGCCGGCGACCGTCGCGCCCAAGGGGTAGCGCGCCTCCGAGCGGACGTCATCGAACGGCGCGAGGCGCTCGCTGAGCGCCTCGCTCGTTCCGCGCGACCGCTGTCGAGCGGTCAGCGATCCGTCGTCTAGCGATCCGTGGCCTTGCGCAGCTCGTCCTTGAGGAACGCCATATCGCTCGCGTAGCGATCGATCGCGTCCTTCGTCGCCTGGTCGATCGTCGTGAACTTCGCGCCGACCTTCACGCCGTCGGAGCGCTCCTCGACTTCGCGGATCGTGCAGACCGCCTCGCAGTGGCCCTTGTGGAGCATGCCCAGGCGGAACTTGAGCTTCCACTCCGTGCCGATCGCCAGGAGCTGCGCCATCGCGAACGGCGAGAGGCCGCTGTTGCCGCCCGACCAGGTGAAGCGAATGCCGGTCGAGTCGAGCGCGGCCATGCGGCCGACGCCGCTCCAGCCGGTGGTCTGGCTGCCCGGCGACAGCGGGGTCTTGACCACGATCTTGGACTCGCTGAGGAAGTGCTCGATGCGGCGGTTGTCGACCGCGGCGAAGATCACGTTCGAGGGCTCCTCCTCGAAGCTGCTCGACTGCGCCTTGCCCGCGCCGGCGCTCTGGGTCAGCGACTTGACCGCCTCCTCGTCGCTCTCAAAGACCGGCACGGCGCGATCGAGGCCGACCTTCTCGATGATGTCGCGGCAGAAGCTCGACGGCCGGCTGATCACGAGGCGTCCGCCCTTCTGCGTCAGCTGCTTGCTGGCCTTGATGATCGCGCCCAGCGCGGTCGAGTTGATGAACTTGACCAGCCGCATGTTGAGCACGACGCGCTGGATGCCGGCCTTGGCGAGCGCATCGATCTCCTGCTGCAGCAGCGGAACGTAGTACGTGTCGAATTCGCCGCGCAGGTGCAGGACGGCGTGATCGTCGCTGGGTTCGACGCTGATGTGCATGGGCTCTGGAACTCCGCGTTTCGGTCCGTCGAGGGCGCGCTAGTGTGCGCGAGGCGGGGATCCCGCGGCAAGGATTTTGTCGGTCGGCCCCGACCGCCGGGGTAGACTCGCCGTTCGATGTTCTGGAAGAAGAAAACACCTCCGGGCCCGCCTCCCGCGGCCCCCGCGGCGAAGGCCGCGGCGACCCCCTCGGCCAACGCGGGCGCGTCCGCCACCCCGAGTTCCGAGCCTGCTTCCGATGCCCTTTGGAGCGGTGATCCGGGCATCGATCGCCGGCGTTTCGAAGCCTTGCTCACGTCGATCGCGCAGGTCTCGCAGACACTCGATCTCGACGAGCTCCTGACGCACATCGTCGACAGCTCCGTCGACTACACCGGCGCCGAGCGCGGTCTCCTGATCCCGCGCGCGCGCGACAAGAAGCCCGTGCCCGGCGTGCCGCGCTTCGCGCGCAGCATCGTGCGCAAGGTGATCGACACGCACCAGCCCGTGCGAGCGACCGTCAGCTCGGAGTCCGAAGCGGCCGACATGGGCAGCTCCTTCGTCGACCTCAAGCTGCGCGCGATGATGTGCGTGCCGCTCGTCGCGCGCGCCCGCGAGGGCGGCGAGGCCGAGCGCGGCGCGCTCTACGTCGACTCGAAGGCCGCGACGCGCGAGTTCAAGGCCGAGGACCTCGAGCTGTTCAAGGCGCTCTCGCAGCACATTTCGATCTCGCTCGAGAACGCGCGCCTGCACATCGCCTCGCTCGAGAAGGCGCGCATGGAGGAGTCGCTCGAGATCGCGCAGCAGATCCAGAAGGGTCTGATGCCGCAGATCCCCGAGAACGTGCCCGGCTACGACATCCACGGCTGGTACCAGCCGGCCGAGCGCACCACGGGCGACTTCTATGACTTCGTGCGCACGCGCGACGGGCGTCTGGGCGTCGTGCTCGGCGACGTCGCCGGCCACGGCATCGGTCCGGCGTTGATCACGGCCACGGCGCAAGCGCAGCTGCGCGCGTTCCTGAAGATGATGGACGATCCGGGCGCGATCGTGACGCTCGTCAACCAGGACCTCGCCTCGCGCATGGACGAGAGCCGCTTCCTGACGCTGTTCGTCGCCGTGCTCGCGCCCGACGGCATGCTCTCGTCGCTGAACGCCGGCCAGACGCCGCCGCTCCTGTGGCGCGCGAAGACGCGCACGATCGAGACGCTGACGCGCGACGGTCCGGCGCTCGGGATGGTCGCGGACTTCGAGTACGCGAGCGGCCAGCGCTTGAAACTGGAACCGGGCGACGTGCTGCTCGTGCTGACCGACGGCTTCGTCGAAGCGCGTTCCTTGAACGAGCCGGACAAGCTCTTCGACGAGAGCGGCGTGCGCGCCGTGCTCGAGCGCCTCGCAACCGCCGACGCCAGCGCGCGCGCGATCACCGAAGCTCTCGTGAAGGAAGCCCTGGCCTTCTCCGGCGGCCGGCGCGAGGACGACATGACCGTCGTCGCCGTGCGACGCAACTCCTGAGAGGTCGCGTCCCACGCACGCAGCGCGAGCGCATGACCCAATTCCATCGAGACCGGGCCGATCCCAAGCGCGGCGACAGCCTGCTGCTCCACGGCGCGCGAAGCTATCCGCCCGGACCCGCGGCGCGGCGCGTCGACGTGCGCGTCGAGGACGGCGTGATCGTCGAGGTCGGCGAGCGACTCGACGGAGGCTCCGAGGCGCGCGTCGACGCGCACGGGCTCACGCTCATCCCCGGGCTGATCGACGTGCACGTGCACTTTCGCGATCCGGGCCTCGAGCGCAAGGAAGGCTGGGACCACGGCTCGGCCGGCGCGCTGCACGGCGGCGTGACCTCCGTCGTCGAGGTGCAGAACAACCCGCCGCTCTCGACGTCGCTCGAAGCCCTGCGGTCGCGCATCGAACACGTTCGCGCGCGCTCGCGCGTCGACTTCGGGTGCCTGGCGAACCTGCTGCCCGATTCGGTGCCCGAACTCGCGGCGATGGCGCCGCTCACGCCGGCCTTCAAGTGCTTCCTCGGCGGCTCGACGGGGCTGGGCGGTCAGACGGACCGCGGCACGCTGCGCGAGCTCTTCGCCGCCGCCGCGCGCGCGGGACGCATGATCGTCGCGCACTGCGAGGACGAGGAG
Source organism: Planctomycetota bacterium (assembly GCA_044228975.1). Taxonomy (GTDB): domain Bacteria; phylum Planctomycetota; class UBA1135; order UBA1135; genus JADJNY01. The sequence continues at coordinate 621 of JBGATX010000247.1, read as the reverse complement.
CTCCTGCGCGCGGGCAAGCGCGAGTTCCCCGACGCGACCGTGGCGCAGCACCACCTCGTGCGCTCGCACGCGGCCGAGGTCGAGTCCGTGCGCACCTCGATCGAGCTCGTGCGCGAGACGGGCGCCGAGCTGCACGTCTTCCACCTCTCGACGCGCGGCGGCGCCGAGCTCGTGCGCGACGCGCGCGAGCGCAAGCTGCTCGTCTCGTGCAGCACGGCGCCGCACTACCTGCTGCTCTCGTGCGCCGACGCGCCCAAGCTCGGCAACCTGCTCAAGGTGAACCCGTCGATCAAGACGGCCGACGATTCGGCGGCGTTGATCGCCGCGCTGCAGGACGGCACGTGCGACGCGATCGGCACGGATCACGCGCCGCATCCGCTCGACGAGAAGCAGCGCGAGTACGCGCACGCGCCTTCGGGCATGCCCTCGGTCGACCTCTTGTGGCCGCTCACGTGGGAGCTCGTGAGGCGCGGCAAGCTCACGGCCGAACTCGCGCTCGACGTGGTCACCGAGCGCGCCGCGCGCTCGCTGCACCTGCCGCGCAAGGGCCGCATCGCGCCGGGTTTCGACGGCGATCTCGTGCTCTTCGATCCGCGCGAGACGCGCCGCGTCGTCGGCAGC
>JBGATX010000246.1:0-6649 GCA_044228975.1 Planctomycetota bacterium | reverse complement strand
GTGCAGGCGTTCGCGGCGCTCGCGCGCGAGCACGGCGCGTCGACGCGCATCGGCGTGCGAGGGGAGGAGCTGCTCGTGCGCGCCGGACGCGTCGGCGGCGTGCGCACGAGCGACGGCGTCATCGATTGCGAGCAGGTCGTCGTCGCGACCGGGCCGTGGACGCGGCCGTTGCTCGCGAAGATCGGTGTCGAGCTCCCGCTGCGCGTCGTACGGCCGGAGCAGCACTTTCTCGCCATGCCGCGCGCGTCGGCGAGCTCGCCTTCGTCGGCCGCGTCTCGCGCCTCGCGCGCCGCCGCGCACGAGAGCCTCGACGAGGAGCTGCGCGCGCGCTTCGGTCTCGACGCGAGGGTCGCGCTCAGCGCGCCGCACCCGGTGCTGCTCGATCTCGAGCTCGGCTTCTATTCGCGCTGCGACATGCTCGCCGGCCGAACGCGCGTGGGGCGCATGGACTACCACGACGATTTCGAGGTGCTCGATCCCGACGACTACGAGGTCGACGTGAGCGCGCCCTTCCAGCACTGGGCGCGCACGCAGCTCGCGTCGCGCCTGCCGAACTATGCCGAATCGAAGGATGCGGACTCGTTCGTGGCGATGTACACGCTGACCCCCGATGCGCAAGCGGTCCTGGGCCCCGTCGAAAGCCGCGACGGTCCGATCGAAGGCCTCTTCGTCGCCAGCGGCTTCAGCGGCCACGGCTTCAAGCTCTCGCCCTCGATCGGCGAAGGCCTGGCGCAGATGCTCTGCGGCGAACCCGTGAGCGCGTTCGACGAGCGCTTCTTCGCGCCCTCACGCCTGCGCAGCGGCGTGAGCCGTGCGGGCGCGTTCGGACTCTGATCGCGAGCTCGAACGATTCGCGAGCACGCCAGGCTCGTTGCCGTCGCCATCCCGATCGCCCACGGCCGCCGCGAGAACGGGCGACGAGTGCTTCACGTCCGCGGTGGCGATCTCGCCGCGCAGACGGAAGAGCTCCTCGGGCGCGGGGGACGCCAGAGCGAGGGCGAACGGGATGACAACGAGCATCGAGAGAGTCCTCGGGGCCGAAGCCCCACTGCTCGACGGGCTGTCCCGTCGAGCGGGGGCATGAACCCGGCAGCGCGCTCGTGGTCACGCTCGTTCTCGAAAGCCCGCGTCAATTCACGCGTGACGAACCAGGACTGATCCACTGCACAGCTTTCAGCGAGATCGATGCGCGCGTCGAGGCCGCGAGGCGCGCCGCTCGGATTCGCTCGCTCACGTCGTGTGGCCGCGTTCGAGTGTGCGAGAGCGCGCGGACCAGCTCGCGGTTGGCGTATGCGGAGACATCCGCTCTATGCACGAGAGCCTCCGCGATCTCGCGGCGTCGCCGACCGACCCGCTCGACAGCCCTCGACACCCGTTCGCCGGCAGCCGCTCAGCCCTTCTCGACCGCCGTGATGCGCACGCCGTACTTCTGATCGATGGTCACGACCTCGCCGCGCGCGACGACCTTGCCGTTCACGAGCACATCGACCGACTGATGCGCCTCGCGATCGAGGGTCACGAGAGATCCGGGTTGGAGCTTCATCAGCTCCGCCAAGGTCAAGCGCGCGCGGCCGACCTCGACGGTGATCTTGACCGGCACGCCGAGCAGGTTGTCGATGCCGATCGGATCGCCGGAAGGCATCGAGGTCGAGAGGGCCGAGAGCTTGCCGACCTCGACGGCGACGGTCTGCGTCGCGTGGTCGATCGCTTGCTCGAGCTTGTCGGGGGATTGGGTCTCGCTCATCTGCGTGGCCTTTGGATCGTTCAGGTCTGCGGGTCGGCGTCGGCGGGGCCGATGGTCTGGATCTGGATCGCCAGGCGTCCGTCGTGCACGCCGAAGCGCGCGCTGGCGCACGGCTCGCCGTCGACGTAGATCGCGATCGGCGTGGTGATGCTGGCGTTGAGCGGGATGACGTCGCCGACCTCGAGGCCGAGCAGGTCGGAGAGCGCGACCTCGGCCGAGCCGAGTTGCGCACTGAGCTCGACGGGGAGCTCGCGCAGGTGCTCCGGCGGGGGAGCGCCCTTCTTCGTGTCGCGCACCGGCGGCGGCGCGCCGAGCGCGGGCGGTTTCACGCCGCACAGGTAGATGCGCAAGACGCTGTCGCCGAGCGCGCTCTTGAGCGAGACGTGCACGGCGATCCGCTGCGGATCGCCTTCGCGCGAGTCGACGCGCTCGAGATCGAGCTGCAGGTCGTCGGCGATGTAGCGCACGTTCTTCGTCTCGACCTCGAGCGTCTGCGCCACGAGCGCGATCACGCGCCCGAGCATGTTGCACAGGACGCCGCGCTCGACGACGGTCAGCGTGCGCGCCTTGGGCTCCTTGATCTCGACCGCGCCGAGCGCGATCTCGGTCGACGTGGTCGCGATCGTCGCATCCCACACCGCCCAGCCGTTGCGTCCCGCGCAGTCGAAGGCGAGCAGGCACAGCGGCGGTCGCAGGCTCGCGAGCAGCGCGCCGGCGTGGATCTCGCTCACGCTCTCGATCTCGACCGTGAACTCCGAGCGCAGCCAGACGCGCAGGCTCGAGCCGATCTCCGTGCACGCGCGCGCGGTCATGCGCGAGAGACGCGCGAGCTGCGCCGTCGAGAGCCGGCGCGGCTCGCCGAAGTCGCGCGCCGCGACTTCCGCGGCGGACGGAGCGGCCGCGTCGCTCTCCAGGAGAGCGCGGGCTTCCTCGGCGGTCACGTTGCTCGTCACGGCTGGGGGCGGGAGGGGAGTGGGAGAGGGCGGAACGTACTCCCATATCGACGAGCGCCGCGATTGCCTGTAGCGCTGACGCGAACGTGTGCAACACGCGAAACGCCCGGGATTTCAAGGCGAAACCCGGGCCCGCGCCTCACTTCTTTTCCGCGCTCGCCCGGTAGGCCTGCAGGTAGACGTGGTATTTGTCGGGCGGCAGCGCGTTGACGAGCAGGCTGGCGCGTTCGTCGTCGAGCGCGCGCAGGATGCGCACCGCATCCTTGGGCTCGAAGAGCGCGAGCTTCTTCGCCATCTCCTCGGGATCGCCCTCGGAGAAGAACTTGGCGAGCTCGGCCCAGCTCTGCTGCTCGCGCGCGCTCTTGGCGTGCTCGTCGCGCTTGACTTCGTCCTCGCGCAGCGAGAGCTCGAGCTCCTTCCTCTCGAGCAGCGCGCGCATCTCCTGCAGCTCGTTGTTGCGCACCTCGAGCGCGTGTTCCCACTCCGCGAGCTCCTTCTCGCGCGTGCTGATGCGCTCGACGCGCCGTTTGGCGTCGGCGTTGGCGTCGTGCAGCGCCTGCTGGAGCTCGGAGAGCTCGTCGGCGGAGAACGGCGACGGCAGCATGAACGCGCCGAGCACGCCCACGTTGGCCTCGATCGCGCGCCGCTCGCTCGCCGTCGGCGCGGCGGCGGGCGCCGTGCGCTTGTCGGCGGTCGTCGAATGCGCCATCGACGCATGTTCGTCCGCGGCGGAGCCCGTCGCGTGCTCGTCGGCGTGCTTCTCGCCTTCCGTGACCGACTTGCGCGTCTCGTTCTTCTCGTCCGCCGGCTTCTCGGGCGCCTTGACGAAGTTCTTGAGGATCGCGACCTCGTGCAACGGCTTGCCCGAGAGCGCGGCGAAGGTGACGAAGCTGCCGCCGAGCAGCAGCAGCGCACCCACGCCCATCAAGGCGTACTTGACCGGAGGGGTCATCGCGTCGAGTCCTTCTTCAGCGACATGGCGTCATCCGGGGTTCTTCATCGACCTGGAAGGCGTTTCCCATGAGCCCCGGTTGCGGCGCAGCGCCTCGGCGCGCAATCCGGCCACCTCGTCGAGCACGCGCGCGTCGCGGCGGCCTTCCTCGACACGCCAGGCGTCCCGATCCCGGTCCTCCAGACGCTCCAGTCCCTTGACCTCGGCGCGGCGCGCGGTCCAGGTCGCGCGCTCGGCCTCGGCCTGGAAGCGCAGGCTGCGCGCGCTGTTCGTGCGCTCGCGCAGGCGCTCGATGCAGGTCTCGATGAAGCCGCTGGCGGCGATGAGCGCGTGCGCGGCGACTTGCGGAGCCGACTGGACGCGACGCAGCTCCTCGAGCGCTTGCGCGCGCGCGCGCGCGGCCTCCTCGGCGGCGTGCTCGGCGTCGAGCGCGCGCCGATCGGCGGCGAGGAAACGCTCGCGCGCGAGCTGCTCGTCGATCTCGCGCAGACGCTTCAGGCGCGCGAGGCGGAAGTGGAAGTGCGCCATGTCGAGATCAGCGCCGGATCAACGGCGCGGTTGCGGCCCGCGCGCGAGCAGGCCGAGCAGGTCGATCGACTCGGGGAGCTGCGTCACCTCGTCCATGCCCTGGCGCAGGAAGGCGTCGATCGCTCCCATGCGCTCGAGGCGAGCTCGCGCTTCAGGAACAAGTGCCCGTCGAGCAGACCGCGCAGCGTGTCGGCCACGGGCTCGTTGGGATCGTCGCCTTCGACGAGGATCGTGAGCAGGCCCGTGATGCTGCCCTTCTTCGTGCGGCCCATGCGCTCGACGAGCTTGGGCACGGTGGCGAAGAAGCTCGGCGGATACCCGCGCACCGTCGGCGGCTCGCCCGCGGCGAGCCCGATCTCGCGCGAGGCGGCGGCGAAGCGCGTCACCGAGTCCATGACGAGCAGCACGTCGAGACCCTGGTCGCGGAAGTGTTCGGCGATCGTGACCGCGACGAACGGCGCGAGGAAGCGCTCGATCGGCGCGCGATCGCTGGTCGCGACGACGAGCACCGACTTCTTGACCCCTTCGGGCCCGAGCACGTCGCGCACGAACTGGCCGACTTCGCGGCCGCGCTCGCCGACGAGCGCGACGACGACGACATCGGCGTCGGTGCCGCGCGTGATCTGTCCGAGCAGCGTGGACTTGCCCACGCCGGAGCCGGCGAAGATGCCCAGACGCTGGCCGCGGCCGATGGTCGCCAGGCCGTCGATGACGCGCACGCCGGTCTGCAGCGGCTCGTCGATCGCCGGACGGTCGAGCGGCTCGGGCGCGTCGCGGCGCACCGCGCGTTCCTCGCCGCGCGCGAGCGGCGGAAGTCCGTCGAGCGGACGCCCGAAGCCGTCGAGCATGCGGCCGAGCAGGCCGGAGCCGACCGAGACCGTGAACGGGTGGCCGAGCGCCGTGACCTGCTGCATCGGAGCGATGCCCGCGATGTCGCCATGCGCCATGAGCAGCGTGCTCGCGCCGCGAAAGCCGACGACCTCGGCGTGGATCGGCCCGAGCCGGCCGCGCTCGATCCGGCACAGTTCGCCGAGCGCCGCGGGAACTCCCGCCGCTTCGATCATCACTCCCGACACGAGGTCGACGCGGCCGCGGTAGACCGGGCCGCAGGCCGAGCGGATGGCGGGCACGAGTTTCTGGACGTCGACGATCACGAAGCGATCTCCGTGCGCAGGCTCTCGCCGATGGCGCGCAGCACCTCGTGCAGGTCGCGCACGAGCACGCCGTGCGGGGTCGTGATGTGCACGTCGCCGGGGCGGATGTCGGGGTCGGATTCGAGGATCGTGCCCGTGCGGAACGGCACGTGCGCGAGGCGCGTGGCGTCGAGCGGGTGCAGGTGCACGACGCACGCTCCGCGGCCGACGCCCGACGCGGCGAGCGTGTCGCGCACGATGCGCTCGATGTCGTGGCGCGCGGCGTCGACCTCGGTGCCGACGATGGCGCGCGCGATCTCGAGCGCGAGCTCGACCGCGGCGCTCGCGAGCGAAGGCGTCGCGGCCTCGCGCGCCTGGTCGAGGCGTTCGGCGGCCGAGTTCAGCGCTCCGGCGGCCTTCTCGAGCGCCGCGCGCTCGCCGTCGGCGCGACCGCGCTCGTATTCCGCCTGACATTCCCTCGCGCGCAGCTCGGCGAGGAACGCAGTGCGCTCCCTTGCGCCGACGCGCACCGCGCGCGGCGCGAACGGGAGCGCGAGACGCAATCCGTCCTTGGCGAGGTCACTTGACAAGGTCTTCTCCGGCGCGCGCGGGCTTGAACTCGCCCGAGTCCATCAGCGCTCGCACGCTCTTCATGATCTCGGTGCGCGCGGCCTGCACCTCGATCAGCGGCAGAGCGCCGGCCAACTCGCGTTCGTCCGCCACCATGAGGCGCACGCGCGAAGAGAGGTTGTTCATCACGTTCTCTTCCACGTCGGGCGGACAGGCTTTGAGCGCGACGGCGAGCGTGCGCGTCTCGATCGAGCCCAGGATCTTCTGCATGCCGCGCTTGTCGACCGTGGCCAAGTCGTTCCAGGTGAACATGAAATCGCGGATCTGACTGGCGGTCGCTTCGTCGGCGGCGACCAGTCCCTCCAGCACGCCCTTCTCGATCTCGGGTTCGCTGAACGTCAGCATCTGCGCGATCGACTTCAGGCGCACCGACGGTTCTTTCTGGGTCGGGGTCTTGGCGAGCTCCTGCAGGCGCGAGCGCAGGTTGATCGCGACGGCGTCGAGCGCCTCGTAGCCCGGGGGGAAGAGGTTGGTCATCCGCTGCACGATCTCCAGAGCCAGTTCCGCCTTGAAGGTCGAGAGCACTTCGGCCGCCAGATCTGCCGGCATGTGCGCCAGCACGAGCGCGGCAACGGCCGGTGACTCCTCCTGCAACGCGCGGGCGGTGAGCTCGGTCGGCTCGTGCTCGAGGAAGGCGAAGGGGCGTTCGTGGCGGCGGCGTTCGAGCAGCTTGCCCATCACTCCGCGCGCCTTTTCGCGACCTATCGCC
>JBGATX010000245.1:0-6735 GCA_044228975.1 Planctomycetota bacterium | reverse complement strand
TGACGGCCGAGCTCACGATCCAGATCTGGAACCCGCGCCGCGCATTCGCTTTCGCTTCCGCGAGCAGCGCCTCCGTGCCCTGGATGTTCACGCGCCGCATCTCGTCTTCGCCTAGGTGGTCGTGCGCGCTGGCGACGTGCACGAGCAGGTCGACGTCGGCCAGGAAACCCGACAACGACGCCGGCTCGGCGAGGTTGCCGCGGTGGATCTCGACGCTCGCGCCGGGCGGGATCTCCAGGCGCTGCTCGCTCCCCGGCCGCACGAGCGCGCGAATCTCGTGGCCCGCGCCGGCGAGTCCGCGGATCACGTACCTGCCGATGAACCCCGTGCCTCCTGTGACCGCGATCTTCATGCCTGGATGCGTGGACGGGAGAGAATACAGGCCGGGGAGAGCGAGGGAAGCTCGCGCTGCCCGCGACGAGGGCTTCGTGCTTCGTCTCGTCGTGCAGAGCGCGCGGCAGTGCAGAATGGGTGGATGCCGGAAATGGCGCCTTCGCGTTCGATCGGGATTCTCTGCGCGCTTCCCGGCGAGCTGGGCTCGCTCGCCGAACGCGCTCATTCCCGTCGCACGCACCTCGGGCTGGAGCTGCTCTCGCTGCGTCTCTCCAACCGCGACTGCCTCGCGTGCGTCGCCGGCGTCGGCAAGGTGCTCGCCGCGCGTGCCGCCGCGGCGCTGATCTCGGCCGGGGCGGTCGATGGCCTGCTCGTCGTCGGCACGTGTGGCGGGCTGCGTCAATCGCTCGCGCCGGGGACGCTGGTCCATTGCACCACGGCCTTTCAGGTCGACCTCGCTTCGCGAGTGGCGCGCGAGGTCGAGGCGCACGCCGAGTTGCGCCGCGTCTGGCGCGAGGTCGCACCCGGCGAGGAAGGGTGGTTCCTGACCGCCGATCGGCCCGTGCTCTCCTGGTGGCGGCGACTGCGGCTCGCGCGCGCGTTCGCGGGCCCGTGCGTCGCGGAAATGGAGACCGCCGCCGCAGCGGTCGTCGCGCGACACGCCGGGGTGCCGTGGGCCGGGCTGCGCGCCGTGACGGATCGCGCGACTCCCGGCGGCGCGCTGAGCTTTCGCTGGCACTATCCCGAGCAGGCCGGACGCGCCGCCGACAGCGTTCCGGCGCTCGTCGCGCGCTGGCCGCGAATTGAGCCGTCCGCGGAGCACACGTAGGATGGCTGGGCCCTTGGTCGTCCGCCCCTCCGCGTTCCACGGGTCTGCGCCGGCGTTCGATGCCGCGCGCGACCACGCACGGTCGTCGCCCGGCCGCCGCCGTGCGCCGCGCCCGAGTCGACGCGCCGGAAGCGTCCGATGAGCTTCGTCGGCAGCGTCGTCCGGCGCCATTTCGAGCCCGTCGTGCTCTCGGCCCAGGTCCTCCTGGACCTGGCGGTGGTCCTTTTCTGTTGCTGGCTCGGCTACCAGATCGGCGAGCGCCTGGGCGGCATCACTGCCGACGCCGCGCTGGATCAGCGCGATCTGTACCGCGAGCTCTCGGCGCTGATCGCCGCGGTGTGCCTGGTGTGCTTCCACGCCTTCGGCATGTACAGCCCGGTGAAGAGCCTGCTCAACATCGAGGAGTACAAGTCGATCCTGAAGAGCACGGTGGCGGCGTTCCTGGCGCTGTTCGCGTTGCTCATCTACCTGCGCGCGACGCGCGTCGACAGCGGCTCGACGGTCTACGAGCCGCTCAAGTGGCTGCACGAGTGGATCAACCTCCAGATCAACGTGCACACGATCTCGCGCGTCACGCTGCTCGTCATCTTCGGTCTGATCATCGTCGCGACGACTGCCAGCCGCTTCGCCTCGTTCAAGGTCATCCAGCACCTGCACCAGCGCGGCATCGGCAACCGCAACGTGCTCATCTTCGGCGCTGGAGAGACCGGGCGGCACCTGCGGCGCAAGTTCCGGCTCGTGCCGACTCTCGGGCTCAACCTGGTCGGATTCTGCGACGACGATCGCGGCAAGATCGGCCAGGTGCTCGATCGCGTGCCAGTCCTGGGCGGTTTCGAGGACCTCGAGCGCCTGGTCGTCGAGCACGACGTGAGCGAGGTCTTCGTCGCCAACCCCGAGGCGCCCGAGGAGCACATCATGGCCGTGCTCGCCGAACTCGATCGCCTGGGCGTCGTCACGCACATCGTGCCGCGCCTCTACCACCTGATGTCGTTCAACCTGCGGATGGAGAACGTGGACTCGATCCCGCTCTTCACGCGCGCGCTCCGCCGGCCGAGCGTGTTCCAGCGCGCCGGCAAGCGCCTCTTCGATCTCGTCGTCGCCGGCCTCATCCTGCTGCTCGCCGCGCCAGTGCTCGTGCTGACGGCGATCCTGATCAAACGCGAATCGCCAGGGCCGGTGTTCTTCGTGCAGGAGCGCGTGGGCAAGGACGGCCGGCCGTTCAAGATGTTCAAGTTCCGCACGATGCACCAGCACCTCTCGGGCGATGCGCCGGCGCCGCGCTCGAGCGACGACCCGCGCATCACGCGCATCGGTCGCTGGCTGCGCCGTTCGAGCCTCGACGAGCTGCCCCAGTTCCTGAACGTCATCCGCGGCGACATGAGCGTGGTCGGGCCGCGGCCGGAGATGCAGTTCATCGTCGCGCGCTACGGCGCGCTCGAGCGCGAGCGACTGCGCGTCAAGCCGGGCGTGACGGGCCTGTGGCAGATCTCGTACGCCAGGCAAGCGGCCATCCACGAGAACCTCGACTACGACCTCTACTACATCGAGCACCAGTCGCTGCTGCTCGACCTGGTCATCGTCGCGCTGACCTCCTTCGCCGTGGCGAAGGGCACGGGCGCCTACTAGGGCGCGAGCGATGAGCTCCACGCTTCTGCGATGCACCGCGGCGCGCCGCGCGCTCGCGCCGGCCGGGGAGCGCGCGCGATGAGCCCGTTGCGCGTCGTGCACGTGATGGAAGCGACGATCGGGGGCACGCGCCGGCACCTGCGCGATGTCGCCGCAGCCCAGGCGGCGAGCGGCCTGGACGTGCACGTGATCGCCTCCTCGCTGCGCGAGCCGCGCGTGGAGCAGGACTTTGCCGCGCTCTCCGCCGCGGGCGTGCACCTGCGGCGCGTGCCGATGCGGCGCGAGATCTCGCCGTTCTCCGACATGCGTCACCTGCTCGCCGTCCAGCGCGCACTGCGCGAGATCGAACCCGACATCGTGCACACGCACTCGAGCAAGGCCGGCGTGCTCGGTCGCGTCGCCTCGCTGACCACCGGTCGCGGAGCGCGCGTGCACACGCCGCACACCTTCGCCTTCGTCTTCGACGCCATGTTCTCGCGGCCGAAGCGCGCGCTCTTCCGCGCCATCGAGACGCGCCTCGCGGCGCACACGCACGCCGTCGTGGCCGTGAGCGACGACGAGGCGCGCTCGATCGAGACGAGCGGCGTCGTGCCGCGCGAGCGCTTGCGCATCGTGCACAACGGCATCGATCCGGCGCCATTCCTCGCCGCGAGGGCGCTCTCGCGCGCGTCGTTCGGCGTCCCGGACGCCGCGCCGCTCCTGTGCGTGCTCGGCCTGCTCAACGCGGCCAAGGGACAGGATCTGGCGCTCCAGCTGCTCGCGCAGCCCGGCTGCGAGGCGTTCCATCTGCTCGTCGCGGGCGACGGCGAGCTGCGCCGCGCGCTCGAGGCGCTGGCGCACGACCTCGGTCTCGCGGCGCGCGTGCGCTTCCTCGGCTGGCGCGACGACGCGCCGGCGCTGATCGCGACGAGCGACGCCGTGCTGCTGCCGTCGCGCTGGGAAGGACTGCCCTACGTCGCGCTCGAAGCGCTCGCCGCGGGCCGTCCGCTGATCGCGACGCCCGTCGACGGGGCGCGTGAGCTGCTCGCCGGCGGGGAGTGCGGCGTGCTGGCGCATTCGGCGAGCCCCGTTGCGCTCGCGCAGGCCGCGCGCACCCTCTTCGAGCTCTCTCCGGCGCAGCGCGCGGCCATGGGTGCCGCCGGTCGCGAGCGCGTCCTCGCGCGCTACACGCTCGAGCGCATGAGCGCGAGACTGCTCGAGGTCTACCGGGAGGTCGCGTGAAGATCGTCCACGTGATCACGACGCTCGACGTCGGCGGCGCCGAGATGCACCTCCTGGCGCAGGTGCGCGGGCAGGTCGAGCGCGGCCACGCGGTGCGCGTCGTCCATCTCAAGGGCGCGGGCACGCTCGCCGCGGACTTCCGCGCCGCGGGCGCGGAGCTCGTCACGTCGATCTCGCCTGCCCGCGCGCTGCTCGGCCTGCGAGCGCAGGCGCGCTGGGCCGACATCGTGCACTCGCACCTGCTCAAGGCCGACATGCTCTGCGCGGCGAGTCTCGCGTTCCCGCGCACGCATGCGCGCCTCGTCGCGAGCAAGCACAACGACGAGCAGGTGCTGACGCGCGGCAGCGTGAGCCGCATCCACGGCGTGCTCGGCCGCGTGCCGGAGCGCACGATCGTGCTCTCGGACCACGTCGCGCGCTTCATGGTCGAGCACGGACGTCTCGACGCGCGCGCTCTCGTGCGTATCTACTACGGTCTCGAGCCGCGCCCCTTCGAGCTCGCGCGCGAGCTCGCGCGCGCGGGCGAGCGCGAACGCGCGCGCGCGGAGCTCGGTTTCGAGCGCGACGCGATCGTGTTCATCTGCGTGGCGCGTTTCGCGCCGCAGAAGGCGCACGCGGATCTGCTGCGCGGCTTCGACCTCGCGTGCAAGGCGCGCACGTCACGAGCGACAGGGGCGCCGCCATTGCGCCTCCTGCTCGTGGGCGACGATCCCTTCGGCGATGGCCGCGCGCGCGCGGAGGCCGTCGCGCGCGAGCTCCAGCTCGGACCGGCCGTGCTCTTCGCCGGCATTCGCCGCGACGTTCCGCGCCTGCTCGCGGCGAGCGACGCGTTCGTGATGACGTCGCTCTGGGAGGGGCTCGGTCTCGTGTTCCTCGAGGCGATGGCCTGCGGCCTGCCGGTCGTCGCCACGCGCGTCTCGGCCGTGCCCGAGGTCGTCGTCGACGAGAGCACGGGGCTGCTCGTGCCGCCGCGCGACGCGCCCGCTCTCGCCGCCGCGCTCACGCGCATCGCCGACGAGCCGGCCCTGCGCGAACGCCTGGGAACGAACGGCCGTGCGCGCGTGCGCGAGGGCTTCGATCTCGCGCGCATGATCGACGCGACGCTGGACGTCTACCGTGAAGTTCTTTCCGGCGCGGGGGCGCCGGGGCACCGACGCGCGTGAGGCTCCGGCGCCGGCCGATCTCCGCCGGAGGGCGCACGCGGTAGACTCGTCTCGGGCTCGCGCATCGCGCGCCCGCGCGTCTGGAGTCCTCCGCGCGCGCCATCCGATAGTCGAGCCCAGCGTCTCCGCCACGCCGCGCACTCCGCCCGCCGTCACCCGACCGCAGCATGGACTCCCCCGCACTCCCTTCGGCCTCGAGCGCGGACGGTCCGAGCGCCTATCGCGGGCCCGACCGCCGCAGCCGGCCGACGCCGCGGGTGTCGCGCTTCTCGTTCCGCGGCGGACGCCGCCGCGGGGGACGCCGCCGCGGCGAGGATCAGGCGAGCTTCGTCGACCTCTACAGCGTGCGGTTGCTCGCCATGCTCCTGTGGATCGCGTTGATGAACATCGCGGACAGCTTCTTCACGCTGATCCATCTGCAGAGCGGCGGCACGGAGGTCAATCCGATCGCCGGCGTGCTGCTCACGACCGGGCTGCCGTCGTTCGTGCTGCTCAAGTCGACGATGATCGCGCTGGCCTTGATCGTCCTGTGCGTGCACAAGAACTTCCACCTCGCGCGCCTGGGCCTGTGGGTCGCGGCGATCGCGTACACGCTCCTGTGCCTGTACCACCTGTCGCTCTTCCGCGTCTGATCGCGCGGCGGACGGCGGGGGCGCTGGAGCGCGACCGTCGAGGCGCGTAGACTCGCCGGGAATTCGCCGCCGGTCCGAACGTCGAGAACGCGCCTCCGGGCGAGGCTCCCGCCGGCCGGCTGCACGATCGTCTCGCGCGCATGTCCATCGATCCCGGCACGTCTCCGACCCAGAGCGACGCGAGCGTGCGCACGGCGCTGATCACCGGCGCCGCGGGATTCATCGGCTCGGCGCTCTGTCGCGAGCTCCGCGCAGGCGGTTGGCGCGTGCTCGCCCTCGACGATCTCTCGAGCGGGTGGCGCGAGCGCCTCGACGAGGGTCCGGCCCTCGAGTTCGCGCGCGGCGACGTGCGCGACACGTCGATCCTGGAGCCGCTGCTCGCGCGCGCCGACCTCGTCGTCCATCTCGCGGCGCGCGTCGGCGTGCGGCGCATCCTCGCCGCGCCCGCCGCGTGCGCGCGAGAGAACGTCCAGGGCGTCGAAGCCCTGCTCGCGGCCGCGTCGGCGCTGCCCGCGCCGCGTCGTCCGCGGATCCTGTGCGCGTCGTCGAGCGAGGTCTACGCCGACAGCGCGTCGCCGCTCTCGGAAGGCGCCGCCCTGCGCGAATTCGCCGCCGACGGCCGCTACGCGTACGCGGCATCGAAACGCCGCGGCGAAGAGCTGCTCGACGCTTCGGGACTCTGGCCGCGCGAGCGCGCTCCGGTGCACCTGCGTTTTTTCAACGTCGTCGGACCCGGACAGGACGCCTCGAGCGGCATGGTGCTGCCGCGGTTCCTCGAGCAGGCCGCGCGCCACGAACCGTTGCAGGTCTTCGGCGACGGCCGTCAGCTGCGCACGTTCGCGCACGTCGACGACGTGGCCTGCATCCTCGCGCGCCTGTGCGAGCGCGCGTGCGCGCGGGACGCGGCGGGCACGCTGCCCGGCGGCGCTCT
>JBGATX010000244.1:0-6857 GCA_044228975.1 Planctomycetota bacterium | reverse complement strand
AGGTCCAGAGCGCCGCCGACGGCAGCGCCAGCGCGCCGTCGCGCGCGCGCCGCAGCGTGCGCACGCTCACGCGCTGCTTCTGGTCGCGGATGAAGAGCTCCGCGACGCCGTCGCCGGTGACGTCGCCCGCGAAACGCAGCACGCGATCGGCGCCGGCGGCGCTGAGCGTCCCGCGCTCGGAGCGCGCCGGACGCTTCTCGAAGGTGCCGCCGAGACCGCGGAAGACGTAGAGCTCCGTCTCGACCGAATCGCTCGTCGACGCGCGCACTTCGCTCAGGAGATCGGGCTTGAGCGAGAGCGCCACGAGATCGTCCTTGCCGTCGCCGTCGACGTCGCGCACCGACACGAGGCGCGCGAAGCCCGCGAGCACGAGCAGTTGTCTCGGCACGCCGTCCTTGCCGAACAGCGGCAGCGCGGAGGAGTCCCACGCCTGCTCGGGCTTGCGCGCGCCCGAGAAGACGAGCAGTTGCGTGCGCGGCTCCTTCGCGCGCCGGTCGCCGGCCGAGAAGAGCAGATCGGCCTGGTGATCCGAATCGAGATCGCGCGACCACGCCTCGAAGGAGACGTCGAGCTCTCGCGCGCGGTCGCGCACGAGCGGGCTCGTCAACGCCAGCGGCACGGGCGCGAAGCTGCCGCGCGGCTCCTGGCGGAAGACGAGCAGCTGCTCGGGCATGAGGAAGAGCGCGTCGCGATCGCCGTCGCCATCCCAGTCGAGGAACTGGCCGGCGGGAACGCTGTCGTGGATCTCGAGCAGCTTGCCGCGCGCGCCCGCGCGCGCGTCGAGCTCGAGCCCGCCGCCGTCGAAGGAGACCTCGACGCGGCGCCGTCCACCTGGCTGGCGAAACGACGCCGAGCGCGCGCCGTCGCCGGAGTTGCTCGCGCCGGTCGCCGCGCCCGCATTGGCCATCTCGCCCACGTTCAGGTCGAAAGCGCGCTCGAAGCGCGCGCGGCCCTCGGCATCGCGATCCTGGAAGAGCACGCGCTCGAACCCCGCGCCCGGCACGACGAGATCCTCGCGCCCGTCGCCGTCGACGTCGACCACGCCGTCCTGCCAGGCGAAGGCGATCTCGGGATCGGCGCGCTGCCAGAGGAAATCGATCGACGCGAGGCGCACGAAACGCTCGCTCTCGCTCGCGCGCCAGCGCAGGGCGAAGAGAGCGCTGGAACTGAAGAGCACGAGCTCGTCGCCCGCGTCGGCGTGCACGTCGGAGATGGCCCAGGCGACGACGTCGCGCGGGAGCTCCACCTCGAGGTCCGGCGCGGCGGCGAAGCTCGGCGCGCTCGACTTGCGCAGGTGCACGCGCACGCGGCGCGCGCTCGATTCCCTTGGTTGCGCGTCCTTCGCTTGCGCGCGCGCCGTGGCGAGCACGAGGTCGGCGTTGCCGTCGCCGTCGACGTCGTGGAGCACGACCTCGGTGATCCTCCAACCCGCGTCCATGCGCACGCTGCAGACGCGCGCGAGAGGCGGCGGCTCCTGCAGCGGCGCGCCGGCGGAGAGAGGGGCGAGGAGCAACGCGCTCGCGACGGCGCCCGCGCGCCAGCGACCCGCGCTCACGAGTCGACCTCTTCCAAGCGGTCGGCTTCGCCGCCGGAGATCGAGATCAGCCACAGGAGTCGCAAGCGCCACGCGACGCGCGTGCGCTCGAAGTGGTAGAGGCCGAAGAGCGCCGAGGTCGTCGTGTGGCCGCGGTCGTTCTCGTACTCGTAGATCCACGGGATCGAGAACTCGCGGAGGTCGCTCTCGCGCGAGCTCAGCGGCGCGCGCACGTGCCGCGGCGCGCCGTCGCGCACGAGGTCGAGCTCCACGGCCTCGTCACCCGCGCGAATGGCGTTGACGAGCACTTGCGGATCGGCGACGGCCTCTGCGCCCACGCGCGTGACGAGATCGCCGAAGGAGAGGCCCGCGCGACGCCACGGACTGGTCTTCGACAAGCCGACGAGGACCGCGCCCGCTCCGGGCGCGAGCCCGGCAGCGCGCGCTGCGACCTCCGTCGCGGCGCGCAGCACGACGCCCGCGCGCGCTTCCTCGCGCACGCGCGCCGCGGCGACTCGCGCGGCCGCTCGAGCGCGCGGCGCGAGCACGAGCTCGACCGTGCGCAGGCTCGCGGCGCGGTCGATGCTCAAGGAGAGGCGCGTGCCGGGCGGGTTCGACAGCTCGATCTCGCGCCATTCGCTCGGCCACGTGAGCGGCTTGCGTCCGCCGGGGAGGTCGGCGCGATCTCGACGCCGCTGAAGGAACCGGGCGGGAGCGCGACGCGCGCCGCCTCGTCCTGCGGCTCGGCGATCAACGCCAGCGGCTCCTCGAGGTCGAAGAGCGGCGGCGGGGAGCTCGGCAGCTCGTGAGACAGGAACGAGCACGCGCTCGCGATCCAGGCGCACGCGGCGCCGCACAGGAGGTTCGTCACGCTCGTCGTTCGCATCAGGGCACGGCTCGTCGCACGAGGATGGCACGCGCCACCACGAGGGACAAGGCGCACCACGCGAGAGGAACGATCCAGCTCTGCGACGCGAACGCGAAGCGCGCCGAGCTCACGCCGCGCGCGAGGTCGAGGAAGTAGCCCACGACGGACGTGTCGGAGAGCGGACTGGGCAGGTGCGCGCTCGGGATCCACGCTTCGAGCGCGCCGCCGCGCGCGAAGAGCCGCGCGAGATCGAGGCCGACGAGCGTTCCGAGCGCCAGCGCCAGCGCTCCGGCCGACGAGCGCACGAGCGCGCCGCACGCGAGGCCCAGCCAGAGCACGCCGAGCAGAGACAGGAGCGGCAGCGCGAGCACGCGCGCGAGCTCCGGCCACAGCTCCGCGCTCGAGACGAGCACGAAGGGCTGGCCGTTGGGCAGGAGCTCGCTGACATCGCCGAATTCGAGGCTTGCGCCCGCCGCGGCGACGATCGCGCCGGCGAGGCCGACGTAGCCGAGCACGAGCAGCAGGCCCAGCGCGAGAGCCTTGCCGAGCACGACCTGCGCGCGCCGCACCGGCCGCAGGAGCACGTTGCGCAACGTTCCGCGCGCGAGCTCGCCGGCGATCGACTGGCTCGCGAATCCGGCGGCGATCAAGGCCAGGATCGGCAGCGACGCGGCGAGAGCGACGGCGACGCCTTCGAAGGCCGTCACGCGCGTCGCGCTGAAGACCTCGCCGCTCGCGACCGCTCCCGCGTCGGCGCGACCTTCGGCGATGCGCCGCACGAGCGCGAGCGCGCCCGCGGCGATCGGAATCGCGAGCAGCCAGAGCACGCGCCCGCGGTTCCACGCCCGGCGCCATTCGTAGCCCAGCACCGAGACGAGCGCGCCGCGCGGGCCCGCAGCGCGCCGGTCGGGGGCGTCGTCGTCGTCGCGGCGGTGGCGGCAGTCGTCGATCCCGCGCGGCCGGCGTCGCGCGCTGCGCTGGGCGCACGGGCCGGAGTTCCGGCTGGCGCGGAAACGCCGCTCGCAGCCTGCTCGGGCGCGTGCAGCACGCGCAGGTAGAGCTCCTCGAGCGTTCGTCGCCGCGGCGCGAAGGCGAGCAGACCCTGATCGCGCTCGACGAGCTGCCGCGCGAGCTCGTCGGGCGCGCGCGCGCCGAGATCGAGCTCGAGCTCGCCGTCCGCGCGCGCCTCGAACGGGATTCCCTGGGCGCGCACGAGCTCCCGCGTCGCCTCGGGCCGGCGCGTGCGCACGAGGTAGCGCGCATCGCCGCCCGCGAGCAGCTCGCGCATCTCGCCGCGGTGCACGACGCGGCCGTCGCGCAAGACGACGACGTGCGTCGCGATCTCGGCCAGCTCCGCGAGTTGATGGCTCGAGACGAGCAGGCCGACGCCTTCCTTCGCCGCCAGGCCGCGCAGGAGCTCGCGCAACGACGCGACGGCCTCGGGATCCAGGCCGTTCTGCGGCTCGTCGAGGATCAGGTAGCGCGGCGCGCCGAGCAGCGCCTGCGCGATGCCCAGGCGTTGGCGCATGCCCTGCGAGAAGCCTTCGACGCGTCGCATGGCCTCCGCGCCGAGGTTCACGCGCTCGAGCGCGCGCCGGCTCTCGTCGCGAGCCTCGTCGCGCGTGCGGCCCGAGAGGCGCGCGAGCTCCATCAGGTTGTCGAGTGCCGTGCGATGCGGATGGAAGCCGGGCGTCTCGATCAGCCCGCCGGTGCGCGCGCGCGCCTCGCGCGGATCGCGCTGCGCGTCGAAGCCGTCGACGAGCACGACTCCCCCGTTCGCGGGCACGAGGCCGAGCGCGATGCGCATCGCCGTGGTCTTGCCCGCGCCGTTGGGGCCGAGCAGGGCCACGATCTGGCCCGGCTCGACGGAGAGCGAGAGATCGCGCAGCACCGCGCGCGCGCCGAAGGACTTGGCGATGCCATGGAGCTCCAACGCCATCGGGCGGGCGTTGTAGCGGTTGCGCACGCGCCCGGCCAGCGCGCGCGCGGGTTCCTCGCATCTCGTACACGATCGCGCCGCTCGAGCGCGCTCATGCGCCAGCGCGCGCGGCACGGCGCGCGCTCATCGAACGGGCCGCGCGGAACGGCGCGCGCTCATGCAGCGGCCCTCGTGGCTCTGCGCGGGCTGCTGAAACGCGCGCGCCGCCTCAGGAGTGCGACGGCTCGGTCTCGCTGCCGATGAGCATCGCGACCTGGTGCCAGAGATCCTCGGGCCGGATCGGGCGCAGCAGATAGGCCTGCGCTCCGGCGAGCTGCGCTTCGTCGCGGTAGGCGCGAGCGCGGTAGATGTCGCTCATCAGGATCACGGGCAGCTCCTCGCGCGTGAAGCTCTTGCGGATGCGCCGGCAGACTTCGAAACCGTGCGAACCGTGCAGGAGCACGTCGAGCACGACCAGATCGGGCTTGTTGCGCTCGAGCGCCGCGCACAGGTCGTCGCCGCCGCGGAAGAGCGTCACGCGGTAGCCGGCCATGACCAGCTGTCCGGTGCGCGAGACCGGGCTCTCCTGCTCGTCGTGCGCGAAGTAGATCTCGTTCATGGTCAGCCTCGTGCCGTGGCCGAATCGATCTCGGTCAACGTGGTCTGTCCGAGCAGCGCCTTCTCGATGCCGTCGTCGCGCAGACTCTGGCTCTGCTGATCTCGCACGGCGCGAGCCCATTCCTCGGGTGTCGGTCCGAACCGCAGGCGGCGCGAGAGCTCTCCGCCCACGGGCAGCACTTCGTGGAGCGCGATGCGCCCGGAGTAGCCGCTGTGGCGGCAGCGCTCGCAGCCCGCGCCCTCGAAGAAACCCTGTTCATCCGCCTCGAGACCGAGCCACACTTGAAGTTGCGGGTCGGGCGAAGCGGGCGCGCGGCAGTGCGGGCACAGGCGGCGCACCAGGCGCTGCGTCAGGAAGCCGCGCAGGGCGTCGGCGAGCTGGTAACGCTCGGCGCCGAGGTCGGTGAAGCGCGACACCGCCTCGTACGCGCCACGCGTGTGCAGCGCCGCGATCACGAGGCGTCCGGCGAGCGCGGTCTGCACGACCACGCGCGCCGTCTCCGCGTCGTCGACCTGGCCGACGAGCAGCACGTCCGGATCGAGCTGCAGCGCCGCGCGCAGGCCGCGCGCGTACGAGCCGTCGCGCTGGGCGTCGAACGGCACCTGGGTGACGCCCTCGAGCGCGTCCTCGATGCGACTCTCGAACGTGACGAGCTTCGTGTCGGCCTTGGTCAGGCGGCGCAGGAGCGCGTAGAGCGTCGTCGTCGTGCCGTGTCCGCTCGGCGCGCCAGCGAGCACGAGCCCGCCGCCGGAGACGATGCGTTGCAGGTCGGCGAGCTGGCGCGTCGAGAAGCCGAGCTCCTCGAGCTCGAGCGCGCGCCGGCCGCCCTGCAGGATGCGGATGACGCACGCTTCGCCGTGCGCGGTCGGCAGGCACGCGACGCGCAGGTCGAGGCGCTCGCCGTGGAACTCGATGCTGAGCCTTCCATCGTGCGCCACGGCGCCGTCGCGCTCCTCGAGCGCCGCGCGCGCGCGCACGGACTCGACCAGCGCTCGCGCCCAGGCGTGCGAACGCGGAGCGC
Organism: Planctomycetota bacterium; assembly: GCA_044228975.1. GTDB lineage: Bacteria > Planctomycetota > UBA1135 > UBA1135 > JADJNY01. The sequence continues at coordinate 897 of JBGATX010000244.1, read as the reverse complement.
GCTCCTGCAGGCGTCCGTCGACGCGCAGGCGGATGCGCACGTCGCTCGCGCGCGGCTCGACGTGGATGTCGCTCGCGCGCTCGGCGCAGGCCTCGTCGAGCAGGCTGGCGAAAGGCGGGAGCTCCGCCGTCGCCGCGTGCTCCACCGCAGCGTCCGCGTCGGCGCCGCTCTCGGCGTCGCGCTGCGCCGAGACGAGCACGGGGCTCGAATCGAGGCTCTCGCTGGGCGTCGGCGCGCGCGTGTGCAGCGGCTTGCCGAAGACCATGTCCAGGCACTCGCCGATGCGGCCTGGATCGGCGTGCACGGCGAAGATCGGGCTCTCGAGCGCGACGCCGATCGCATCGACGTCGTAGTACTCGCTGGGATCCTCCATCGCGACGGTCACGACGCCGGCGATCTGGTTCAACGCCACGGCATTGAACTGCCGCGAGCGCGCCTCCCCGAGCTTGCGCGCCACCTCGACGTCGACGATGTCCGGCGTGAGGTGGATGCAGTGGATCTTGCCCTGACGCTGCAGCGCCTGCGCGAGATCCGCCTGCGTCACTAGGTGCAACGCAACGAGCGCCTGCCCGAGCTTGAGCCCACGCTCGTTCTTGAACGCCAGCGCCGCCTCGAGCTCATCGGCAGTGATGTACCCCTGCTCGACGAGCATCTCGCCGAGCGGCGCCCTTCGGCTGACCTGCGGATTGTTGTGCTTCACGTCGGACCTGGCGCAGGGGAGCAAGCGCGGCCGACGACCGCCCGCCGCACCAAACTGCGCGCTCCCCTATCGACCCACCATCGACACACGATTGAGCGCGAGCAGGAAAAAAGAGCCCGAAACGCCCACGCCCCTCGAAACGTCTCGCCCCGACCAAGCCTCCGCTCCCCTTCCGCCTCTGCCTCCGGACCCAGACC
>JBGATX010000019.1:0-53171 GCA_044228975.1 Planctomycetota bacterium | reverse complement strand
TGCGGATGGAAGGAAATCCCCGCCCTGGCGCAGCGCGGGCGAGGATGCACCCAACCGAGCTCGTCGCGCACGACGAAGCCCGCGTAGCTCGCTGCGCCGCCCTTCTCGCGCACGCCGAGCGTCAACGCCACCGCCGGCCGCACGTCGAAGAGCACGTCGATCGCGTTGGGGCTGGTCGCCGTCTGCGTGCCCTGCCGGTGATCGAAACGGAAGGTCGCGGCGCGTTTCCCGCGCGCGTGCGCGCCGAGCGCGAGCACTCGATACTCCCTCGCGATGCCGAGCAGCTCGCGGCGCAGGAACGGGCCGTAGAACGCTTCGAGATCGAGCCACTCGTCCGCGCCACGTTGCGCGGGATCGAGCGGCACCTGCGCGCTCGTCACGTCGAGCGGCGCCGTGCTCCCGCAGCCGTTCTCGACGCGTACGAGGAACACGCGTCCGTCGGCCTCGTCGAGCTCCGCCTGCGCGCCGCCGCGCGAGGGCACGATGCGCCCTTCGGGATTGATCGTGAGCACGAAGAGCACGCGCGGCTCGAGCGCCTCGCTGATCCGTTCCGCCAGCTCCGCGTCGTCCGGTTTCGCGCGCGCGGCCTCGATCGCGGCGCGTGCGTCGGATGCGAGCAGCGCGCCGAGCTTCTCCAGCGCTTCGCCGATGCGCTGCGCGTGCAACGAGAACGGAGAAACGTAGCGCGAGCCTGGACAGCGCCGGCGGGACGATGCGCCGGCCCGCGCGGCCTTGCGGTCAGGCGCGAGCGCCGCCGCGGCGACCAGCAGCAGGAGCGCGATCATGGACGCTCCAGAGGATACGCAACGCGCCCAGGTTCCCGCCACGCCATCCGCGCGGAAGCGCCAGCGCGAGGGCGAAGGGGCGCAGGCGTGACCAGCGCGCATCGACTAGTGTCCCGTCTCGCAAGTCCCTTGAACGAGGCGACGTGATGGATCGAGGCTGGCAAGGCGCGCCGACGACGCGTATTCGCTGCGATACTCGGAGGAGGCGCAACGCCGCCAGCGTCGATCCAGCGCGGCGGATCGTTCAAGGGACTTGCGACACGGGACACTGGCGCACCGCCGTGCTCGGGTGCGCGCTCCATCGCCGCATCGGCCGCGTGTAGAATCCGCCCCGCCCGCCCGTTCGCCGGCCCATGCCCTTCGCCACGTCTTCGTTCCTGGTCGCAGCGCTCGCCTTGCATGCGCCGGATGCGGGTCAGCTGCTCGCGAGCGCGCATGCGGAGCTCGCTCCGGGCATCGGCTCGGGCCTCGCGCACGCCGCGAAGACGACGGTGCAGGAACCCGCCGCGGCTCCCGGTTCGACCCCGACGGCCCCGGTGAGCGAGCCCCAGGCGGCCGCGCCGAGCGCACCGGCCGCATCGACACCCGCACCCACGGCCGACGAGCTCGCGCAACTGCGGCAGCGCCTGACCGAGCTCTTCCTGCCCGAGCTCGGCGCCGTCGAAGGCCCGTTGAGCGCCGACGCGCTTGAAACGGCGGTGTTCGCGCGCCTCGCCGCGCGCGCGGGCCTGGACGGCGCGCGGGGACGCATGCACGCCGCGATCGTCGCGGGCGACTGGAAGGGCGCGCGCGAGCTGATCTCGGAGATCCTCGCACGCGAGGAAGTCGCGCGCGCGCGCGAGGAGTTGCGCACCGGAGCCTCCCAGGCCGCGCTCGAACGCCTCGAGGCCGCCGTCGGCATCGTGCCGCGCGACGCGCAGGCTCGGCTGCTGCGCGGCGAAGCGCGCTGGCGCGTGGCCAACGAACGCGGCGGGCGCGAGCTGCTCGAATCGGCGCGCCTCGACTTCCTCGAGTCCGCCGCGATCGAGGACAGCGCCGACGCCTGGTACGGCGCGAGCCGCGCCGCGCGCGCTCTCGGGCAGATCGAGCAGGCGCGCGACTACGCCTTGCGCGGCCAGCAGGTCGCGCGAGCGGGCGCGAACGCGAGCGCGCCCGTCTCCGACAGCGCGATCCCGCCGCAACGCACGCTCGCCGAAGCGAACCTCGACGCGTACTTGAAGGAGCGCGCGCACGACGCGAGTTCGGCCTCGTCGCGGACGTACTACAACGAGGCGCGCAAGAGCCTCGAGGCCTGGCTGGCGCGCACGCCCGAGGATCCGACGGTGTGGAACGAGCTCGCGCGCCTGCCCGCCTACGCGGGCGAGGCGCGCGAAGCGCAGCGCCTCGCGCGCCAGGGGCTGCGCCTCGATCCGGCGTTCGAGCCGCTGCTCGCGACGCTCGCGAGCGCGTCGCAGATGCAGGGCGGGCGCGACGAGCTGCTCGCGCAATTCGCGGAGCTCGCGCGGCGCGCGCCGCGGGTCGCGCTCGTGCGCTGGTACCCGGCGCAGGCGCGCTACAGCGCGGCGCTCGAGCGTTTCTCCGCCGGCGACGACACGCGCGAGCTCTTCGCGGAGGCCGAGACGGCGCTCGCGGCCTGCACGGATCTCGACGCCGCGCGGGAGAGCACGCGCGCGGAGCAGCTCTTGACCTGCCGCGCGGGTCGCGGCTGGAGCGCGTTGCGCGCGGGAAGGCTCGAGGAGGCGCGGCAGGCCTTCCTCTCGATGAAGGAGTTCGGCTCCGACGCGTTGACGCGCGCTCTCGACGCGCGCATGAGCACGGGCGCGCAAGGGCTCTCGGAGATCGCCGCTGCCTTCGCGCGCCGTGGCGAGAACGTGACGCGCGCGGATGCGATCGACGCGCTCGTGCAGGCCGCGCGCCTCTACGACGAGATCAGCGCCGCGCAACCCGAGCTCGCCGACGCCGCGCGCCGCGCGGGAGCTTTGCACCGCGAAGCCGCGCTGGCGCTCGAGGACCACGCGCACCGCCGTCCCGCGGGCAGCTCGAAGCAGGACATCGACGCCGAGCTCGCGCTCGCCCGCGAATCGATGGAAGCGAGCTACCGCGCCTACGTCATGGCCGCGGAGCGCGCACGCGACGACGTGCGCACGCTGGCCGACGCGGGGGGCGTGCTCGCGCGCTACCTGCAACGCGATCCCGAGCAGGCCGCGACGTGGCTGCAGAAAGCGCTCGACGCCGGCGCGACGCAGGTCAGCGAGCTGCGCCGCCTCGCCGCGGAGCCCGATGCCGATCCGGCGCAGCGCGAAACGCGTCGCGCGGCGCTCGAAGCGCTCGAGATCGCGCTCGGCGATGCCTGCGAGAGCCTCGGCATCGTCGCGCTCACGCTGCAAGGCGACGCGAGCGGCGCGCAGCGCTGGTTCACGCGCGCCCTCGAGCACGGCCCCGATCCGCGCGAGGACGTGCGCGGCAAGGGCGGCTGGCTGGAGAAATGCCAGGTCGCGCTCGAAAAAGGCCTCGAAACGCGTCTCCAGAGCTCGCAACGCTGGGCGGCACCTCCTTCCGACAAGCAATGAACCCGCACCGGGACCGCCCGGCATCGAGACCATGAAGATCCTCTGCATCCTCCCCTTGCTCGTGTCCGTTCCCGCGGCGTTCGCCAGCGCGGCTCCGTCGCTCGTCGCGCCGCGCGTCGATGTCGAGTCGCTCATCCAGGACGGCCGCGCGAAGCTCGACGCGGGGGATCCCGCGGGAGCGCAGGCGCTCTTCGATCAGGCGGCGGCGCTCGATGGCAACTCGCCCAGGACGCGCGTGTGGGTCTTGCGCGGCTGGATCGCGCAGGAGCGCATCAACGACGCCTACAACGCGATCGACGAGTTCGCCAAGGCCAACGCGGGACTCGACGCCGACTACCTCTACGGTTGCGCGTTCGCGACCGATGCGCGGCGCAGCATCGTCACGGGCCAGACCGGTCCGTTCACCGGCGAGAAGGTCAACGACGCCATCACCTACCTGTCGCGCGTGACGAGCGCCGACGCCGCGCGCTATCGCGATGGCCTCTTGCTCCTGTGCTGGGCTTGCTGGGAGCAGAAGAGCCTCGACACGGGTCTCGCCGCGGCGAAGAAGGCGTGCGAGCTCATGCCCGCGAACCCCGAGTCCTTCTACCAAGCCGGGCGTTTCGAGCTCGGCTACTACCAGCAGCTCTCGGGCGACAAGAGCAAGAAGGACGCGGCGGAGGCGCGCTGGAACAACGCGAAGAGCGCGCTCGACCAGGCCGCGAAGCTGCTCGAGAACGACACGACGCCGTGGAAGCGCAGTCTCTTCGCGCGCGTCGAGATCGACCTCGGCCACGCGCTCAAGTGGAAGGACGACACCGCGGGCGCGACGCAGGCCTACGGCAAGGCGATGGGTCTCGATCCGTCGCTCGTGAACTACGCGCAGGTGCTCGGCGCGATCGGCGAGGAGCCGTTCCTGGCGGCGGTCGAGGCCGGCGAGAAGGGCTTCGTCGCCAACTGGGGCGCCGACAATCCGGCCGACGCGACGCTGGTGTGGTGGCTCGGCTGGGCTCGCTTGCGCCAGAAGCAGTTCAAGGAAGCGGAGGACGCCTTCGTGCTCTCGGTGAAGAAGTATCCGCAGTTCACGAACTGCTGGTTCTACATCGGGGTGTGCCGTTTCAGCCGGCAGGATCAGGGCGGAGCGGTCGACGCGATCCTCAAGCACGCCGATCTGGACATCGACGACCTCGTCGCGACGCTGCAGCAGAACGCGGACTACCACCTGGCGGTGCTCGACGGCCTGATCGGCTTCTGCGACGGCAAGGAGCGCAAGCTCGACGCCGCGCGCCTGTGCGAGGCGCAGGCGCGCGCGAAGCCCGAGGAGCCGCGCTACTGGAACAACGCCGGCCTCTTCTTCCGAGACGCGGGCGCGAACGTCGCGCAGAGCTCCGACGAAGCCGAGCGCGCCACGGCCAAGGAGCTGTGGGAGCGCTCCTACGCGTGCTACTCGCAGGCGCTCGCGCTCACGCCCGACGATCCGTCGCTGCTCAACGACACGGCCGTGATGCTGCACTACTACCTCGACCGCGAGACCGAGCGCGCCAAGGAGATGTACAAGAAGTCCACGGCCAAGGCCGAGGAGCAGCTCGCGCGCAAGGACCTCTCGCGCGACCTGCGCCAGCTCTACGAGATCGCGCTGCGCGACTCGAAGAACAACCTCTCGAAGCTCGAGCGGGGCATCAAGACGAACGGCTGAGCCGCGCGCCCCATGCAGCTCCCCGTCCGCATCGTCGATCACGTCGAGCCGCAGCTGCTCGCCAGCGTCGACGGCGCCTGGGGTCAGCCCGGATTGAACCTGTCGCACTGGCCGGGCAATGCGACGCCCGCGGACTTGAAGCACGATCTCTCGAGCGGTTGCGCGCTCGCGTTCGCGCGCCTCGCGCCGCAGCGCCAGGAGGAGCTCGCGCGCGGCTGCACGGCGATCGCGAACAACCACTACGACACCGACGGCGTCTGCGCGATCTTCGCCGTGCGCCATCCCGAGGCGGCGCTCGCGCGAGAGCAGCTCCTGCTCGAGACCGCCTCCGCCGGCGACCTCTTCCGCTTCCCGAACGAGCGCGCATTCGCGATCGACGCGATCGTCACCGGCCTCGCCGACCCCGAGCGATCGCCCTGGCGCGCGCGCTTCGCGGGGCTCGATGCCCGCGCGCGGCACGAGGTCGTCGTCCACGCGCTCCTGGACGCCCTCCCGCGCCTCTTCGACGGCGAGCTCGAGCCGTTCGCCGACCTCTGGCGCGGTCCGCTCGAGCAGTGCCAGGCCGAGCGCCGCGCGCTCGCGGCCGCGACGCGCGACGAGCTCGTGCATCTCGACCTCACGATCTGGACGGGGAACGCCGAGCGCGACGGCGCGTTCGATCCCGGCCGTCACGCGCTCTTCGGCTCGTGCGCGAGCGACCGTGTGCTGTCGGTCGGCCGTCGCGGTCACGGCGCGAGCTATCGCTTCGTGATCAACACGACGTCGTGGTTCGAGCTCGTCTCGCGGCGCGCGCTCGCGCGTCCCGATCTCGCGCTGCTCGCGACGCGCTTGAACGAGCTCGAAGGCTCGACGCCCGACGACGAGCTCGCCTGGCGCGCGCAGGACGCCGCGACACCTTCGCCGGAACTGTGGTTCGGCCGCCGCGAGCACGTCTTCTTCGCCGAGCACAACGACGCGCTCGCGCCGAGCCGTCTCGATCCGGTGCGCGTGCGCGCGCAGATCGTCGAGGCGTTGCGCGGCGTGTGGACGTTCCCCGACGAGCTCTGAGCTCCTTGTCGCGCTCGCGCGCCTCCGTTATAGAGGGCGCGTGACGAGCCGAGAGCCGACCGAGCGCGCAGCGCCTGCCGTCGAGACCGTCGCGGCCGTCGACCTCGGCTCGAACAGCTTCCACATGGTCGTGGCGCGCATCGTCGACGCGCGCCTGTCGATCGTCGACCGCTTGCGCGAGCGCGTCGCACTCGCCGAGGGGCTCGACGCGAAGAAGCTCTTGAGCGAAGCAACGCAGGAGAAAGCGCTCGCCTGCCTGGCGCGCTTCGGCGAACGGCTGCGCGCGATGCCCGCCGGCAGCGTGCGCGTCGTCGGCACGAGCGCGCTGCGCCAGGCGCGCAACGCGCGCGGTTTCCTCGCGCGTGCGGAGGACCAGCTCGGCCATCCGATCGAGATCATCCCCGGCGCCGAGGAGGCGCGCCTGATCTACCTCGGCGTCGCGCACGATCTCTCGGACGACGCCGCGCGCCGGCTGGTGGTCGACATCGGCGGCGGATCGACGGAGCTGATCCTCGGCGAGCGCTTCGAGGCGTTGAAGACCGACAGCCTGCACATGGGCTGCGTGAACTGGTCGCTGAAGCACTTCGAGGGCGGCGAGCTGCGCGAGAAGGCGATGGAGAAGGCCGTGCTCGCCGCGCGGCGCGAGCTCATCCCCGTCGAGCGCCACTACCGCGCGCTGGCCTTCGACGACTGCATCGGCAGCTCGGGCACGATCCTGGCGGTCGAAACCGTGCTGCGCGAGAACGCCTGGAGCGAGCGCGGCATCACGGGCAAGGGCCTGCGCAAGCTGCGCAAGGAGCTCGTCGACGCGGGGCGCGTGGAGAAGCTCGCCATCCCGGGCCTCGCGCCCGAGCGCGCGCCGGTGATCGCCGGCGGCGTCGCGATCCTGAGCGCGATCTTCGACGCGCTCGACGTGAACGAGATGCGCACGTCGCAGGGCGCGCTGCGCGAAGGCGTGCTCTACGACCTGCTCGGCCGCATCCGCCACGAGGACGTGCGCGACAAGACGATCAAGAGCTTCTGCGAACGCCACCACGTCGACCTCGTGCAGGCCGGCCGCGTGCAGCGCACGGCGCTCGCGCTCTTCGCGCAGGTGCAACGCGACTGGGATCTCGCGGCCGAGCGCGGCACGCAATTCCTCACGTGGGCTGCGAAGCTGCACGAGCTCGGCCTGTCGCTCAGCTACGGCGGCCACCACAAGCACGGCGCCTACCTCGTCGAGCACTCGGACATGCCGGGCTTCTCGCGCGAGGACCAGCTCGTGCTCGCGGCGCTGATCGAAGGACATCGGCGCAAGCTGGAGCTCGCGCGCGTGCAGGCGCTGCCGGCGCCGCTGCAGCGCATGACGTTGCGCCTGTGCGTGCTCTTGCGCCTCTCCGTGTTGCTCAACCGCGGGCGCGGACAGCAGAGCCTGCCGGCGTTGCGCCTCGCGGCGCGCAAGGGCGGCTTGACCCTGACGTTCCCCGAAGGCTGGCTCGAATCCAATCCGCTGACGCGCGTGGACCTCGAGGAGGAACAAGGGCGCCTCAAGGCTCTCGATTTCACGCTCGAGAGCGTTTGAGCCGTTCGAATCGGCGCGAGATCCTTCGCGCGCGCTGCAACGCTTCGATTCCAGCCTGCAAGCCCCTCAAGAGGGTTGTCCCGGACTCGCATGCCCGCCAGCGGCGGGAGGAGCTTCGTCGTGGGCCTGACTTCGAACCCGTTCGCCTTCTGTGCCGTGCTCGCCGGCGCCGCCCGCGCCGACGTCCTCGTCGTCCAGCCCGGCAACCCGGCCGCGTTCCCGCAGATCCAGGCCGCGATCGACAGCGCGCACGACGGCGACGTCGTGCTGGTGAAATCGGGCAGCTACACCACGTTCCAGGTGCTCGACAAGGCGCTCTGGATCGTCGCGGACACGGGCGCGAGCGTGAACGTGGCCGGCGCGGCGCGCGTGCGCGGGCTCGCGGCGGCGCGCGATGTCGTGCTCGCGGGCCTCTCCGTCACCGGCGAGTTCAACGCTTTCGACGCGCAGCGCCACGGGCTCTTCGTCCACAACTGCGCCGGCTCGGTCCGGCTCCTCGACTGCACGTTCCGCGGAGCGTCAGGCAGCAACACCGGCTGCGTCGCCGCTCACGGCGCGTTCGTCCAAGCGAGCGCCGACGTCGCGTTCAGCGCGTGCACGCTCGTCGGGCGCGGGCCGGACTACGTCACGGGTCACGGCCTCGAAGCGGTCGCGTCGTCGATCGCGCTCTACGGCTGCTCGGCGCGCGGCGGCGACGGCGGCGTGCACGTCGACTGCAGCTTCGGCTACGGCGACGGCGGCGACGCGGGCGACGGCGTGCACCTCGCCGACGGCGCGTTCGCGTTCGCATCGCGCTCGACCCTCGCGGGCGGAACCGGCGGCGCCGCGCTCGCCGCGCCGTCGTGCGACTTCTGCAACCTCTCGGGCGACGGCGGTTCGGGCGTCGCGGGCGCGGATCCGGCGACGCCGACGGAAGTCCTGGTCTCGCTCGACGTCGTCGCGTCGAGCGGACCCTCGGGCTCGTGCGCCGCGCTCCTGCCGTGCTGGCCCTGGTGCGTCACGACGCTCGCAGGACAGCAGTACTGCGGCGGGATCAGGCCGGCACCGATCGATGGTCTCGTCGCACACACGATGCTCGCCGGCAGCGGGCGCGAGCTCGAGGCGCCGCGCGTCGCACGCGAGGGCACCTCGTGGACGATCACGCTGCGCGGCGCGCCGGGTGACGAGGTCGAGCTCTTCTTCGGCGAGCGCACGAGCTTCGACTACCTCCCGACCTCGCGCGGGGTGCTCGTCGCGCGCACGCGCCGTCCGCAGCCGGTGCTGCTCGCCGGCACGCTCCCCGGGAGCGGCGTGCTGACCGTGAACGTGCCGGTGAACGACCTCGGCGCCGGCGTCCTCGCGCGCACGCTCTTCGTGCAGGCTCTGCACCACGATACGAGCGGCACGCCGACGCTGGGCGGCTTCGCGAGCGTGCTGCTGCTCGATTCGTCGCTCTGACGCGCGCGCCTCAGCCCGTGAAACGCTCGAGCAGCTCGAGCTGCGCCGTGCGCGGCTTCGCGTTGCCCGGTTTCGCGCGGCGGTACTTGCCGTCGCTCGCGAGCAGCCACGCCTGCGTATTGTCGGTCAGGTACGCCTCGATGCCTTCGGTGACCACGCGCGCCTTGACGTTCGGATCGAGGATCGGGAAGAGCACCTCGACGCGCGAGTAGAAGTTGCGCTGCATCCAGTCGGCGCTGGCGAGGTAGGTGAGCTTCTCCCCCGCGGCCTCGAAGTGGAAGATGCGCGAGTGCTCGAGGAAGCGCCCGATGATCGAGCGCACGCGGATGTTCTCCGACACCTTCGGCACGCCCGGGCGCAGGCAGCAGATGCCGCGCACGACCAGATCGATCGGCACGCCGGCCTGCGAAGCGCGGTAGAGCGCCTGGATGATGCGCGGCTCGCTGAGCGCGTTCATCTTGGCCAGGATGCGCGCGGGTTTTCCCGTGCGCGCGTTCTCGGCCTCGTTGTCGATCAGCGCGATCAGCTGGCGCTGCAGCGTGAACGGCGACTGGCGCAGCTTCTTCAGGCGCGCCACGCGGCCCAGCCCCGTGAGCTGCAGGAACATGCGGTGCACGTCCTCGCCGATGTCGCGATCGCAGGTGAGCAGGCCGAGGTCCGTGTACGCGCGCGCCGTGCCCGTGTGGTAGTTGCCCGTGCCCAGATGCACGTAGTGCACGAGGCGGCCGTTCTCGCGGCGCACGATGAGCAGCATCTTCGCGTGCGCCTTGTAGCCGACGACGCCGTAGACGACCTTCGCTCCCGCTTCCTGGAGCTTCGTCGCGAGATCGATGTTGGCCGCTTCGTCGAAGCGCGCGCGCAGCTCGACGACGGTCGTCACCTCCTTGCCGTTGCGCGCGGCCTGGATCAGCGCGTCGACGAGCGGCGACTCGTTGCCCGTGCGATAGAGCGTCTGCTTGATCGCCAGCACGTCCGGATCGTTCGCGGCGAGGCGCACGAGCTCGAGCAGCGGCGCGATCGACTCGAAGGGATGGTGCAGGAGCACGTCGGCCTGGCGAATGACCGCGAACGGGTCGGGCTCGTGCTCGAAACGCCGCGGATAGCGCGGCGAGAGCGGCGGGTACTTGAGCTCGGGGCGGTCGACCATGTCGTACATCGCCGACAGGCGGTGCACGTTGACCGGGCCGTTCACGCGGTAGAGGTACTCGCGCGACAGGTGGAACTTGTCGAGCAGGAACTGCGCCATCTCGTCGCTGCAGTCGTCGGCGATCTCCAGGCGCACGGCGTCGCCGTAGTTGCGGCTCGAGAGCTCGCCCTTGATCGCCTTGAGCAGGTCGTCGACTTCTTCCTCGTCGACCCACAGGTCGCTGTTGCGCGTGACGCGGAACTGATGGCAGGAGAGCACCTGCATGCCGGGGAACAAGTCCCCCACCTGCGCGTGCACGATCGAGGAGAGCAGGACGAAGTCGTACGGCCCGCCCGCGACCTCCTTCGGCAGGCGGATCAGGCGCGGCAAGGAGCGCGGCACCTGCACGACGGCGAAACCGCTCGAGCGTCCGAACGCGTCCGCGCCTTCGAGCGAGAGCACGAAGTTGAGGCTCTTGTTCAGGATGCGCGGGAAGGGATGCGCCGGATCGAGGCCCATCGGCGTCAACACGGGCAGCATCGAGTCGGTGAAGAAGCGCTTGATCCAGCGCTGCTGCGCCGTCGTCCACGCCGCGCGCTTGAGCAGGCGGATGCCTTGCTTCTCGAGCTCGGGCAGCATCACGTCGTTGAGCAGTGCGTACTGCTCCGTCACGAGCTGCGACGCCATCTGCCGGATGCGCGCGAGCGTCTCCGCAGCCGAGAGCCCGTCCGCGCCGGGCTGCTCGATCTTGAAGGCCACCTGCTGCTTGAGACCGGCGACGCGGATCTCGAAGAACTCGTCGAGGTTCGTGCTCGAGATCGCGAGGAAGCGCAGGCGCTCGAGCAGCGGCGTCGCGGGATCCTTGACCTGCTCGAGGACGCGCGCGTTGAACTCGAGGATCGAGAGCTCGCGGTTGAGGTAGAGCCCCGGATCGCGCAGGTCGGGCGCGACCTCCTGGGGCGGGATCTCGGGCTCCGGTCGGGCTTGGGGATTCAGCATGTCGCCGGTTGCGCTCTCGATCGGGTCGGTGGCGCCCTTGCTCGATGGAATTCCGAGGATGTCCATGCGGGTCCCGCGCCCGCCGCGGAGCGCGCGCGAGGGGCGAAGATGCTCGCAAACGGCCTGCGTCCCGGCCAGCGACGGTCGCGCGCACGCTCGCCGCGCGCCCCGGGAAGGTTTTTCTTCATCCGGCCTTCACGCGGCGAGCTCCGGGCCGGATCCCGGACGCGGGCGTAGACTCGATCGACAATTCCTCGCTCCGCACCAGGATGCAACCGGCCAAGGAATGGATCGACGCGCTGCGCGCGCAGGTCTCGAAGACCGCCGCGCGCGCGGCCGAGGAAGACGTGCATCAGCTGCGCGTCGCGTGCGGGCGCCTGGGCGTGTGGTTGCGTCTCGCGGGGACGGACGTGTTGCGCGACGACCTGCACTGGCTGCGCCGCAGCGCGCCGCGCCCCTGCGCGACCTCGATGTCGTGGGCGCGCACGATGCTCAGCGCGGCGCCACCCGGCCGGCTCTACGCGGAGCGCCAGCGCGCCGAGCGCGAGCTCGCGCTGGCGCTCGAATCGGCGCGCACCGCCGGACCCGTGCGCTTTGCCGCCTCGAACCGGACGAACGAGGCGCGCCGCGCGCTCGTGCGTCTGACGAAACGCGCCCGGCGCGCGGCCGAGGAGCTCGCGCACTCCGGTGATCCGTTCGCCGCGCTGCACCGCTTGCGGCGCCGCGTGCGCGCGTTGCGCTACGCGCGCGAGTGGCTGGGCGAGGACACGCGCGAGCTGCGCGCGGCGCAGGAGGAGCTCGGCGCCTACAACGATCGCGTCGTGCTGCTGCGCACGCTGCGCGAGCTCGTCACGACGCCGGCGCCCGACGTGGAGACGTCGGAACGGCTCGAGCGCGAGCTCGAGCGACGCGCTCGCGAGCTCTGCCGTCAGTGGGCCGATCCGCGCGCGCGTTTGCGCGTCGCGTGAGGAGCGCGGATCGCGTGCAGCTCTGGCTCATCCGACACGCCATCGCCGAGGAACGCCGGCGGGATCTCGACGACGCGGCGCGCGCGCTCACCCCGCGCGGCCGCGAGCGCTTCCGCCGCGGAGTGCGCGGGCTGCGACACCTGGGCGTGCGCTTCGAGTGCGTCGTCCACTCGCCGCTCTTGCGCGCGGTCCAGACGGCGCAGCTGCTCGAGCCGCTGCTCGAGCGTCGCGGAGGCGAATTCCACGTCAGCGCGAGCCTCGCGCGTCCGCCGTCGGAAGCGCTGCTCTCCGAGATCGGCGGCGAGCGCGTCGCGCGCGTCGGCCACGAACCGTGGCTCTCCGAGCTCGCCTGCTGGCTGATCACGGGTTGGAGGCCCTACAGCGGGCCGCAGCACGCGCCCTGGATCGAGCTCGGCAAGGGCGGCGCCGCGTTGCTCGAGGGCGAGCTCGCGCCCGGCTCGATGCGACTGCTCGCCTTGCACCGTCCGCGCACGCTGCGCCGGCTCTGACTCGCGTTCACGCGACGCGATCGACGGGACGCGCGCCGCTCCAGGCGCCGCCGGCTTCGTCGCCGCGATCCTCGCGCGGCGGCGCGTCGCACAGGCGCACGCGCAAGGCGTCGAGCTGCGCCTCGTGCGCGAGGAATGCGTCCACGATCCGGGGATCGAAGTGCGTGCCCGCGCGCGCGCGGATCCACTCGACGGCCGCGGCGTGCGTCCACGCGGCACGGTACGGACGCGCGGTCGTCAGCGCGTCGTAGACGTCCGCGACGGCGACGATGCGCGCGGAGAGCGGCGTCGACGCGCCGACGCTGCCCTTGGGATAACCGCTGCCGTCCCAGCGCTCGTGATGACCGGCGCAGATCTCGCGCGCGAGCTCGAGCATCGGCTGCGAGCCGCCGGCGCGCAGCGCGTCCTCGATCGCCGCGGCACCGACGTCGACGTGGCGCATCATGATCTGGCGCTCGGCCGGACTGAGCTGGCCGGGCTTGAGCAGGATCGAATCGGGCACGCACACCTCGCCGATGTCGTGCAGCGCGCTGGCGTCGACGAGGTCCTGGATCCAGCGCTCCCCCAGGTCTTCGCCGGCGTGCTCGGCGTGCGGACCGTCGGCTCGCAGTCCTTGCGCGAGCAGGCGACAGAACGCGCCGATGCGCTCCAGATGGCGCGCGCCGGAGCTCGCGCGCGCTTGCGTGAGCCGCGCGATCTCGAGGATCAGCGCACGCTGCGCGCGCTCGAGCGCCTGACGCTCCAGGGCGCCGCGCGCGGCGGCCGCGAGCGTCTCGCACACGGAACGCAGGACCTGCTCGCCGTCGTGGCCGAACGCGTCGCCGGGCATCGGACGCACGTCGATCACGAGCTCGCCGAGCTCCGCTCCGATCGACAGGCGCCACATGCGGTCGGACATCTCGGGTCCGGCGCTGGCGTCGATGGACGCTTGCGCGCTCGCGTCCCAGAGCTGCACGAGCACGCCGCGACGCGGGAAGAGCTCGTAGACGGCGCGCGCCGTGAGCTCCGCCATCGTCGCGAGAGCGCGCGCTTCCGCCAGCTCGAGCGCGAGGCGCTGCGCGCGCGCGAGGAAGGCCACGCGGCGCTCGTGGCGCTCGCTCGCGAGCTCCGTGAGGCTGGTCAGGGATTCGTGCGCGAAACGCAGGCGCTCCTCGGCCGCGGCGCGCGTTTCGAGTTCGCTGTGCAGCGCGAGCGCGGCGTCGATGGCCGAGGCGAGCGTGTCGAACGCCGTGGGCTTGCTCAGGAAGCGGAACACCTGACCGCGCTCGACGGCGGCGGCCGCGACGCGCGGCTCGCAGCACGCCGAGAGGAGGATCCCGACCTTGTGCGGCCATTCGCGCTTGACGCGCGCCAAGAGCTCGATGCCGTCCTCTCCGGGCATCGTGTAGTCGCTGACGACGACCGACGCGGCGTCGCCGGAGCGCAGGCGCTCGAGCGCGTCGGCCGCGTCGCAGGCCGTGACGACGTCGTAGCGGCGCGCGAGCATCGACGCGACGGCTTCGCGCACTTCGTCGGAATCGTCGACGAGGAGAATGCGAGGTTTCGACACGGGGGAACGCCGTGCACGGGGATGCGCGGCGATCGGCGGCTCGTCGACGGCCGCGACCGGCAATCTTGAGCGAACCCGGAAGATCTGTCCGGTCGTGCGGCGCGCGGGCGGAGTCCGGACGGAAGCTGTTTCGCTCCTTCGCGCTCAGTTCTTGTAGCTCTGCAGAGGAGCGGGAATCCGTCCACCGCGGCCGAACAGCACGTTCGACGAGAAGCGGCCGGGATCCTGGATGATCGCCGTGCCGAGCAGCCCGCCCCACTCCACCTTGTCGCCGGGCCCCTTGCCCGGCACGGGGATGATGCGCACCGCGGTCGTCTTGTGGTTGATCGCGCCGATCGCCATCTGGTCGGCGATGATGCCCGCGATCGTCGCCGCGCTCGTGTCGCCGGGCACCGCGACCATGTCGAGGCCGACGGAGCACACCGCGGTCATCGCTTCGAGCTTGGCGAGCGAGAGCGCGCCCTCTTCGACGGCGCGGATCATGCCCGCGTCCTCCGACACGGGGATGAACGCGCCCGAGAGCCCGCCGACGCTCGAGCTCGCCATCGCTCCGCCCTTCTTCACCGCATCGGTGAGCAGGGCGAGCGCCGCGGTCGTGCCCGGCGCGCCCGTGCGATCGACGCCGATGAGCTCGAGGATGTCCGCCACCGAGTCGCCGATCGCGGGCGTGGGCGCGAGCGAGACGTCGACGATGCCGAAGGTCGTGCCGAGGCGTCGCGCGGCCTCGCGTCCGACGAGCTCGCCCATGCGCGTGATCTTGAACGACGTGCGCTTGATCACCTCCGCGACCGCGAGCAGATCCGCCTCAGGCCCGAGGCGTTGCAGCGCCGAGCGCACGACGCCCGGACCGGAGACGCCGACGTTGAGCACCGTCTCGGGCTCGCCGATGCCCAGGTGCGCGCCCGCGACGAACGGATTGTCCTCGACCACGTTGCAGAAGCACACGAGCTTCGCGCAGCCCAGCGCTCCCGAGGATTCCGTCGCGCGCGCGGTCGCGAGCACGACCTCGGCGAAGCGGTTCACCGCGTCCATGTTGATGCCGGCGCGCGAGCTCGCGAGCGAGACGGAGCTGCACACGTGCTTCGTCTCGGCGAGCGCCGCCGGAATCGAGTCGAAGAGCGCGCGGTCGGCGGGCGTGAAGCCCTTGTGCACGTAGGCGGTGAAGCCGCCGATGAAATCGACGCCGCAGGCCGCCGCCGCCGCGTCCATCGCGCGCGCGAACGGCACGAGGTCGCGGCTCGCCGAAGCGGCGGCGACGAGCGCGATGGGCGTCGTCGCGATGCGCTTGTTCACGATCGGCACGCCGAAGTCGGCGGAGATCGAGTTCGCCACCGACACGAGGTCCTTCGCGTGGTGCACGATCTTGGCGTAGATCTTCTCGCACGCGCTCTCGAGGTCGGGATCCGCGCAATCGAACAGGCTGATGCCGAGCGTCGTCGTGCGGATGTCGAGCGTCTCGAGCTCGATCATGCGCACCGTTTCGAGGATCTCCTGGTCGGTGAACGGGGCCATCGTGGGGCGCACAGTGTCCACGCGGAGACGGCGCGCGTCGAGTGCGATCGGAATGGCCTGCCCGAGGCACCAGGGAGCGCGCGCGTCGCGCCGATCGGCGTGACACGCGCGCACGGACGACTACCAGCTCGGGGGCAGGCCCTCGACGACCCACTGAGCGTTCGCCTGATCGCGCTTGCCCGCGCCCGTGAGATACGGGGACTCGCCCGAGAGCCAAACGTACTCCTCGTACTTCAGGTTCCGCAGCGCCCACCCACCCTTCACCTTTTCGAATGCGAACGCGGCGTCGGTCGGCGACGAGTCGAGCTTGACTGCTCCCGTCACGCTGCGATAGCTGAGGAACAGGTTCGCGTTCGCCAAGCGCAGGTAGGCGCCGCTCTTCGGTCCGACGACGATGAAGTCGAGCGCCTTACCGCCTGCCTTGCAGTAGATCCAGGCGTTGTCGGCGATCCCGTCCGGCGCCGACATGGGACGGCCGTTCTCCACGCTCTTGATCTGGACCCGAACTCCCGTGTCCGCGGCCCGCATCGGAGGCTCCCAGCCCGCGGGAGGCGTCTCCAACTTCAATGCGTTTCTCCACCGCCAATGGAATGGCATCCTCACGTGGGGATCGAACAGGTCGGAATAGCCCGGTTCGGCGACGACGTTGTAGAGACAGAGCCGCTGCGCGGCCTCGAGCTCCGCGACCTTCTCGGCCTGATTCCCAGACGCGAAGCTCAGATCGACCCGGACACAATCCCCCACAGAGCGCCCCTTGCCCTTCTCGCCCTCGGCGAGGACGTAGGTCGCATCCCGGTGATGCTCGTCGCGGTACCACGCGAGCATCTCGGCCTCGTCGAAACGGAGCCAGTTCTCTACCAGGATCAGCGCCTCGGCACGCGCGACCTCGGCGCGCTGCTCCATCGGCGTCCCCATCGTGCGGATGAAAGCAGCCCAGGCGTCCTTCGATGCTTCGGTCGCGACGAGCGCGACAGCCTTCATGAAGCTCGGACGGTAGCTCTGCCACCCGAGGTTCAGCCCCGTTCCGACGTTCCAGATCACATCACCGCTGGTGTAGTCCAGCGTGGTGGGCGCGGCATGGGAATGCTGCTCCGCGCCCGCCGAGCAAAGGTACGCCTTGACCTGACACACGCGCTCGAAATTGTCGTCGGCCATCCGCACCGTGTGCTCCGGGCTGAACGAGTCCTGAAAGAGGTGCAAAGCCCGGCCGAACAGGAAGTAGTTGCGATCGACCTCGTCGAGCGCGCTGTAACCGCCGCCGTCCCAGACCATCATGAGCGTCTTCGGCGCCAGCGCGGCGGCAACGAAGTGCTCGATGAAGCGCTGCTGCGAGCGTTGCGCCGCGTGCACGCCGCCCTCCGCACCCGCGTCGTCGTAACGGCGCATGAAATGATCCTGCTGGATCTCGGCTGGCTCCTGCGCGACGCCGTCGAAGCAGTCACAGCGATCGAAGACGTGCGCGCTGGTGACATTGAAACCGGCGATGTCGACCCAGCGCTCACCGACGATCGCGCAGAGCACCGGCTCGTACGTCGACTGATAGCGTTGGTCCGGGATCCTCTGCTCGGTGATGCGTTTGACTTCCTGTTTCGCGCCGGGAGCGTCGAGCTCTGTGTGTTTCGCCTTGCCCTTCGTCCATTTCAGACGCGGGTCGATCGGATCGGGAGCGAGGACCGGATCGCCGCCGAGGAGCTCGAGCGCCGCGAGACGGGTAATCCACTCGTGCCCCATCGGTACGGCATTGCCGAACCCGGCAGCAACGCCGCTCTGCGTGAAGGAAGCCTCGGCCTCGGTTCCCCGGACCGGTTCGGATCCGGGCGCGAGCCCCGAAATCGAAGTTGTCCACGCGACGAGCGCAGTCGGGACGAACGTATGCATGTTTCCTCCTGTCTTGAGCTAGAGCGCGAACACTCCGCGGCGTTCGCGACGTGGCATGCTTGCACGTCCACGCTCGCCGACCAGCGAATTCAGGTCGATTCTCTTCGCAAGCCGCTCCGTTCTCGCGATTGACGCGATCGATCCCGCCACGCCGAGCGCGAATGCGCCACTCGACTCTCACGCGCCGGAGGATTCGAGCGTCGTGCGCCGCGACCGGCACGATCGAATCGCGACGGGCGACAGGTCCGGGAACAGCGCGCTGACGCGGCTCTCGATTCGTCGCGCGGGGCCTGACGAGTCTCGCGCGAGCGCGAAGCTCAGCGCGCGATCGGAGCGTCGACCGCAAAGCATGGCGGGCACGACGCCGACGCGGCGGCATGTGCACTCGGGCGCTGCTCTCGTGAACCGCGCACGTCGCGCTCGGTGCCGTGCTGGGGCTCTGCTTGCCTCGATCTCCCGTGCGGGTCGTACACCTACCCGCGCGCCCCGCCAGCGATCGCAACGCGCCCGTGCGTTTCCCGTCGAGCGCGCTCCGCCTCGGTCTGCAAGGCACCGCGCTCCTCGCGGTCGACGTCGATCGCGAGGGCGACGTGACCGCCGTCGCGCTCGCACGCTCTTCGGGCCACGACGCCCTCGACCGCGCCGCCCTCGACGCCGTTCGCGCGTGGCACTTCGCACCCGCGACCGACGACGGCCTGCCCGTCGCGTCGCGCGTCGAGGTGCCGGTCACGTTCCGCATCGACCCGCAATAGAGCGCGCAGTGCGCGCAACCGCCGCGACTACCAGACGACGTTCACGCCGCTCGTCACGTTGAACGTCGCGCTCGTGCAGAAGCTCGCTGCATTGCGGGAGTGCGTCGCGTGCCAGGCGCTGATGCCGCCGCCGACCGGACTCGCGCTGCGCTCGGAGATCGACGCGTTGCCCGGCTCGGGAGGGTGCGCAGCTCGATCGACGCCGAACTGGGTGCCCGGTCGAAGGATGCTCGCTCCCGCGCAGCGCACGCCGTAACCGAAGACCGCGCCGCCGCCGAACACGAGCGCGCCGGCGCGGGATCGGCGCCGCCGATGGACGACTGCGGGCGACGAACTCCCTGTTCACCCGAAACGGTGGCGCTGGCGCGACGGCGGTGGTCCTCGACGCACCCCAGCACCGAGCCGGGGGCTGTCTTCAGCCTGACGTCGCGAGCGACTCCTGGGGTCGTGCATCCGCCGTCGGCGCCGAATCCAGGCGTGCGACGATCGACTCGAGGATCTCCGCATACTCGTCCAGGCTGTGCGTGGAGTGGTTCACGTCGATCTCGCGGAAGGCCTTGAGCAGCTCTGCGTTGCTCTCCTCCTCGAGGAATTCCTCCGCGATGGGCAGCAGCGTGAGCTCCTCCTTGTGTGCATGGTCGATCTGGGCCCGTGCGTAGCGCTGGGCGAGCCAGATGAATCGATCTCGGCTCGACGCCTCGCCGTAGGCAGCGCCCTCGATCAGGAGCTGCATCTGGTCCAACGCCTCGCGCTCGGCGACGTGTTCAGCGAGCAGCTCTCCGATGCGGTGCGTGGCGACGCCTTGCGCGAGGAGAGCGGGGAAGAGCACTTGCTCCTCCTTGCGCTGATGCGTTCCGTTGGCGCAGTGGACCAGGAATTCGAGGACGTCGAGCGCACCACCGACGTCGAGTTCGTCTCGCGCGACGGTCCGGTCGGCGATCCGTTCCAGGCAGTTCGCGGCACGCTCGATGAGCTCGTGCTCGCGGTGGAGAACGCGGACGGCTTCCTTCATGGGGGTACTTCTCCTGCACCGTTGGGGCGGTGCATCCACTGTTTCGAGATCGCGGGAGGCGCAACTCGTGCGGTCTTGGTCATCCCCCTCTGCCCACTTGGAACGGGGCCGGCGCGCGCGCGCTGACGGGCGTCTACGCAGCGCGGAGAAGCAAGCTGGCGAAGTGCGTGCGCATGCCGGTGCGGGAACCCGGCTGTGCCGCGAATCGAGTCCGGCGCGCGCGCTCAGATCACGTCGCGGTACAGGCGCTCCTCGGGGCGCGGGATGACGACCTTGCTCACGAGCAGGCCGCGCTTGCCGATCTGGCGCGCACCGGCCTCGATGGCCGACTCGACCTCGGACACCTCGCCGGTCAGCATCAGGAAACCCTTGCCGCCGATCGCCATCGCGACATGGATGCGGAAGAGCTTCACCTGCGCCGCCTTCACCGCCGCGTCCGCTCCCTCGATGATCGACGTGACCGAGAACGCCTCCAGGATGCCGAGCGCGTCCCGGTCGCGATCCTCGAGCGCGACTCCGCCGCTGATCGCGGGGAACACGCGCGGATCGATGTTGGGGATCACGAGCTCGTCGATCAGCGCTTCGCGCGAGACGCGCTTGCCGTCGCGCACGCTCGCTTCGACCGCGGCCGTCTGGCCACCGACCATGACGATGTACTTGCCCGAGCAGATCGTGCGCGCGACGAGCAGCTCGACCTCGGACGCCTTGAGCATCGCGTCCTCGACCTGGTAGGCGACCGCGATCGACGAGAGCTCGAGCATGCCGAGCGCTTCCATCCTGCTAGCCATCGTTCCTCCGAATCACGATCTCGTCGCCGACGCTCGTCACCGTGCCGGTGATCGACGCGTGAATGGGCACGCCCAGGCCCTCGGGAGCCTTTGCGATCACCTGCGCTTCCTGCACGCGCTCTCCCGCGCGCACCGCGGGCACGGCGGCGGTGCCGACGTGCTGGCGCAGCGGAATGCGCACCTCGCGCAGGTTCCAGGCGACGTTCACGAGCGGTCCAACGTTCCTGAACTCCGACAGGCCGAGCTTCTTGATCAAGCTCGAGATCGGCACGTGGCGGTACTCCTGCATGCTGTGCGGCCGCACGTCGCGCTTGCCCGTCGCGGGATGCTGCAGCCCGTTGATGCGCAGCGCGCGCTTGTTGTCGGCGCACGCGTCCTTGGGGAAGAGGTCCTCGGGGCACGCATACAGCGAGCACAGGTTGCACTCGCAGCAGAACTGGCTGCCCAGGATCATCGACTCGCCGACCATGTTGAAGCCCAGGCCGCGCATCGCCAGATGAGGCTCGACGGGGTGGCCGATCAGGTAACGCGGGCAGAGCTCCGTGCAGAAGCTGCACTGATCGCAGGCCGACCGGCCGATCCGATCGCGCTGCGGCGCTTCGGCGGCGTAGCGCGCGGGAAGGCCGTGACCGCGAGGGAAGCACAGGAGCGCGCCCGTCGTGCGCGTCACGACCTCGTCGAAGCCGTGCATCAAGCGGCCCATCATGACGCCGCCGATCAGCACGTGACCGATGCGCTCGGGCTGCGCTCCGACGGCGCGCAGCACGTCGCCGAACGACGCGCCGATCGGCGCGCGCACGGTGACCGGCTCGGGCACGTCGCCGCCGACGGTGAAGTACTTGTGCGTCACCGGCTGGTCGAGCTCGACGTTGAGCAGCGTCTCGACGTTGTTGACCAGGCAACCGACGTCACCGGGCAGGCCGCCCGGCGGGATCACGCGTCCGGTCGTCTCGTAGACGGTGATGAACTCGTCGCCGGCGGGGTAGTAGTCGCCCAGCGCGTGCACTTCGATCGCGTGCGGCGCGCCAGCGCGCGAGAGCTCGCGGATCAGGTCCTCGTACTTGTCCTTGATGCCGATCAGCCCGCGCGTGGCGCGCACCGCGCGCATCACCTGCAGCATCCCGCCGAGCACCTGCTCCTTGTGATGCTTGAGGATCTCCTTGTCCTTGTGCAGGAGCGGCTCGCACTCGGCCGCGTTCAAGATCACCGTGTCGACCTCCCGCTCGAGCTTCTTGTAGAGCGGAAAACCGGCGCCTCCGGCACCGACGACGCCGTTGGCGCGCACGCGCTCGACGAGGGTGGAATGTGTGGTGGGCATGAGCGTGCGGGCGCGGGAGTCTACGCGCCGGCGCGGCTGCGTCGAATGGCCGCGACCCGACGCGCGCACTCTCGACCCGGCCCAAGGCAGCAGGACGCGGCCGGTTCCGGGGCCAGTTCCGCCGAGCGGGAGCGGCCCACGGCGCGCGGGACGCCGTCCACACGGGATGCTCCTCCCGCAGGAGCTCCGAGTTCGCGCCGGATCGCAGTCCCTCTGGAACGGCTTCCGGTGTGTCGCCGGGCGTGGCGCCCTGTCGGGGCCGGCGGACCGCACAGCGCGGTCGGCGGTTCGAGCTTCGCGAGCGAGAGCGCGCCGTCTTCGACCGCGCGGATCATCCCGGCGTCCTCCGACACGAAGAGGAACGCGCGCGAGACCGCCAACGCTCGAGCTCGCCAGCGCCCCGCCTTGCTTCACCGCGCTGGTGAGCAGCACCAGCGCCGCCGTCGTGCCCGGCGCGCCCGCGCGACCGACACCGCTGAGCGCGCGACTACCAGACGACCTTCACGCCGTTCGTGGCATTGAACGTCGCGCTCGTGCAGAAGCTCGCGGCATTGCGGTAGTGCGTCTGGTACCAGGCGCTGATGCCGCTGCCGACCGGCGTCGCGCTGCGCTCGGAGATCGACGCGTTGCCGGCCTCGGGGTAGTGCGCGGCTCCGGCGACGCAGATCTTCGTGCCGAGGCGGATGATGCTCCCGCCCGCGCAGCGCACGCCGTCGCCGAAGACCGCGCTGCCGCCGAGCTCGAGCGCGCTGCCCTTGAAGAACAGTGCCGTCGCGCTGTTCGGCATGCCCGACGCCTCGAGCACGAGCGTGTCACTCGGCGCGATGCGGCCGCTCGTCGCGAGCAGCGCTCCATTCGGTCCGTTGTGCCACGCGCAACCGCGACCGGGCGCGCCGTTGTTCGCGCACGGACACGGCGTGGTCACGTTCGGATCGATTCCATCGCCGAAGCAGAACGACGTGATGCGGCAGCCGTGCCACTGCCCGACGTTCGCGGCCGGCGTCCCGCCCGCATCGGTGAATCGGCCACCGGCGAAGAGGCTCGGCCCTTCGCCCGCTCCGTCGTCGTACGCCGCGAGCGCCGCGCCGTTGAGCACGCCCGTCGAAGCGAGCCCGCTGCCGAGCGCCGTCCAGCTCGCTCCGTCCCAGCGCGCGATGCGCGACGCGCTCGTCCCGCCCGCGGTCGCGAACGAGCCGGCGGCGTACAGCGCGGGCCCCGAGCCGTCGTCGAACACGAGCATGTCGTTCACCGAAGGCACGCTGACTCCGCCCATCCCGCTGCCCAGTGCCGACCAGCTCGCTCCGTCCCACTTCGCGATCGAGATCGCGCTCACGCCTCCCGCGCTGGTGAACGACCCGCCGACGAAGAGCGCCGGACCGGAACCGTCGTCGAACACGGCGAGGCTGTTCACCGTCTGCCCCGCGCCGCCGATGCCGCTCGTGAGCGCGGACCAGTTCGTTCCGTCCCAGCGCGCGATGTGGTTCGCGCCGACGCCGCCGGCGGTGCTGAAGAATCCACCGGCGTAGAGCGCGGGCCCGCTGCCGTCGTCGAAGACGCACAGCGCGTAGACCGCCGTCGAGAACGGGAAGCCGCTGTTCACACCGCCGCCGACCGTCGACCAGCTCGCGCCGTTCCAGCGCGCGATGTACGTCGCGCCGACGCCGCCGCCATTCGTGAACCAGCCGCCGGCGTAGAGCGCGGGACCCGAGCCGTCGTCGAAGGTCGCGAGCGCGTACACCTGATCGTCCATCCCGCTCCCGAGCGCCGACCAGTTGGAGCCGTCCCAACGCGCGATCTCGTTCGCGCTCACGCCGCCCGCGTTCGAGAAGTCGCCGCCGACGTACAGCGCAGCACCCGAGCCGTCGTCGAAGACCGCGAGGGCGCTGCCCGCGGTCGTCACGCCCGAAGCGAGCCCGCTGCCGAGCGCGGTCCAGCTCGTGCCGTCGAAACGCGCGACGTTGTCGGCGCTCGCGCCGCCGGCGAGCGTGAACCTCCCGCACGCGTAGAGCGCGGGACCTGCGCCGTCGTCGAAGACGCACATGCGGCTCACGGCGCCGTTCGTCCCCGCAGGCGCGCTCCACGTCTGGCACTGGCAGAGCGCAGGTGATGCGGCGAGCGCGAGAGTGGCCGCGATGGCGAGCGCGCGCAGACGAAGCTCGCCGCTCTGCCACGGGAGATCCGACTCGAGTCGATGCTGCATGCTGTTCACGAGAGACTCCTTCTTGCTCCGGCCTCGGCGCCCTCTGGCCCCGATCGCGCGGGTCCACCTGTGCTCGACTGCTCGAGTGCATTGTCGCGCGGTGCCGAAACGTTGCACGGCGGGCGAGGGGCTTTGAAGCCCGCGCAGCCCGCGCGCCGCCGGAGACCGCGCTCGCCGGGTAGCGCGGCGTTCGCTCGCGTGTCGAGTCGTGTCGAACACGTGCCTTCGGTTGCGGGATGTGGATGCGTCGATCCCGACTCGGTGGAGGCTCGGCGGATGACGTCCGCAAGCTCTCGTGGACTCCACAAGCGGTCGACCCGAACCACGCCCGGCGCCGCTCGGGGCGGGCCCGAGAGAGGCGCGGCGGCGGTAGGATGACCTCAGCGTCGTCGGCTCGGACGCACGCGCGCACGAGCCCGCACCTCGATCCACCGGACGCGCGTAAGATCGCAAGCTGCGATGCAACCCGACTTCGCACGGCTCGAAGTGCTCGCCCGCGCGGGGGACCGCTCGGCGCTGTCGCAGTCCTTCCAGGCCTACCACGCGCGCCTCGTGCGGATGGTAGAGCTGCGCCTCGACGCGTCGTTGCGCCGCCGCCTCGATCCGGCGGACGTCGTGCAGGAAGCGTGGCTCGAGATCGTGCGACGGTTCGACGAGTGGCGTCCGCAGCCGATGCCGCTCCACGCCTGGCTGCGCTTCCTCGCCAGCCAGTCGCTCGCGGCGGCGCAACGGCGGCATCTCGGCACGGTGAAGCGCGACGCGCAGCGCGACAAGGGACTCGGCGACGAGCGGCCGAGCGTGAGCTCGCTCCACGCGGCCGACGCGCTCGTGGCGAGCGCGACGTCCCCCACGCAGGCGGCGGCGCGCTCGGAGCTGCGAGCCCGCGTGCTCCAGGCGTTCGAAGAGTTGGACCCGATCGACCGCGAGATCGTCGCGCTGCGGCACTTCGAGGGACTCTCGAACGAGGAGGCCGCGGCGGAACTCGGCATCGAGACGTCCGCGGCGAGCAAGAGATTCTTGCGCGCATTGGCGCGCTTGCGCCCGGTGCTCGAGTCGCTCGCGTCGCAGGCCGGGGGCCCGCGCGCGTGAGCGCGACGCCGCCGACCGCCGAGGAGGCGCTCGAGGACTTCGTCGCGCGGCTGCGTCGCGGCGAGAGCGTCGACGCCCGCTCGTACGCGGCGCGCCATCCCGACCTCGGCGCCGAGCTCGAGTCGGCGCTCGCGGCGGCCGCCTCGCTCCATGTGATC
Source organism: Planctomycetota bacterium (assembly GCA_044228975.1). Taxonomy (GTDB): domain Bacteria; phylum Planctomycetota; class UBA1135; order UBA1135; genus JADJNY01. The sequence goes on along the minus strand of JBGATX010000019.1, from coordinate 28,238 downwards.
GAGCGCGCCGCCTCGGCCGACGACCGGACTCTGCTCGTGCCCGAGCGCGTCGGGCCGTTTCGGGTCCTGCGCGAGATCGGGCGCGGCGGGATGGGCGTCGTGCTCGAAGCGGTCGAGGAGCCGCTCGAGCGGCGCGTCGCGCTCAAGCTGCTCACGCCCGAGCTTCTCGCGAGCCCCGCGGCGCGCGCACGCTTCCGGCGCGAGGCCGAGCTCGCCGCGCGGCTCGACCATCCGGGCATCGCGACGGTGTACGGCGCGGGCGTGTCGGACGCGCGACCTTGGATCGCGATGAGGTTCGTCGACGGCGAGACGTTGTCGCACGCGATCCATCGCTCGCGCGAGGCCGGCGGGCGCTGCGTCGTCCTCGACGGCTCGCCACGCCGCGGACGCGAAGCGGTCCTCGCCGTGGCGGAGTGCGTGGCCCGCGTCGCGCACGCGCTGGCGTTCGCGCACGAGCGCGGCGTCGTCCACCGCGACGTCAAGCCGTCGAACGTCATCGTCACGGCCGGCGGTGCTCCCGTCCTGCTCGACTTCGGCCTCGCGATCACCGACGAGCACGACGCGCACGGCACGACGAAGACGGGCGAGACGCCCGGCACGCCCGCGTACCTCTCTCCCGAGCACGTCGGCGGCGTGCAAACGCGACACGACGCGCAGAGCGACGTCTACGCGCTCGGCGTGACGCTCCACGAGTGCCTCACCTTGCGCCGGCCGTTCGAGGCACCGACTCCCGCCGCGCTCTACCGCGCGATCCTCTTCGACGCCGTGCCGTCCGTTCGCGCGTGCAACCGCGACGTGCCGCCGGATCTCGCGGTCGTCGTCGCAACGGCGATTGAACGCGATCGCTCGCGGCGGTACGCCAGCGCCGCGAAGCTGGCCGCGGACCTCGAGGCGTGCGTCGCCGGTCGCCCGATCGCGGCGCGACCCGTCCCCTGGCACGGACGTCTCGCGCGCTGGGCGCGTCGCGAACCGCGACAGGCGGCGCTCGGTGCGTCGCTGCTCGTCGCGACGGTCGTCGCCGCGTTGTTCGGCGGGAGCTGGTGGTCCTCGCGCGAGGAGGTGCACGCGGCCGAGGCCTTGGCGCGCAGCCAAGCGATCGAAGGTGCGCTCGAGGAGGGTTTCCGCGAGCTCGGGCAGGGGCGCACGATCACGGCGGACGACGCATTCGAGCGCGCGCTGGTCCTCGATCCCGCGAGCGTCGAGGCGCGCGTCGGGCTCGTCGTCGCCGGCATCGCTCGCAAGGACGACGCGCTCGTCCGCGCGCGCATCGGTGCGCTGCCCGTCGATCTGCGCGGCGTCGACGCGCTGCGCGCGCTCGCCGCGCACGCGCCGATCGTCGGGAACACGCTCGAGACCCTGCCGCCCACGACGCGCGCGCTGGAGCTCTTCGTGTGTGGGCTGTGCTGGCAGACCGACGCGACGCGACGGCCGTACTCGGAGCAGGGCGCGTCGATGGCGCGCGCGCTGGCCTTGTACTCGGAGGCCATCGCGCGTGCGCCGGTCGCGCGAGCGCTCTACCAGATCCAACGCGCATCGGTCGCGCAGTACCTCGGCGACGCGAAGGCCGCGCGTTCCGCGTCCGCGGCGCTCACGACCTTGTGGCCGGCGTCGGCGCGCGCGCTCTACGGGGCAGGCCAGGCGCTGGTCCTGATCGACCCGACGTCCGCGCGCCCGCTGCTGGAGCGCTCGATCGCGATCGATCCGTCCCCCGTCGACACGTACAACCTGCTCGCGCAAGCGTGCAAGAGCAGCGGCGACCCCGCCGCCGCCGAGGGCTGGTGCCGACGCGGACTCGCCCGCGAACCGCGCGCGGCGGTGCTTCAGTTCCTGCTCGGCGACGCGCTCGAGGCCGACGACTGCATCGACGACGCGCGCGAGGCGTTCGAGGCAGCCGAACGGCTCGATCCGCGGCTCTTCGCGGCGCTGTCGCGACTCGGCTCCTACGCGTTCATCGCCGGAGACGACGCGACGTCACTCGGCTACTACCGCCGCGCGCTCGATCTCGACCAGGACAACCACAGGGCGCGGATGTTCTTCGGTGCCGTGCTCGATCGCTCCGGCGACACGCGCGGAGCGCGCGAGAACCTCGACTACGCGATCGCGGGCCTCTACCCGGCCGACGTGGGCTACTGGCGTCAGGTGGCCGGATTCTTCGCCTACCTCAAAGCCTTCGACGCGACGCGGATGGTCGCCGAGGCCGGCCTCGCGGCCACGCCGAACGACGCGGAGCTCTCCCGACAACACGCCGACGCGCTCGCTGCGCTCGGCCGTTGAGCGCAGCGCGTCACCGACCGCTGAGCCACGCACGCTTCCCTCGCGGCGGCCGAGACCGGGCTCGAGATCGAGCCGGACCACGCGAGCCTCCTGGCGTTGCGCGACCGTGCACGCCGCGATCGGGCGCCGTCGCGCGGACCGTCGACTTGGCAGCGGATTTTCTCGCCCGGACTGTCCTCCGGCTGCCGCGCGCCGCAGTCATCCCGAGGAAGGGCATCTCCATCCCTGCCCCGAGGAACATCGGCCATGCAACACTTCGTCCCCACTTCGCTCGCCACGTCCGTCGCGCTCGCGCTCGCGCTGTGCACCGCGCCGCCCAGCGCCATCGCCCACGAGCCCGCCGCGCGCGCCGGCGGCGCGCTCCCGACCGCGTCGCTCGACCCTCACACACTCGACGCGCGTCCGGTCCTCTTCGACGAGCGGGGCGACGGATCGACGTGGGCGCTCGGATCGACGTGGAAGGCGTGCTTCGACGCGAGCGGCGCGACGTACTTGCCGCGCGTCGGGTCGGCCGTGCAGCGCAGCCAGCCGCACGTCCTCTCGCCCGACTCCGTCACGATCGGCGGCGAGACGCTGACGTTCGATCGCTCCGCGAGAGCGACCCGTCACGCCGACCGCGTCGAGCTGGACCGCGGAGCCTTCGTCGAGAGCTACGACCTGGCACCGAGCGCGGTCGAGCAGAGCTTCACGTTCAAGCACTCGCTCGGAGCCGGCGACCTCGTGCTGCACGTGCCGGTCGGCGTCGACGGAGTCGAGACCGACGACGGGATCGAGCTGCGCTCCGAGGGCGCACGAGTCTCCTACAGCCGCGCCGTCGTCGTCGACGCATCGGGACGCCGCACGTCGGTCGACACGCATTGCGCGGACGGCGCGATCACGATCCGCGTCGCTGCCGGCATGCTCGCGAGCGCCGCGTGGCCGATCGTCGTCGATCCCGTCGTCAGCAGCATCACGGTCCCTGCGACCACCTTGGACGAGGTCTCGAGCGACGCCGCGTTCGACTCGTCGAGCGGCGTTTGGATGGTGGTGTGGGAGCAAGTGAACTCCGCGATCGACCACGACGTGCTGGCGTGCCAGTACAGTTCGACCGGGACGCCGCTCGGGGTCTCGCAGGTCGAGATCGGCCCCCAGTCGTGGAGCCGCCCGCGCGTCGCCAATCTGGCCAGCGCTCACGCATTCCTGATCGTCGCCGGCGAGACGACGACGACCGGCCTGCGGCGCGTGATGGGGCGAATCGCGCAACCCAGCGGCGCGCAGGGCCCGGAGATCGTGATCAGCGCCGGTGCCGGGGGCTCGAACATCCTGCCCGACGTCGGTGGCGACTCCTCGCCCACGAGCCCGAGGTGGTGCGTCGTGTACGAGCACGACTTTCCGGGCAACGACAAGAAGATCTCCATCGCGCTCGTCGACGCGAGCGGCGCGATCCCGATCACGACGTTCACCGCGTCCGGTGTGGACTACACGGCGGCGTCGATCTCGAACTCGAACGAGGGCACGTCTTGGCTCCTGACCTGGCAGGCCCAGGGGACGATCGGCCTCGCCGACATCGTGGGCGCGCGCGTGCTGCCGAGCGGCCTGACGCTGTCCTTCCCGTTCACGATCGCCGGCAGCTCGCAGAACGAGGCGACGGCCGTGGCGTCGAGCCCTATCGCGGGAACGTCGCGCTACGCGGTGACGTACGTGAAAGGACTCGGCGGGTTGGGCGGCGTGCGCACCGTCATGGCCGCGCTGCTCGACGGATCGACCGTGCTGCAGACCGCGGACATCCGCGCGCTCGAGGGCAACACGATCCTGAACGACCAGTTCGAGCCGAGCATCGACAGCGACGGCGAGCACTTCCTCGTCGCGTACTCCGAGAACGTGGGAGGCGCGGCTGCGGCCGTGTTCGCCACGGATCTGGCGGTCGTCGGCGACACGCTCGAAGCCGTCCAACCGCACGTTCCAGCACAGCCGGGTCTCGTCCCGGACACGCGCCGTTGCAGCGTCGCCGCGGCTCCTGCGGGTGGCGCGCTCGACCACCGCTACCTCATCACGTTCGACTGGGGTGGTGTCACCACCGAACACGACGTGACCGGCCGCTTCTTCGACGGCTTCGCGGGCGGTTCGACGCACAGCTCCTGCCCCGGCGATGGCAGCGCCTCGCCGTGCCCCTGCGGAAACAACGGTTCGGCCGGGCACGGCTGCCGCAACTCGGTCAACCCGACGGGTGCCTTGCTGACGGCGACCGGCACTCCTTCGACGCTGAGCGACTCGCTCGTGCTGCACGTGAGCGGCGTGCCGGCCACGTCGACCTGCACGTTCTTCCAAGGCACGGCGTCGATCGCGAGCGCGGTCTTCGGTGACGGGCTGATGTGCACCGGTGGTTCGATCCTGCGACTGCGCACCGTCGCGGCTTCGGGCGGCGTCGCTGTCTTCCCGGGACCGACGGATCCGTCCGTCAGCGTGCGCGGCCAAGTGCCCGCGGACGGCGGCACGCGCACGTACCAGGTGTCCTATCGCAACGCGGCGGCGTTCTGCACGAGCGCGACGTTCAACATCACGAACGGCGTGATCGTCGACTGGGCGCGCTGAACGGAGGGCGGTCGTGAGACACTTCGCTCGATCCCTGTTGCCCCCTTCCGTTCACCCTGACGGCGCTCGTGAGCGTCGCGCCTGCTGCAGGCGTGCGAAAACCTCTCGGGTTGACGGACGAACACGGAGCCTGAGCAACTCATTCACGGAGACGCGGCCGCGCGATTGTGGATGAGTTGCTCAGGCTCCGCATTCCAAGCTCCGAATTCGAGCGCCACCTGACCACTGATGTGCGCTGACGGGGCGCGCAAGCTCGTACCCGCACGAGCAGACTTCCAGTCCCGACGACTGAACGCTCCCGCGCTTCACCCGGCAGGGATCAACCTGCGCCGCAAGCTGTCGTGCTCGATGACCACGATCGAACCCTCGAACGGTTCCGTCGTGGATGACAGCACCTGCACGACTCGCGCGGCCTTTTCGCGCGACGCCATGTGCGCCAAGCGCAGGAGGATCACGCCATGAGCACCCCGTCGGGCGAAGAACACGAGCCACGCGAAGTCCTTGTCGTTGGTCAGGAGGACTCGGTCGGAAGATGTCGCGAGCGCGAGTAGAAGGTCGTCCGCGGCCTGCGGATCCGTGTCGATTGCGCAGAGCAAGTCATGGCCGGCGGCGACAAGCGCCTCGATGATGGCTCTCTCGACGTTCTCGTCGACGAAGAGCTTCATCCCGCGTCGCGAATGCGCGGGGTGAACTGGTCCGTGCCAATGGATCGATGCGCGAACGCGAGCGCGGCCAAGACGTCATCTCGCGCCAGGCGGGGGTAATCCGCGAGGATGCTCTCGACCGAGTTGTCGTTGGACAGCTTCTCCAAGATGATCTCAACGGTGATCCTCGTCCCGCGGATCACGGGCTTGCCCAGCATCACCTTTGGGTTGATCTCGATTCGTTCGAGCAGCTTCGTCGGGTCCATCGGTTCGGCCATACGCCAGAAGGATAGCAAGCAACCGGCTGAACGCGCTCGGCGCTGGCTCGGACGACGCCCACGGAACGCGGATGCGTCGTCAGGCTGGGCTGGATCCGAAGAGCTCGACGTACGGGAACACCGCGCGGCACGCGATCGCTTGATCGTTGACGAGCGTGGCAATGCGGCCAACGTAGGACGCGCTGAACAGGTACTTGGCGTCGTAGTAGCTGTTCCCCAGATCCTTGTCCGATGCACCGCGGGCGGCGTACCGGGAGCGCATACCAGACGAGCAGGCGTCCCCAACGACCAGGCGCGTAGACGTCTGGAAACTGGGAGAGCCGTGCGGGCCATTCACCGCACGCATAGTCCGGCATGTTCTGACCCAGCCAAGCGCAGGTGAATGCGGGTTGACAAACGACGCGTTGCAGCTCGTGGTCATCGATGAGCGGCGTCAGCGGCGATTGGTCTCGTTCCCGCAGGATCGCAGCACGTCTCTTGCACGCGTCTACGAACTCTCCCGCCTCGCGGTTCCATTGTTCGACCGCCACTACGTTTCGGGAGGCCCCATTCGAGACCGTCGTGTCGAACGACTCTCAGAAATGCGTTCGACGCGTCCAGCGAAACTGATTCGCGGGGATCGACCGGTGAGCCGAGTTCGCGTTCGGCCTTCGACAGGTCGCGCCAGTGCCGAGCAATCAACAACGAACGGGACTGGTGTTTGCGCACAAGTGGCTCGAAACACGCGCGATCGATGTTCCGCTTCGCGTCGTCCGCAGTCGCCATCTCGTGAAAGAAGATGTCGGGAAGCACGATGGAACCGCCACGCGGTAAGACGTCGCCGAGCCTCCCCAGCATCGCGGACCGATCCACAACCACCATCGGCCTGGGCCCAAGGTCGAGCGGACTCCACGCGTACGGCTCAGGCGCACGTCGACGCTTCGGCGTCATCCACGCGTCGAACAGTTCCACGATTCAGATGCGATGCATGAACCGGAACACGCGCTCGTGCATCACGCGCACGACGTAGTCGTCGGGGCCACCGAGGCACTCGAGGCACTTCTTGATCTCGCCGAAGTTCGAGCCGGGGGGGAGCTCGACGGTCACGACCATGTGGAAGTAGCCGGCGACCATCTTCTGCGAGATGTCCATCACGTTGCCGTTGCTCTGCGCGAGCGCGGCGGTGATCTCGGCGAGCACTCCGGGGCGGTTCTTCCCCACCGCGGTGACGACGATGCCCGGGCCGAGGTCCGCGTCGGGCTCGGGCAGGTGCGGGAGCGTGCGCACGGCTTTCTCCGCGTCCGGGCCGCGGTCGGGCACGGGCTCGACGTAGCTCGCGGTGCCGTTGCGCAGCGTGATGCCGTTGGCGCGCGCGTAGTCGAGCGCCTGCGGCGTCGCGATCGTGTCCGCGTCGACGACGACGTCCTTCGCGGCGAGGCGCACGAGGTCGTCGACGGTGAGGAAGCGGCGCGGCATGAGGGATTGATTCGGCGGGGATCGTTCAGCGGGTCACTTCGTGCGGTGCGAAGGTCTCGACCGGCGCGGGAACGTCGCGCGCATCACAGGTGCCGCACGAGTTCCGCGTGCGGCTTGGGGATCACGACGTCGCGCGCGAGCAGCCCGCGCTCCTGCGCCAGCTTCGCGCCGGCCATCACGGCGGAGCGCACGTCGCTCACCTCGCCGGTGACGGTGAAGAAGCTCTTGCCGCCCAGGCCGTTGGCGATGCGGATGTCGATCAGATCGACGGTGGCCGTCTTCAACGCGGCGTCGGCCGAGAGGATCGAGCTCGCGACCGTGGTCGTCTCGATCACGCCGATCGCATCGAGCGAGCCGTTGATGCGCCCGCCCTTGCGCTTGAGCATCGGGACGATCTGCTCGTGCACCTGCGGGATCAGGAGCTGATCGACGAGGTCGCTCGCCGCGAGCTGCGCGCCGCGCGCCAGGCTCGCGCGCACGTCCTGCACGCCGCCGGTGAAGAGCAGCACGTACTTGCCCGGATGGACCGGCGTGGCGAAGAGCATCTCGACGCGCGCTTCCTTGAGCACGGCGTCGGCGACTTCGACACCGCGCGCCACGCTGCACAGCTCGAGCAGGCCGATGCAGGACTCGAGCGTCACGTCGTCGCGGATTTCGGGGTTCACGTCGTTGCGGTTCATCACTTGCCTCGTCGGGATCTGCCTGGTGTTCGGGGCGTCGTCACGGGCCTTCCGGCTGCCTGCCGCGCTTCGCGCGCGCGCCGAGCTCCGGCCCGAACTGATCGTGCTCTCGCGTGGGGCCGATGATCGAGCCGTCCTCGAGCTCCATCTTGTCGATGATCGCCGTCACGGCGCACTGGAAGCCGACGTCGTGGCCCTTGCCGATGACGTGGCGCGCGCTGCGGCCGAAGACGACGAGCACGCGCTCGCCGATGCCCGCGCCGATCGGATCGGCGGCGACGAGCGTCTCCGCGCTCGCCTTGCCATCGGTCGTGAACGGACGGATGACGAGGAAGCGCAGTCCGACGAGCGTCGGGTCCTTCTTCGTGGCCCACACGTTGCCGACGACGGTGCCGACGAGCATCAGCGGCCTCCTCGCGGGTTCGCGGGCGTGCTCGCGGTCGCATCGTCCGCCTGCTGCGCGCGCACGGTCTCGCGTTGCGCATGACGGGCGGCGATGTCGCGCACGTCGTCCATGCGCCAGCTCTCCGGTGCTCCGGGGATGTCGAAGTCGTCGACGATGCCGACGATCGCGGCTTCGAAGGCGAAATCGCCGTCGCCGCCGAGCGCGACACGCGCGGCCTTGCCGAACGCGACGACCACGTGTTCGCCGACATCGGCGCCGAGCGGATCGGCGGCCACGACGGGCGTCACCTTCGGCGCGCCCGGATCGCGGCGCTCGTCGAGCGCTTCGACGACGAGCAGGCGCAGTCCGCGCAGGTCCGCGGCCTTGCGCGTGGCCCACACTTCACCGACGACGCGGCCGAGGAACATCAGTCCGTCCCCGCGTTGGCGCGACCGCCGATGCTGGCGAGCGCGCGCTTCACCGCCTTGACCGCTTCGTCGATCTCCGCGTCGGTGCCCGCGAGGCGCAAGCGTCCGACCGCGCCTTCCGCGCCCAGGCCCACGATGCGGATCGGCGACGCCTTCTCCGCTTCGTTCGCCGCGAGCGTGACGTAGATCGCCGGATTCACCTCGAGCGTGTAGAGCGTGTCGTCGCCGAGCACGAGCATCCCCGCGCGCGTGCGATTGATCATCATCGCGTGGTGGTCGGAGATCTTGCGGATGATCTCGCTCGTCATCAGGTTCGGCGCGAGCGCGTCGGCCGCGGTCACGCCGGCGGCCTTCAGGATCAGCGCTCCCGCCTGGCGCACCATGCCCTGGTCGGGCGAGTGGATCTCGAGCGTGCCGTAGCTGCGCTCGGTGACGAGCGCGCCCGGCTTGACGTCGCAGCTCTTGAGCGCGACGTCCATCAGTCGATTGATCACGATGCCCGGCTTCACCTCGAGCCAGAACGACGACTCCCCCGCGACGGGAAAGTAGCCGTCGGAGTTCGTCGCCACGGTGGCGGCGAATTGCGGCTGCATCTGGTCGATGAAGACCGCGCCGCGCAGCTCGATCGGGGGGCTCGCCATGTTCGTGCGCCGTGCGCGGACGCGCGCCGGGATCGGCGCGCGAGCTCGCGTTCAAGCGCGCAACGCGCTCAGCTCGACGCCGGCGGCTTGGGGAGGAAACGATCGAGGTCTCCCGCCGGACGCGGGATGACGTGCGTCGAGACGAGCTCGCCCACGCGCTTCGCCGCGGCCGCGCCGGCTTCGACGGCGGCCTTCACCGCGCCGACCTCGCCGCGCACCATGACGGTGACGAGCGCCGAGCCGCACTGCTCGCGGCCGATCAAGGTCACCTTCGCGGCCTTGCACATCGCGTCGGCGGCTTCGACGGCGCCGATGAGTCCTTTGGTCTCGATCAGACCGAGAGCGATCATGCTGTCCATGAGTGCTGGAGTCCTGGTTCTGCGTGCGGAGCGCGGGCTCCGCGTGGATCAAGGAATGAGTTGGGGAGGCGTGAACGATCGTTCGGCGGAGCGCGTCAGGCGTGACACGCTCCGCTGGTGACTTCGTGATGCGGGCAGCCCTTGCACGGGCCCATCGGGCAACCTGCGCCGGCGTGCGAGAGGATCACTTGGATCTCTTGCGGCGTGAAACCGCCGCCGACGTACGCGCCGCCGCGCACGCCGCTGCCGGGTGAGGAGGTCGATGAAACGGGGGTCGCGGACGCGACGTTCGCACTCGCTTGCGGTTGCGGAGCGGGTGCGGGAGCCGGGCTCACGGGTGCGCTCGGTCGCACGAAGGTCGGCGCCGGAGCATTCGCGGGCGGCTGCGACTTCAACGCGGCCTGCACTTTGGGCTGCATCGTCGCCGTCGCGGCGGCGGTCGGACTCGCGGAGCTCGACGGACGCGCGCTGCTCGATTCGACAGCCGGATTCCCGCGCCAATTCGAGGTCGCGTCGCTCGTCGCGAGAGCGCTGGAGCTCGGCTGCGCGACGTTCGACGACGCGGCGCCCGGATCGCCCGGGAGACACGAGCCGCGCGGCGAGGTCTCGCCCGTCCACTGCGCGACGCGCGCGTGATCGCGCTTCTCGATCTCCGCCCAATCACGGCGCGGGAACGCGGCGCGCTTGATGTTCACGAGATGCCGCGCGCTGATGTTGTCGCTCGTGATGTTGCCCGCTTGCGGACCGCAACCGAGCGACATCGAGGGCGTGAGCTGCGTGCTGTAGCCGACAGCACCCTGGCTGCACGGACCGTTGACGATGATGCGGTTGGCCGGCTTCTCGACGAAGAAGGCGTCGAGCACGCGCTCGTCCTTGCAGTGGATGCCGAGGGTGTGGCCGAGCCCGTCGGCCTTCAGCATCTGGATCGAGATCTTGCAGCCTTCCTGCCAGCCGTCGACCGTGTGCAGCGAGAGCACGGGAGCGAGGATCTCGATCGAGAGCGGCCACTCCTTGCCGACTCCGCCCTGGTGCGCGAGCAGGATCGTCGTCGAGCGCCGCACCTCGAAACCCGCCTTCTCCGCGATGCGCCACGGATCCAGCCCCACGACGTCGGCGTTCATGTGGCCGTTCTTGTTGCACAACCGCGCGAGGAGCTGCGTCTCGTGCTCGCTGCACACGTGCGCGCCGCGCTTCTTGAGCTCGCCGATCAGCTGCCCCGCGATCGGACGATCCATCACGAGCCCCTGCTCGCTGCAGCACAAGGTCGCGTTGTCGAAGCTCTGGCTCGCCGTGATCGACTGCGCGGCCCACGGAATGTCGGCGCTGCGGTCGATGTAGCACGGCACGTTGCCCGGACCGACGCCGTACGCGGGCTTGCCCGAGCTGTAGGCGGCCTGCACGAGGCCGGTTCCACCCGTCGCGAGGATCAGCGCGACGTCCTTGTGCTTCATCAGGGCCGCGGTCGACTCGAGCGTCGGGTTCGAGAGGCAGCAGACGAGATCGGGAGGAGCTCCCGCGCGTTCGATCGCGCGCCGCAACACTTCCACCGTCTCGTTGATGCAGCGCCGCGAGCGCGGGTGCGGGCTGATGACCGTCGCGTTCTTGCCCTTGACGCTGATCAGCGCCTTGAAGATCGCGGTCGAGGTCGGATTCGTCGTCGGGACGATGCTCGCGACGACTCCGGACGCGGTCGCGATCTCGACGATGCCCGCCTTGTCGTCGCGGCGAATGATGCCGACCGTCTTCTCGTCCTTGATCGAGGCCCACGTGCCTTCGGCGCCGAAAAGGTTCTTCAGCACCTTGTAGTGCACGCGCCCGATGCCGGTCTCCTCGACCGCGAGGCGCGCGAGGTCGTACGCCGCGCTGGAGGCCGCGCGCACCATCGCTTCGCACACGCGATCGATCTGCGCCTGCGAATAGCCGTGGATCGCTTCGCAGGCGGCGTGCGCGCGCGCCACCATGTCGCGCACTTCCTGGAGCGCTCGGAGATCGGGATCGAGCTGTTGCACGGCGAACCTTCGTGACCGGTGCGAGGAGCGCGACGTCGAACGTCACGCGGCGCGCGCCACGGGCTCAGTCGGGATTCTTCGCGCCGCCCTTGCCGCTCGCCGCGGGTGCGGGACCGCCGTGGGGCTTCTCCATCGGCGGAAGGATGATCTTGAGCTGGTCGTGCGGGCGCGGGATGACGTGCACGCTGACGAGCTCGCCGACGCGGCGCGCGGCAGCGGCCCCCGCATCGGTCGCGGCCTTGACCGCGCCGACCTCGCCCATGACGAACATCGTCACGTAGCCGGCGGTGACCTTTTCCTTGCCGACGAGGTCGACCATCGCGGCCTTGACCATCGCATCAGCGGCTTCGATGGCTCCGACGAGACCCTTGGTCTCGACCATTCCCAGGGCAGTGGGCTTCATGTGGACGGTCGCGCGACGAACGTGGCGCGTGCAGGCGGGAGGAGGGGGGGCGTTTCCCGTGTGGCGGGCCGGCGCACGGGCGCTCGTCCCCACGGGCCCACGGGGGCGGGGAGTGTATCGCCGCGTTCGTCGATCTCAACGCCGAGCGCGCGCTCCGGCGCGATCGACGCCGGTTGAGTAGCACTCCAGGCGAAGTTGGCGAGGAGTTCCGCGCTCGCGTGCGCGCGAGCACGCGGCGCGTTCGCGCCGCCTTCGCTTTGGGCGCGCAAGCCCCTCGCCAGGAGAGGGGCTCGAAGTGGATCGCCCGCTCGCGTCCCTCAGCTCGAAAGTTCCCGAAGTGTCAACCGGCCCGGACGACCCGGGCCAAGTCAACGAGGCCAACCATGAAGCTCGCCGCCATCCTGCTGATCAGCTCCCTCTCGATCTGCGCTCCGACCTTCGCCACCGAGACTCAACGGCCCGGCAGGAATCTGGAGCTCGAGAGCGCCTCCGCCGCGCGCGCGATCCGCAACAAGCTCGCCGCCGAGCGCATCCTCGGCACCTGGGAGTTCGACGGCGACGCGACGCGACGGCTCGCACCCGAACGGCGCCGCGGCGCGGCGACCGAGATGACGTTCTACGCAAGCTCGTCGATCACGGAAGCGGCGCGCGTGCAGCTCTCGCGTCTCGATCCGGACAACCTCGTCGCCGGAGGCTTCGCGTCGATCGATGGCGAGACGCGCGTGTGGCTCTTGATCGACACGTCGGACGGCCTGCGCCTCTCGCTGTACACGCCGTCGAGGAGCAATCCCTTCGCCTCGGGCGTGAGCATGACGATGCACCTCGACGTGACGCACTCGATCGTCGGTGACGCGCTCTACCTCGGCGGTCGCGGCCGCACCGGCGCGGAGGTCGTCTACGCGCGCAGCGATGCGCCGGGGACCCTGGAACCCACGCGCGTGCAGTGAGACGAGCCGCGCAATGACGCACGGGCCGCCGCGAGCCGCCGGGCTTGCGCGGCCTGCTGCATTTCACGGCCGTCGAAACCCGAGGACGGCTGCGCGGCGGGCCTGTCGCGCGCCACCGCGAGCCAGCGGCGTTTCGCCGCCGAGGCGCGGCCGGAGAACGCGGCGCCGACTCGCCGCGCGAAGCGAGCGGGCTCGCGTCGCGGCTCGGCGGGCGCGCTCGCCGCGACGACGCCGTATGCTCCACGACCTCGATGGAGCCCAGCACGCACGATCTGTGGATCGATGCCGCGCAGCGCAGCGTCCGCTATCGCGCTTCGCTCGCGGACCGGCCCGTCGCGCCGAGCGCACGAGCGCTGGCCGGGCTCGCGCGTTTGCGCGAATCGATGCCGCAGCGGGGATGCCCCGCGAACGACGTGCTCGCGCTGCTCGACGACGTCGGTTCGCCCGCGACCGTCGCATCGGCCGGAGGACGCTACTTCGGGTTCGTGATCGGCAGCTCGTTGCCCGTGACGGTCGCGTCGAACTGGCTCGCGACGGCGTGGGACCAGAACGCGGCGCTCTCCGTCATGTCGCCGATCGCGGCGACGATCGAGGAGATCACGCTCGGATGGCTGGTCGAGCTCTTCGATCTGCCCGCGGGAACGACGGGCACCTTCGTGACCGGCGCGACGATGGCGAGCTTCACCGCGCTCGCCGCGGCGCGGCACGAGCTCCTGATGCGCGCCGGTTGGAATCCCGAAGCCGACGGGCTCTTCGGCGCGCCGCCGATCACCGTGGTCGTCGGCGACGAAGCGCACGCGTCGATCTTCCGCGCGCTCGCGCTGCTGGGGCTCGGTCGGGAGCGCGTCGTGCGTGTCGCGGCCGACGAGCAAGGCCGCATGCGCGCCGACGCACTGCCGAAGGCCGTTGCCGGTCCCGTCCTCGTCTGCGTGCAAGCCGGCAACGTGAACACCGGCGCGTTCGATCCCTTCGACGCCGTCTGCGATTGGGCGGAGCGCCATCGCGCGTGGGTGCACGTCGACGGCGCGTTCGGGCTGTGGGCCGCGTGCGCGCCGGAAAAGGCGCCTCTCACGGCGGGCATCGAGCGCGCGCACTCGTGGGCCACCGACGCTCACAAGTGGCTGAACGTGCCCTACGACTGCGGCATCGCGCTCGTGCGCAACGCGCCGGCGCTGCGCGACGCGATGGCGCTGACCGCGGCGTACCTGCCGGCCTCGGAGCTGCGCGATCCGATGCACTTCGGTCCCGACGCGTCGCGGCGCGCGCGCGCGATCGACGTCTGGGCCGCGCTCAAGCATCTGGGCCGCGACGGCGTGGCCGAGCTCGTGACGCGCTGCTCCGCGCACGCTGCCCGTTTCGGTCGCGAGCTCGCGCTCGCCGGCCACGACGTGCTGAACGACGTCGTGTCGAACCAGGTGCTCGTCGCGTTCGGCGACGAGGCGCGCACGCTGCGCGTCATCGACGCACTGCAACGCGAGGGCACGTGCTGGTGCGGCGTCAGCCGCTGGCAAGGCCGCACCGCGATGCGCATCAGCGTCTCGTCGTGGGCCACGAGCGACGACGACGTCGAACGCTCCCTGCGGTCGATGCTCGCGGCCGCGCGCGCCTGAGCCCTTGCGCCGCGCCCGTCGTCCGCCGGCGGAGGCGTGTCGAGCGCGCTCCGCATCCGCTCGCGTGAAAATCGCCTGCGGACAGCGTATGACTCGCGCTCCCGATGTTGCGCCTGCTGGAGGAGTTCCTGCGTCCGCGCGTGCTGCAGATCGTGCGGCTGCGCGTCTGGATCTCCGAGCGCTTCCGGCCCGGCGAGGGGGCGATCATGCTCGCCTGGGCGAGCCTCATCGGGACGCTCGGCGGACTCGCAACGCCGGCGTTCATGCGCGTGCTGGCGCTCGTGCAGCTGGCGTTCACGCACCAGGAGGGCGGTCTCGCGCAAGCCGCCGCGAACCTGCCGTGGTGGAAACGTCTGTGCGTGCCGGCGCTCGGCGGGTTGCTCGCCGGATTGATGCTGTACTACGGCTCGAAGCTCACGCGCGGCCGACGCGCGCGCGACTACATGGAGGCGATCACGCTCAGCGACGGCGTGATCCGCGCCAAGCCCGCCCTGGTGCGCATCGGCTCGTCGATCTTCTCGGTCGCGTCGGGCGGCTCGATCGGACGCGAAGGCGCGATGTCGCAGCTATCGGCGATGATCGCGTCGCTCGTCGGACGCGCCTCGGGCCTTCCGCGCGCGCGCTTGCGCCTGCTCGTCGCGTGCGGAGCCGCCGCGGGCATCGCCTCCGCGTACAACGCGCCCATCGGCGGAGCGCTCTTCGTGGCCGAGGTCGTGCTCGGTTCGATCGCGATGGAGAGCTTCGGACCGCTCCTGCTCTCGACCGTGCTCTCGACCGTCGTCTCGCGCGCGGCCCTCGGTGACCGCTCGCCCTTCGCCGTGGAGAACTTCGAGTTCGTCTCGGTGGCCGAGATCGCGACGTACCTCGGGCTCGGCCTCGTCGCGGGCGTGCTCGCCCCGGCCTTCCTGTGGCTGCTCGAGTTCGCCTCGCGCTTCTTCCAGCGCTGGCCGACGCCGATCTACGTGCGTCTGGCGGTCGGCGGCCTGATCGTCGGCGCGATCTCGATCAAGCACCCCTACGTCTGGGGCAATGGAGCGAACGCGCTGCAGACCCTGCTCAACGCCGACTGGACCTGGAGCGTGCTCGCGACGCTGCTCGTCTTCAAGCTCGCGGCCACGTGCGCGACGGTCGGTTCGGGCGCGGTCGGCGGGGTCTTCACGCCCACGCTGCTCGTCGGGGCGGTGATCGGCGGCCTGTTCGGCCACGCGGTGCACGCGTTGTTCCCGGGGGTGACCGCGGCGCCGCGCGCCTACTCGATCGTCGGCATGGGCGCGTTCCTCGCGGGCACGACGCACGCTCCGTTGACGGCGATCCTGATCCTGTTCGACATGACGTTGAACCACCAGATCGTGCTGCCGCTGATGCTCGCGTGCGTCGGCGCCTACAGCGCCTCGCGCGCGCTGCGGCGCGACTCGATCTATGCCCAGTCGCTGCGCCAGCCGCCGGAGGAGCAGCCCGACGATCGGTTGGCGACGATGCTCGTGCGCGATCTCGTCAAGGCCGATCCGCCCTGCGTCGGCGCCAGCGCGCGCTTCGACGAGATCGTCTCGACGTTCGCGCTCCATCAGCACCACAACCTCTACGTGGTCGACGAGAACCACCGCTTCCGCGGCGTCATCCCGCTGCACGAGATCAAGCCCTTCCTGCACAACGAGCAGCTCGCGCAGGTCGTGATCGCCGACGACCTCCTGATCGAGGTCTTCCCGCGCATCGGCCCGGACTCGACGCTCGAGGAAGCGCTGGCGAAGTTCGCCACGCACCCCGGCGAGCGCCTGCCCGTCGTCGAGCCCGACGGCGGCTGGCTCGTGGGCAGCGTGTCGAAGACCGATCTGCTCTTGACGCTCGCCTACGAGGTCAACCACAAGGACGAGCGCGCGCCGCGCTGATCACCAACCGAGCGTCGCGCGGCCCTCGAAGACGCGCGCGGGGAAGCGCGCGCCGCTCACGGGATGGCGCAGCGTGCGCTTGAGGGCGAAGTCGAACGCGAGCGGGTTGTAGTCGTAGATCTCCTCGAGCGACCGCGCTTCGCTCTCGTCGAGCATTCCCGCGTCCACGAAGCGCTGCGTCGACCACACGACGCGGATCGCGGGCAGCGGATAATCACTGCCGTCGACGAGGCGCGCGCAGATGTCGGGACGCGCGAGCAGCTCCGCGAGCACCCCCGGCGGCCGGTTGCGGAGCGTCATGGCCGAGATCTCGCCGAAGAGGCGTCCCTTCCAGCGCTCCTCCCCCATCAAGCGCAGGAAGAGCTCGAAGTTCTCGACGCGCGGCGCGGACCCCGGCGATGCGGCGTCGAGATCGACTCCCTCGCCGAGCGACGCGCAGTGCGCCGCGATCACCGTGACGCCGTGCTCGAGCGCGCGCCGCAGGCGCAGCGGATTGCCGTAGTCCTGTCCCGCGCCCGCGTCGACGGCGTGCTCGTCGCCGGAGTGGCTCAACAGCACGACCTTCGAGCGCGCGAGCGCGTCGTAGAACGCGTCGCAGCGCGCATCGGCGGGATCGATGCCCATCGCGTTGGGCAGCCACTTGCACAAACGCGCCCCGCGCGCGGCGCAGCGTTCGAGCTCCGCGATCGCATCGGCGCGATACGGATGGACGGAGAGCGCGGGCAGGAAGAGCTCGGGCTCGCGCGCGGCCAGCGTGGCGACGTAGTCGTCGGGCACGACCATCGGCGAGCCCTCGTCGTCCGCGCTGCCGTCCTCGCGATGGCGGCGATCGAACGCGAGCAGCACGTAGCGGCCGTGGTGCGGGTCGGCGCGCGCGAGCGAGCACAGGCGCGCGAAGAACTGCTCGTCGCCGTGTTCGAGGTCCTCGATGCGTGCGGCGTGCGCGTAGACGAGGAACTGCGCGCGCTTCCAGGGATGGAGCCAGCTCATCATCGCCGGCTCGACGCGGCAACCGCTGCCATCCGTGCCGATGCCGGCGACGTGCACGTGAACGTCGAGACGCAGCGCGGGATCGACGCCGCTCCACGCGCGCTCGAGCAGCGCTCGAGATGCGGGCGAGAGGCCGCGCTCGAGCTCCTCGGGCGCGTGCCTCGACGCGCCGGCGAATTGCGAGAGCAGCCACGGCGTCGCGAGCCAGACGCCGAGCACGAGCAGCACCGGCGCGACGAAGCAGCCCGCGAGCGCGCGCCTGCGCGTGAGCCAGCGCCGTCGCACGCGAGCCGTCGGCGCGCCGTGCTCCGCGCTCACTGCGCCTTCCCGGTCGCGGAGCCCAGTGCGCGCATCTCGTTCGCTGCTTCCGTCGCGTCGAAGCCGTTCAGGCCGAGCTGCGTGGCGCGTTGCAACGCCGCGAGCGCTTCCGCGGGGCGCTGCTGCTTGCGCAACACGACACCGAGGCGCAACGCGGCGCGTCCGTAGTTCGGCAGCAGCTCGAGAGCGCGGCGGAACATCGCTTCGGCCTCGGGGAACCTGCTCTGCCGCTCGAGCACCCAGCCGAGGTTGTTCGTCGCGAGCGCGTTGTTCGGATCGGACGCGATCGAGCGTCGCAGCCAACCTTCGGCCTCCGCCACGCGATTCAACGCGTCGCACAAGCCGCCCATGTGGTTCAGGACCTGCGAGTGGTTCGGCTCGAGCTCGAGCGCGCGTTTCAGGATCGGTTCCGCCTCCGCGTACTTCGCCTGGCGCATCAGGAGATACGCGAGCTGATCGAGGAAGTAGACGTCCGTCGGCTTGCTCGCCACCGCGGCGCGGAACTCGTCGGTCGCGAGCGCGTTGAGGCGCGCGCCCTCGGCGGGATTCGTGAGCGCCTGCTCGCTGTAGACGAAGCCGAGGAAGCTGTGCATCTTCGAGTTCGTCGGGTCGACGGCGAGCCCGTGACGCGCGAGCGACTCGGTGTCCTTCCACAATCCGACCTGCTTCCAGCACAGGACGCTCGCGACGAGCACGACCCCCGCGCCGAGCGCGACGCCGGCCTGGCGCGCGATCGGCGTGCGCGCCAGCAGCGCGCTCGCGCCCCACACGAGCGCGGCGAAGAAGCCGATCGACGGCAGGTACGTGTAGCGATCGGCCATCGATTGATCGCCGACCTGCACGAGGCCGATGACGGGCACGAGCATGCCCACGAACCAAGCCCAGCCGACGAACACGTACGGCGCGCGCTTGCGCAGGAGCCACGCGCCGACGCCGGACGCCACGAGCACGAACGCGCACGCAGCGACGACGCCGAGCTGGTCGCTGCGATCGCGCCAGGGATACCAGGGCAGGAGACCGACGGGACAGAGGAGCTTCCAGGCGTAGTTCGGCCAGGCCCAGAGCGCGTTCAGGAAACGCGGCCCGAGCGCGATGTGGTCGAGCGCCGACATCGCTCCCCAGCTCTTCTGCGCCGCGCTCGTCAGCCACGCCGACGCGAGGATCAGCGGCACGAACGGCAGCTTCTCGAGCACGCGGCGCGCGAGCGGGATCGACGTGCGCGCCAGCGGCCAGACGTCGACGAGCAGCAGCACGCACGGCAGCGTGACGAGCATCGACTTCGCCATCAGTCCCAGCGCGAGCAGGCTCCACGCGAGCGCGTAGCGCGCGAGCCCGCCGCGCCGCGTCCAGCTCGTCCACGCGTGCAGGAAGAGCAGACCGAAGAACGCGGCGAGCACGTCCTTGCGCTCCACCGCCCACGCGACGGACTCGACGTGCGCGGGATGGAGACCGAAGAGCGCCGCGACGAGCGCGCTCTTCCACAAGGCCTGCGTCCAGCGCAGGAAGAGCGCGAAGACGAGCAGCGTGCAGCCGGCGTGCAGCGCGACGTTCGTCAGGTGGTGGCCCGCGGGCGCGAGCTGTCCGCGCGCGTCGAAGCCGTAGAGCTCGACGTCGAGCATGTGAGACCACCACGTGAGCGGATGCCAGTTCGCCGCATGGAAGCTCGTGAGGCCCCACCAGAAACCGTCCCACGTCAGCCCGCGCAGGACCATGCCGTTGCGCTTCAAGTACTCGGAGGTGTCGTACTCGACGAAGCTGTGCGTGCGCACCTGCCAGTAGACGGCCAGCACGAGCAGCGCCAGCCCCGCGGCCCCCGCCACCACGGGCAGCGCGCTCCGCGTCGGCCCCCCCGGCACGAACGAATCGCGCGCGCTCGCGGCGCGCCCGGCTTCTCGACGTTGGCGGCCCAAGCTCGGCGCGAGTATAGCGGCGGCGCGCGGGGAGCAAGCCGCGCGCGCCTCGTCGAGCGCGACCCGCTCAGCGCGGAATCGACTCGTCGACGCGCCGCTCTCGATAGGCCTCGACGCGGCGCTGGATGCGCTGCGCCAGGCCGGTATCGCCGATCGCGAGCGCGCGCTCGACCGCGTTCCGAGCGGCGCTCACGGCGTCGTCGAAGCGTCCCGAGAGCGCGTAGGCGAGCGCCAGCGCGTCCGTCACGGCCGGCGCTCCGCCTTGGCTGCTCGCGAAGCCCTGCTCGCCGAGCTCCACGGCGCGAGGCAGATCGCGCAGCGCGGGATCCCGCGCGCTCGCGAGCAACCAGCACAGATCGCCGAGCACCGGCGGCCAGCCCGGGCGCGCGGCGAGCAGTCGCTCGAGCACGGCCAGCGCTTCGCGCTCGCGACCGAGCGCCGTGAGCGCGCGACCGCGGCCGCGCAGCGCTTCGACATCGTCGGGCAGCCGCGCGAGCACGACGTCGATGTGCGCCAGCGCGCCGGCGAAATCGCCGCGGCGCATGAGCTGGCGCGCGAGGTTCATGCGCGCGGGCAGGAACTGCGGGAAGAGCGTCACTGCGAGCGCGAACTCGCGCTCCGCCGCGTCGAGATCTCCGCGCGCGATCCACAACCGCCCGTTCGTGTTGTGCGCCCCCGCGTAGAGCGGATCGAGCACCAGCGCGCGATCGATCAGACCCTGCGCCTCCGCGAGGCGCGCGCTGTCGCCGCCGTCGATCAGCAGCGTCGCGAGGTGGTTCAGCGTGCCCGTGTTGTCGGGGAAGAGCGCGAGCGCCTTGCGGAACGCGAGCTCCGCGCCCGCCGGATCGCCGGTGAGCGAGAGCGCCTTGCCGAGCATGATCCAGCCCTGCTCGTTGTTCGGCGCGAGCTCGGTCGCCTGCCGCAGCGCTTCGGCGGCCTCGGGGAAGCGCTGCTTCTCGAGCAGGAAGCCGCCGATCAGGTTGTAGGCCCAGCCGTTGCGCCCGACGGCCGCGATCTCGCGCCGCCCGAGCGTCTCGCTGTCCTTCCAGAACGCGACCTGGCGCCAGCTGACCGCGAACTGTGCCGCGACGAGCGCGCACGCGGTCGCGACAACGGGCGCGAGCGTGCGCGGGTGCGAACGCGCGAGCTCGCTCGCGCCGTACGCGGCGACGAGGAACAGGCCGAGCAGCGGCAGGTACGTGTAGCGATCGGCGAGCGCCTGCGCGCCGACCTGCACGAAGCCGATCATCGGCACGAGCGTGCCGAGGTAGAAGCACACGCCGACGCCGAACCACGGCCGCTTGCGGCGCCACGCGAACGCGAGCCCGAGCGCGAGAGCGACGCAGAGCGCCGACGCGGCGATCCACGTCAGGGGCAGATCGGAACCCCGATGCGGGTAGAAGGGCGCGAGGTCGCTCGGCCAGAGCGTGCGCAGCGCGTAGCGACCGTACGAGAAGAGCGCGTTGAGCGCGCGCAGTCCGAAGGGCATGTGCGCCAGCGGCTCCATCGCGCGCCCCGTCGACTGCGCCCACCAGGTCAGCGCGCTCGAGAGCGCGGCGAGCGCGACGAACGGCAGCTTCTCGAGCACGAGGCGGCGCCAACCGAGGTTGCCGCGAGCGAACGGCCACGCGTCGAGCAGGAGGAGCACCGCCGGCCAGGTGACGAGCGAAGGTTTCGCGCACAGGCCGAGCGCGAACGCGACGAGCGCGAGCGCGTAGCTCCCGCGCGCGCCCTCCCGCGCGTAGCGCGTCCAGAAGAGCAGCGTCGCGAGACCGAAGAAGGCCGCGAGCACGTCCTTGCGCTCCGCGATCCACGCCACGGACTCGACGTGCTGCGGATGCAGCGCGAAACAGGCGGCGATGAAGACGCTCGCTCCGAAGCGCTGTGTCCAGCTCGCGAAGACGAGCAGCACGAGCACCGAGTTCGCCGCGTGCCAGGCGACGTTCTCCAGGTTGTGCCCGGCCTCGGAGAAGCCGAACAGCTCGACGTCGAGCATGTGCGACATCCACGTCAGCGGATGCCAGTTCGAGGCGTAGTTCGCACCCCAGGCCCAACGCAGTCCCTCGAGCGTGAACCCGTGCTGCAGGTGCGGGTTCTCCGTCAGGTACTCGGCGACGTCGACCTTGGCGAACGCGTAGCCCGCCGTGCGCGCGTAGAGCGCGAAGACGAGCGCCGCGAGCGCTGCGCCGGCGGCCACGAGCCGCGACTTGCCGATCGGCGTGGCCATCGTTCGGGCGGCAGACTCTACTGCGCTGCGCGGCGGGCGTCGCGCGCGAGGCGGTGAGCGCGAGCGCTCGATGCTCGACGTTCGCGGCTCGCAGGGGCGATTCGCGCGCGGCTGGCGTGAAGCGCGGGCGGACGCGCGCTCCCTCGCTTCGAACCGGCCATGCAGCGCTCGCGCTCGGCGCCGCGCGCGCTTCCACACACGCGCCGCGGCGTGCGCCTTCGGACGTGGCCCGCTCGCGCGCCGGCGGAGCGCGGCGAGCACCGAGCTCGTGAACGTCCAGACAGGATCGAGAATGTTCGACGATCTCGCGCGCGGCGCGGCGAACTCGTCTGGACGCGCGCGGAGGGGCACGGTAGCTTCGAATTCGAAACCGCTCTTTCGAGTCCGCTCTCCCGCGCAAAGTCCCCCCCAACAATGAAGTCAAGAAACTCCCCGAGGGTCCCGTGGTCGAAATCGTTCGCCTTGCGCGCCGTCGCGCTCGGCGGCCTGGCCTGCGGACAAGCCGCGTTCGCCGGGACATGGACACCCTTGGCGAATGCAGCCCCGGGACCGGTGAACACGATGCTGCTGCTCTCCGACGGCAGCGTGATGTGCGCGCGCAACGATGCGTCGAGCACGGCGACGATCAGCAATGCGTGGTTCCGGCTCACGCCCAACGCGCAGGGCAGCTACATCAACGGCACGTGGACGACGCTCCCCAACGCGCACCACACGCGCCTCTACTATCCATCGCAAGTGCTGCGCGACGGCCGAGTGTTCGTCGCCGGCGGCGAATACGGCAACGGCGGTCCGCACGCCGAGGTCTTCGACCCGCTCACGAACGTGTGGACGCAGACCGATCCGCCGCCCGCCTTGTGGAGCATCGCCAACGACGACTTCTACGACTGCAACAGCGAGATGCTGCCCGACGGCAAGGTGCTCCTGATGCCGGTCTTCCCGCACACCTCGGCGATCGGACTGCGCTACGACCCGGCGACGAACGTGTGGTCGAACGCGGGCGCGCTCTTCCGCGGCACGTACCAGGACGAAGCGAGCTGGGTGAAGCTCGCCGACGACAGCATCCTGACCATCGATCCGTTCGGCACCTTCTCCGAGCGCTACATCGCAGCCACGAACACGTGGATCAACGATGGCATCGTGCCGGTTTCTCTCTACGACCCCTTCGGTTTCGAGCTCGGCGCCGCGCTGCTCCTGCCCAACGGCAAGGCCTTCTTCCTCGGTTCGACGGGCCACACGGCGATCTACACGCCGAGCGGATCGACGAGCCCGGGGACGTGGATCGCGGGCCCCGACATCCCGGGCGCGCACGGAACTCCCGATGCGCCCGCGGCGATGATGATCACCGGCAAGATCCTGTGCGCGGTCAGTCCGATTCCGACTTCCGGCAACCACTTCCCCTCGCCCACGACCTTCTACGAGTACGACTACGTCGCCAACTCGTTCACGTCGGTGGGCGCGCCGACGGGCGCATCGGAAGCCGGAGCGTGCTACGGCACGGCGATGCTGCAGTTGCCCGACGGTTCGGTGCTCTTCTCGCACCTGACGAGCCAGCTCTACGCGTACCAGCCGACGGGCAGCGCCATCGCCGCGGGCAAACCCGTGATCACGAGCGTCACGGCCAACGGCGACGGCTCCTACCATCTGGTCGGATTGAAACTGAACGGCATCTCCGCCGGCGCGTCGTACGGCGACGACCTGCAGATGAACACGAACTACCCGCTCGTGCGCCTGAGCAACGGTTCGGGCAACGTGTGGTACGCGCGCACCTACAACTGGAGCAGCACCGGCGTGCAGACCGGCGCGACGCCGGTGAGCACCGAGTTCCGTCCGCCCGCGTCGCTGCCGCCGGGAACGTTCTCGCTGGTCGTCGTGACCAACGGATTCGTCTCCGACCCCGTGACCTATCCGCCGACGCCGATCATGAGCTCGATGTGCTTCGGCGACGGCTTGGATCCCAACGTGACCACGCCGTGCCCGTGCGCGAACACCGGCGCGCCGGGCAACGGCTGCGCGCACTCGACGAACGCCGCGGGAGCGCACCTCACGATGAGCGGCAACCCCAACCCCGACACGATCGTGCTCACCGGCACGGGCATGCCCGACGCGTCGACGTGCATCTACCTGCAGGGTGACGCGCTCGACGACGCCGTGTTCGGCGACGGAGTGCGTTGCGCGGGCGGCGGACTGCTGCGCCTGAAGGCGAAGCTGAACCTCCTCGGCGGCTCGTCCTATCCCGAGCCCGGTGATCCGACCGTCTCCGATCGCGGCTCGGTCACGCCGGGCAGCGGAGCGGTGCGCTACTACCAGACCTACTACCGCAACGCGGCGGCGGCGTTCTGCCCGCCCGCGACGTTCAACGTGACGAACGGCGTGCAGCTGGTCTGGTGACGAGGATCGGCGAGCGCGCCTGCTCGCCGAGTGCGCTTCGAGACACTCGCCTCGCGACGCGCCAGCGTCCGAGGCGGGTGCGTTCGTGAGAGGGACCACGCGCGTCGGACCCTGCCTCCGCGCGAAACGAGGCCATGCGCGACGCGCGCCGTCCCGACTCCCGCGGATGCGAGCGCGACGTCGATCGAACGACGATCGATGACGTCGCGCGGAGCCGACCTTGCCCGCCCTTGCGCCCGCGGGCACGGATCCCGATGCTCTCGCGCGTGCAGCGGCGCGAGCTCGGTCTCTTCGACGCGGTGATGCTCGTCATGGGCGGCATCATCGGCGTGGGGATCTTCTACAACCCGGCGCAGGTCGCGCGGCTCTTCCCGGATCCGGTGTGGTTCCTCGGCCTGTGGGTTCTCGGCGGCGTGATCGCGCTCGCGGGAGCGTTGACCTTCGCGGAGCTCGGCGGCACGTTTCCCGAAGCCGGCGGCTGGTACGTGTTCTTGCGCGAGGGCTGGGGCCGTTTCGTCGCCTTCCTCTTCGCCTTCGTCGTGCTGGGCGTGATCTCGACGGGTGCGAGCGCGGTGATGACGCAGCTCTTCGTCGACAACGTCGTCGCGCTCTTGCCTTCGATCGGACCTTCGCGCAGCCCGGCCGGGCTCGCGCTGGGAGCGAGCCTGCTCGTCGGCGTCACGCTGCTCGCGATGCGCGGCGTCAAGGCGGGAGCGACGTTCCAGAACGTGTGCATGCTGCTCAAGCTCGCGGCGATGGCGGCGATCGTGGTCGGCGCGTTCGCGTTCTTCTCTCCGGCGCAGGCGGCAGTGAGCTCATCCCCCGCGGCCGCCGCGACCTCGGCCGTCACGCCGCGCCTCGTCTTCCTCGCCCTGCTGCCCGTGCTCTTCTCGTGCGGCGGCTGGCAGCACCTGTGCTACATCGCGCCGCAAGTGCGCGATCCGCAGCGCACGCTGCCGCGCGCGATCCTGATCGGCGTCGCGGGCGTGGTCGTGGTCTACCTGCTGATCAACGCCGCCTACCTGCGGTTGCTCGGCACGGACGGCATCGCGCACAGCGTCGGAGCCGACGGCAGCACGAACTTCGCGCAGGTCGCGGCGCGGCGTGCGCTCGGCGACGTCGGCGGTTCGATCCTGCAAGGAGCGATGGCCGTGTCGGCGCTCGGCGTCACGGTCGTGACGCTCGTCGCTTCGCCGTGGCTCTACGTCGCGATGGCGCGCGAGCGCCTGTTCTTCGTGCGCTTCGCGCAGCTCTCACCCGTGACCGGCGCGCCCGTGCTCGCACTCGCGGTGCAGTGCGCGATGTGCCTCGTGTGGTGGTTCCTCGGCTCGGCCGGCGATCTCGTCGACGCCGTCGTCTACGCCGAGTGGATCTTCCACGCGCTCGTCGCCGCGGCGCTGTTGCGCCTGCGCGCGACGCGCAAGGAGCTGCCGCGTCCGTTCGCGAGCCCGCTCTACCCGCTCGCACCGCTCGTCTACCTCGCGCTCGCGCTGGCGCTGGTCGTCTACAACGTGCCCAACGTGAACCGTGCGGGGATCGCCGTGCTCGTGCTCGGCGCGGCCGTCTACTGGCCTTGGCGCGCGGCGATGGCGCGCACGGCGCCTTCCCGATGAAAGCCGGTCGATGATCATCGACCGCAAACGCGGCGTCGAGCAGGCCGCCACGGCGCGCGGCGACGTCGTCGTCATCGACGTGTTGCGCGCGTTCACCACCGCGGCGTTCGCGTTCGGCGCGGGAGCGAGCGAGATCGTGCTCGTCGCGACACCCGAGCAGGCCTTCGCGCTCAAGGAGCGCTTCCCGCGCGCCAAGCTCGTCGGCGAGGTCGGCGGGCGGCCGATCGCGGGCTTCGACTACGGCAACTCCCCCGCCGCGATCGCGCGCGCGAAGCTCAACGGTCGCACGATCATCCTGCGCTCCTCGAGCGGCACGCAAGGCGTGGTGCGCGCGCGAGCAGCGGAGCGCATCTGGCTCGGCAGCCTGCCCGTCGCCGGTGTCACGAGCGTCTTCCTCGCGCAGCGCGCGAAGCACGTGACGCTGCTCGCGATGGGTGCGGCCGACGGTCTGGATGGTCCCGAGGACGACGCCTGCGCCGACGTGCTCGAGGAGCTGCTCGAAGGCCGCGAGCCCGACATGCAGCGCGTCGCGCAGACGATCCGCGCCAGCCCCGGCGGACAGCGCGCGCTCGATCCCTCGATCGACTGGATCACGCCCGACGATCTCGAGTACGCGCTCGACTACGACCTGTTCGGTTTCGCGATGCCCGTGACGCGCGAGATCGACCTGCTCGTGGCGCGCGCGGTCGAGTTGCCGCCGAAGACGGACTGAGCGCGCCGGCTCAGGCTTTCGCTCTCGCGCCGCCTCGGAAGAGCGCGCGGAACACGAGCGCATGCGAAGCGAGCGCGGTCACGACGTGGATCGCGGGGATCCAGACGAACACGCTCGAGAGCACGATCGTCGTCGCCGGCTCGTCGGGGTGCGCGCGCCAGACGCCGGGGAACGCGCGCACGGCGAGCGAGACGACGTTGACGAGCAGCGCGAGCCCGCCGACGTTCCAGAGCAGGAGCGTCGTCGAGGCGCGCGGATTCCGGGTCCATTGCCAGGCGACCACGGGTGCGAGCACGGCCGTCACGATGTCGTAGTTCGCGCCCTCGAAGGTCATGCGCGGCGTGATCAGGCCTTCGTGCGCGAGACGCCACAGGATCAACTCCACCGGCAGACGGAAGAGCTGGAAGCCGATGATCCAGCCGAGCGGCACGCGCTCGAGCAGGCGCGCGCCGACCGGCGAGAGCATCAGGGCGATCGTCGCCAGCGCCGCCGGCGCCAAGAGGAACACGGCGCGCGGCGGGCTCGCGAGCGGGTCGAGCAGGACCTGCGAGCGCGCGAGCATCCACGTGCCCTCCAGCCAGCCGAGCGTGAGCACGAGCGCGACGATGCGTCCGCGGCGCGAGAACGCGCGCGCGAATGCGAGCTGCCACGCACCGACCACGAGCAGCACGAGCGCGACGTGCGACAGAGTGACGAGCAGGGATGCGTCCGACATGGCGCGCGGCGGGCGGGAGCAGCTCCACCGTCGATCCACACGTTACCAACAGCTTCTCCACCGGCCTTCCACCGCGTTTCGCGCTCCGTCCGGGCGAGACGTCGCCCGCGTCGCCGAGTATTCTCCCGCCACCGAGGTGCTCGCCGCGGTCCTCGATCGACACCATGCGCCGCCGGATCACGCTGCTCCACGACCCGGAGCGCCGAACGCAGTCGACGGCGCGCACCGTGCCGGGCTCGGTCGAGGACGCGCGCCCGCGAGCCCGCGCATCGAGCTCCGCCGGATCCGCGAGCCTCGCCGTCGGAGCTCCCCCGCGAGTCCTCGTCGCGCGCACGCCGCTCGAGCCCGCTGCGACTGCGGGCGCGCGCACCTGGGACGAGATCGAGGCGCTCGAGCGCGCCTGTCGTCACCTCGGTCACATCGTGACGCGCGCCGCGCTCTCGGCCGATCCCGCCGAGTGCCTCGCGCTCGTGCGCGAGACGCGCGCGGAGCTCGTGCTGCCCTTGATCGCGCGCGGCCTGCGCGCCGCGCAGCTCGCAAGCCTGCTCGAGTGGAGCTCGATCGCCTGCACCGGCGCGCGCGCCACGGCGTTGGCGATCGTCGCCGACCGCGGTCTGGCGCACGCGCTCTTGCGCGCGCGCGGCGTGCCCGTGCCGCGCGCGTTCCTGCTCGAGGCGCCCGACGATCCGCTGCCGGATCTCGGCCTGGGCAAACGCTGGCGCGTGCGCGCGGCGCGCCCCGAGCGCGAGTTCGAAGCGCAGCTCGTGAGCGACGCCGCGGAGCTGCGCGAGCTCG
>JBGATX010000018.1:0-53046 GCA_044228975.1 Planctomycetota bacterium | reverse complement strand
CGCGGAGTTCTTCGACCTGGAGCTCTCCGGCGGGAAGGCGAGCCGCTGGGATCACTCCGCGCGTCACGTTGCCGCGCGCGCGCTGCTCGCGCGCATTCCGAGAGGCGCCGCGTGCGCGCTCCCGTACGCGTACGCGGCGGGATTCCTCGATCGAGACGTGCTCTGGGACAACACGCGCCTGCGTTCGACGCTCGCGGCGAATCAGACGCTGCCCGACGAGCTGCGTTGGATCGGCGTGGCGTCGAACGAGTGGTCCGATGTCGGGCGACGGCTCGTCGAGGAGCACGGTTTCGCGCTCGCGGCCGAGCCGAGCGGCTTCGTCGCGTTGCTCCAGCGCTCGAGCGACGCCAGCCCCGCATGGACCCCGGCGCGCGCTCCCGGCGACGGATCGCACCGGGTCGAGCCCGCGGGCGAATGGCCGAGCCTCGGCTTGAGCGCGCACACGCTCGAACGCGTGCACGAAGGTCGCGTCGCGCTGAAGCTCGCTCGATCCTCGCGAGCCTCGCCCGAGCTGAGCGATCGGCCGCTGCGCGTCTACCTCGGAGGCGCGAGCCAGGCCATCGAGCTCCAGGCGCTCTCGGGTCTCTTCGATCTGCGCCGATTCGAAGCCGGCGAGCTGCGCCTCGAGTCCGCTCCCGACGCGAGCGCCTCGATCCGCGGACCGGTCCAGGTGCACATCGCGGCGCGCGGGCCCGATGGAACGTGGCTCGACGTGCCCGCGGCGCGTCCGCTCGACGTCGTGTTGCGCTGAGCGAGCTCGCGAGCGCCCAGCTCTCCGCGCGGTGACTGCTTGCGCCGCTGGTGACACGCGGTTCAGCTGGCGTGCACGCGCGCCGATCGCGCGCGGGGAGTTTCCCATGCCGAAGATGCGTGCCGTCCAAGTGTCGAAGCCCGGTGCCGCGTTCGAGCTCGTCGAGCGCGAGGTCCCGATCCCGAGCGCGCGCCAGGTGCGCATCCGCGTCGAGGCCTGCGGCATGTGCCACAGCGACGTCTTCGTGAAGTCGGGACACTTTCCCGGCCTCACGCTGCCGCGCATCCCCGGACACGAGATCGCGGGCCGCGTCGACGCCGTCGGGAGCGAAGTGAC
Organism: Planctomycetota bacterium; assembly: GCA_044228975.1. Classification (GTDB taxonomy): domain Bacteria; phylum Planctomycetota; class UBA1135; order UBA1135; genus JADJNY01. Next base: position 51,959 of record JBGATX010000018.1, on the reverse strand, counting down.
GCGCTGGAAGGTCGGTCAACGCGTCGGCGCCGGCTGGCACGGCGGACATTGCTCCCAGTGCAACGCCTGTCGCAAGGGAGATTTCCTGAACTGCGAAGCGGGCCGCATCACCGGCATCAGCTACGACGGCGGCTACGCGGAGCACGTCGTCGTGCCGACCGAGGCCGTCGCGCGCCTGCCCGACGAGATCGACGCGGTGAGCGCCGGGCCGCTCTTGTGCGCGGGCATCACGACCTACAACGCGCTGCGCAACAGCGGCGCCCGTCCGGGCGACACCGTCGCGGTCCAAGGCATCGGCGGTCTCGGTCATCTCGCGCTGCAATACGCGGCGTGCATGGGCTTCCGCACCGTCGCGATCTCGCGCGGCGCGGACAAGGAGGCGCTCGCGCGCGAGCTCGGCGCGCACGAGTACGTCGACACGGAACGCACCACGGCCGCGGAAGGGCTGCAGCAGCTCGGTGGAGCGCATCTCGTGCTCGCGACAGCGCCGCACGCGCAAGCGATCGCGAGCACGATCGACGGGCTGCGCAAGCGCGGCAAGCTGCTCATCGTCGCCGCGCCCGCCGAACCGATCAGCGTGTCGGCGTTCGCGCTGCTCAGCGGCAGGACGATCGCCGGCTGGCCGAGCGGCACGTCGATCGATTCCGAGGAGACGCTGGCCTTCAGCGCGCTGCGCGGCGTGCGTGCGCGCACCGAGGTCTTCAAGTTCGAGCAGGCCGAGCAGGCCTTCGCGAAGATGATGGAGAACCGCGTGCGCTTCCGCGCCGTGCTCGTGCCCTGAGCGCGATCGCAGCGGTCGCGCTCCGTGGATTTCACTTCGCCCAGCGCCAGCCGGCGCCGAGCAGCGGCACGGATGCGCACGCCGGGCCACCGTCACGCGCTCGACCCGCGATCGTCGCGGTGAGACGGCAGCCCGCGCTCGCGTTCTCGACGATCTCGCGCGTGAGCCCGCTCAGCGGCACCTTCGCGCGGCGATTGCACGGCGAGCCGTGGTCGCCGGCGCGAACCCCGGAGCACACATAGAGGAAGCGCGCGGACGGCGGGCCCTGCGCGAGGGCTCCCTTCGCGATCCACGGTGCGCGTTGCGACGCGTCCTTCCCCACGCTTTTCGCCGAAGAGGGCCCGAAGCGCAGCTCGACGTCGAACACGAGGTCGGCACCGCTCGAGCGCTGGCGCAGGAGAAGCTCGCCGATCCCGCCCTGGATGCAGAACCACACACCGGGCGGCGGAGCCTGGACGACGATGCGCAACGGGATGTCGAGATCCTGGGCCGGTTTCGAGCTGTTCTGCTTCATGGTTCGGAAGGGCGTTGCGCGCCGATGACGTCGCGTTCGAGTGCGCGACGCGTCCTGGAAGCCGTCGATCAGCGCGCCGCGCCGACGCGCGCCGGCGCGTCGAGGTGCGCCTTCAACCAGCCTATCCAGAGCTTCGTGCGCTCGCGCGCGTTCACCGGATCGCTCGACGCGTGCGTGCGACCCTGGAAGGCGACGAAGTCCGTCTCGACGCCGTTGTCCTTGAGCGCGTGGAAGAGCTGGAAGGCCTGCGTGGGCGGCACGCGGAAGTCCTCGAGGTTCGTCATGATCAACGTCGGCGCCTGGATGTTCGTGGCGTACGTGATCGGCGACTGAGCGCGGTATTGCTCGGCGAATTCCGGCTTCCACGGCGAGCCGCCGAAGCCGTGGCGCCAGCCGACGTTGTTGTCGGAGAGGTTGTACTGGTCCGTCCAATCGGTCACCGGAGCGCCGGCGACGCCCGCGCGCCATTCGCCGGGGAACTTGCCGAGCAGCCATGTGCTCATGAAGCCGCCGTAGGACCAGCCGCTGACCGCGCTGCGCGCGCGATCGACGTACGGGCGCTTGCGCAGCTCCGCGACGCCGGCCATCACGTCGCGGCCCGGACCTTCGCCGGCGTCGTTCACGATCGCGAGCGCGTAGGCATTGCCGAGGTTGTCGCTGCCGCGGTAGTTGGGGCTGAAGACGACCCAGCCTTCGGCGGCCATCAATTGATGCAGCAGGCTGAAGCCGAGCTTCGACGACGACGTCGGCCCGCCGTGGATCACGAGCACGAGCGGACGCGGCGTCGAGAGATCGCGCGGCAGCGCGAGCACGCCGTCCGCCTCGAAACCGTCGGCGGTCTTCCACGTGACGCGCTCCATCGGCGCGCAGGCGCGCGACTGCGCCCAGGCGTTGAACTTCGTCAGGCAGCGCGGCTTGGCGCGGCTCGAGTCCATCACGTAGAGCTCGGCCGGCTTGTCCGCGCGCGTGGCGACGAACGCGATCGCGCCCGTGTCGGAGACGCTCAGGTCGTAGCCGTACGCGCCCGCGACGACGAGCCCGTCGAGATCGAGAGCGCGCGCGTCGCCTTCGAGCGGCTGGATCCACAGGCCCACGGCCGAGCGATCGTTGCCGGCGACGAGCAGCTCCTTGCCGCCCGGCATCCATTCCATCGTGAAGAGGTTGCGATCGATGCCGCGCGTGAGGTTGCGGCCGGGCGCGCCCGCGCGTTGCGCGACGTGGACGTCGTTGAAGTTCACGATCTTGCCGTCGCGCGGGTAGCGATACGCGATCGACTCGCCGTCGGGCCCGAAGACGGGCGCGCTCTGGTAGCGCTCGATGTCGTCGAGCATGCGGATCGTCCCGCTCTCGACCTCGACGAGCGCCGCGCGCACGAGCTCCAGCGCGCCGCTGTCGGTGTTCGGCACGCGCGCGAAGGCGATGCGCTTGCCATCCTTCGACCACGAGAGCTCCGAGGGAGCGCTGCCGGGCGGGAGCGCGAACTCGAGCGACCAGGTGCCGCTCGTCAGGCGTCGAGCCTTGTCTTCGCTCGTCGATTGGATCCAGATGTGCTGCGGACGCAGCGGCTGCTTCAGGAACATGTCCTGGTCGCCGACGTGGAAGGTCGTGACATGGCGCGCTTCGCCTTCGAGCTTCGGCGCTTCGTCCTCGGCAGCGAACGCGATCGCAGCGCCGTCGGGACGCCACGCGAAGTGGTTCACGCCGGTCGGCGAGCTCGTCAGGGCGCGCGCTTCGCCGCCGAGCACCGGCAGCAGCCACACTTGCGGCTCCGCGTTCGCGTCGGGCGACACGAAGGCGAGCGTGCTGCCGTCGGGCGACCACGAGGGTTGCGAGACGCGGGTGCGGCCGAAGGTGAGCGCGCGCACTTCCCCGGTCTTCACGTCCACGACGTTGAGCTGCTGCTCGTCCTTGTTCTCGGCGAAGTTCGGCCGCGACGTGATCAGCGCGACCTGCGAGCCATCGGGCGAGATGCGCGCGCTCGAGACGCCGACGAAGAGCCGCAGGTCCTCGAGCGTGAACGGTTCCTGCGCGCGAGCGAGGCTGGCGGCGAGCACGAAGACGGCGGAGCGGAGGAGGAGTCGCATGGGGGGGGATCCTGGCGTGGAGGTGCGTGCGCGCGTGTGCGCCGGCACGGAGCGTACGCTCCGCGGCGCTGATCGAGGCTACGGCGCGCGCGCCCGGCCACCAAGGTGGTGCGCGGACGCGTCTGGCGGACGCGCGCAAGAAACGCGTTCTCGTTGCACGGCGTCCGTCCTGCCGCTGCGCGCGGGATACGCGGCTCGCTTCGCCCGCTCGCGCTCGCGAGGACCCCACGTGCGGCCACGTCGGTCGATGCAGGGGCTGCGAGCTTTCGTGACCGAGTCATGCGCGCGCGACGGACTCGCGCGCGCGCGCGCTGCCGGCGGACCGCATCCCGCCCTCCGGCGGTCGCGAGACGTCGCGGAAACGCAGCATCTCTCCCAGGCGCGCCGAAGCGCCGGCGTGGAAGCCCTGTTCCGCGGCGAACTCGCGCGGGTTGTCGAAGGTGCCGAACGCGAGGTCGAAGAGCGGCAGGTCGGAGTAGTTCCCTGCGTGCAAGCCGCGCGCGTGATGCCGCGAGTGGCTTTCGGGTCGTTGCACGACGTAACCCAGCCAGCGCGGAGTGCGCACGTTGGCGTGCTGGAACACCGACAGGAACGTCGTCGCGAGCAGCACGACGGTCGTCGCCTGCGGGGTGAGCCCGACGATCCACGTCAGGCACACGCTGAAGAGCGCCGTCCAGCCGAGCATGTCGAGCGGGCTGAACCAGAACGCGCCGAAGGTGTCGAGGCGTTCGGCGCTGTGGTGCAGCTGATGGAACGAGAACCACAAGCCGTCGGATGCGTGCATCGAACGGTGCCAGGCGTACACGCCGGCCTCGTAGACGAGCAGCCCGACGAGCGCGCCGCCCCAGGTTCCCAGGTGAGTGAGGTCGAAGAGCTGCGCGCTCGCCAGCGCTTCGCTCCACAGGAGCGGCAGGTACGACGACAGGAAGAAGTACACGGCGAACGACACGAGGCCGCGCGTCCTCCAGCCGGCGATGCGCGGCAGAGGCCGCGCCGGCGCGAGCGCTTCCCAGACGATCAGCGCGGCGTAGATTGAGAGCAGGGTGAGTGAAAGCGGGTCGAGCAGGATCTCGAGCGGGGTAGGCATGGCGTCCTTTCTGGCGGTGCGACGGGTTCGCGCCGGAAGCTAGGACACGCGCTGGCGCTCGACCCAAGCCGTTTCGGCCACACACCCGACGATTCGGCCATGAACGACACCGCGCGAACTCCCACCGTCGCCATCCTCGCCCTGCGCGAGTCCTCCGCCTCCGTCGTCTTCGGCATGTACGACCTGTTCCTCTCGGCCGGCCGCGACTGGGGGCTGATCGTCGAGGGCCGCGCAGGAGCTCCGCTCCTGCATGCGCGCATCGTGTCGGCTGAATCGGCACCGTTCGAGACCGCCAACGGCGCCTGGATCCGTCCGCAGGCCACGCTGGCGGAGGAGAACGCGGCCGAGGTCGTGTGCGTGCCGGAGCTCAATGTTCCTCCGGGCGAGTCGCTCGACGGCCGTTTCACGACGGAGATCGAGTGGCTGCGGCGCTGTCACGCGCGCGGCGCGGTGCTCGCGACGGCGTGCTCGGGCGCGCTGCTGCTCGCGCAGGCGGGCTTGCTCGACGGCTGCGAGGCGACGACGCACTGGGCCTACTGCGACGTGCTGCGCGAGCGCTATCCGGCCGTGAAGGTGCGCAAGCACCACGCGTTGGTCGTCTCGGGCGCTGGTCAGCGGCTGGTCATGGCCGGTGGCGGGACGTCGTGGCTCGACCTCGCGCTCTACTTGATCGCGCGCCAGGTCGGGATCGACGTGGCGATGCAAGTGGCGCGCGTCAACCTGATCGACTGGCACGACATCGGCCAGCAGCCCTTCGCGCGCCTGGCGAGCTCGCGCCAGTCCGCGGACGCGATCGTGGCCGACGCGCAGGCGTGGATCGCCAGCCGGTATCGCGAGCCCGCGCCCGTCGCGCGCATGCTCGAGCTCTCGGGACTGCCCGAGCGCTCGTTCAAGCGCCGCTTCCAGAAGGCGACGGGCATGAGCCCGCTCGAGTACGTGCACGCGCTGCGCATCGAGCGCTCGAAGGAGCTGCTCGAGACGAGCGTCGATTCGATCGACTCCATCGCCGCGCAGGTCGGCTACGAGGACAGCGGATTCTTCAGTCGTCTCTTTCGTCGCTCGGTGAACCTCACGCCCGCGCAGTACCGCAAGCGCTTCGGCTCGCTGCGCAGGTCCATCGCCACCGGGCGGGCCTGACGAGCCTTGCGCGCGCTCCCCCTGACGACACGATCGAACGCGGCCGCGGCGTCGTCGCATCCACTCCGTCGGCGCCGACCGCGCGCCGACGATCCGATCGCTCAGCCTGTTCCTCGAGCGGACCGGCAAGAACCTGATTGGGTTTGGCGGCGCGCTGCCTCTCGCGGGGCGAAGGCGAATTCGGGTCGATGGTGGACACGACTCTCCTGGGCCACCGGGAGTGGCCCTTCGGCGACGACGACATGCGGCCGCGCATCGTCTCGATGAGCGCGGCGAGGCTCGCGCCGCGCGCCGCTCCCCAGTAGTACGTAGCGCGGCGATCGCGCGCGAGCGCTCGGGTACTGTGACGCCGCGCCATGCAGCACGAGCTCCCTCCCGATCGGTTGCGAGGTCTCGCGCCGGGTCGGGCGCTGCGCGCTGACGAGATCGAGGCGCGTCGGCGCGCGTTCGGCCGCAACGAGATCCTCGAGGTGGCCGAGAGCTCCTGGCGCGCGCTCGCGCGCGACACGGCGCGCGATCCGATGTTGTGGTTCCTCGTCGGCACGGGCGGTGTGTACGCGCTGCTCGGCCAGTGGACCGAGACATTCGTGCTGCTCGCCTCGCTGGCTCCGATCGCCGGGATGGATGTGTTCCTCCACCGGCGCACGCAAGCGTCGACGCAAGGCTTGCGTGGAGCGCTGTCGACGCACGCGCGCGTGTTGCGCGACGCGGGCGAGAGCACGCTCGCGAGCGAGGAGCTCGTCGTCGGCGATCTCGCGCTCGTGCGCGCGGGCGAGTCCTTCCCGGCCGACGGAGTGCTGGAGGAAGCCGTGCGATGCCAGGTGGACGAGTCCGCGCTCACCGGCGAAGCGCATCCGGTGCGCAAGACGGCTTGCGAGTCGCTCTCCAGCCCGCGCCTCGACGCGATCCACTGGGGATTCGCCGGCACGCGCGTGCTCGGCGGCTCCGCGCGCCTGCGCGTCGTGAACGTCGGAGGCGAAACGCTCTACGGTTCCATCGTGCGCTCGGCGGCCTTGGGCGCGCACGGACGCACGCCGCTCCAGGTCTCGATCGGGAACCTGGTGCGCGGCCTCGTGATCGCGGCGTTGATCCTGTGCGCGATCCTCGCGGCTGTGCGCTGGCACCAGGGATTCGGCTGGGGCGACGCGCTGCTCAGCGCGCTGACGCTCGCGATCGCGGCCATGCCCGAGGAGTTCCCGGTGGTCTTCAGCGTCTTCCTCGGGGTCGGCGTGCATCGGCTCGCGCGGCGCAAGGCGCTCGTGCGCCGCGCGGTCTCGGTGGAAAACGTCGGGCGCATCACGACCTTGTGCTCCGACAAGACCGGCACGATCACCGCGGGAGTGCTCGAGCTGACGCACGTGCTGCCCGCGGCCGATTCGACGCGCGAGCGCGTGCTCGAAACCGGCACGGCCGCGGCGCAAGCCGAGACGGGTGATCCGCTCGACGTGGCCCTGCTCGCGCTCGCGGCGCCCGCATCGCGCGCGAGCGCGCTCGAGCGTTTCCCGTTCACCGAGGACCGCAAGCGCGAGACGGCCGTGTTCGACGAACGCGATGCGCGCCGCGTCGCGACCAAAGGCTCGCCCGAGACCGTGCTCGCGATGTGCACGCTCGACGCCGGCGAACGCGCGCGCTGGATGCGCGAGGTCGAGGAGCTCGCGGCCGGCAGTCACAAGGTGATCGCCTGCGCCTCGCTGCGTCTCGAGGCGCGCGCCTGGAGCGGCGGCGAGCCCGATCGCGGCTTCCATTTCGAGGGTCTGCTCGCGTTCGAGGATCCCGTGCGGCCGGGAGTGCGCGCCGCGGTGGCGGAATGCGCTCGCGCGGGCCTGCGCGTGATCGTCGTCACCGGCGATCATCCCGGTACGGCGCGCGCGATCGCGCGCGAGATCGGCCTGACGGAGGGAGAGCCGAAGGTCGTGCTCGGAGAAGCGCTCGAGGCCGAGCTCGCGAGCTCGCGCGAGCGCATCGACGTCGACATCGTCGCGCGCGCCATCCCCGCGCAGAAGCTCGCGCTCGTGCGCGCGCTGCAGGCCGCGGGCGAGATCGTGGCCGTAACCGGGGACGGCGTGAACGACGTGCCCGCGCTGCAGGCCGCCGACGTCGGCATCGCCATGGGCGAGCGCGGCACGCGCAGCGCGCGCGAGATCGCGTCGATCGTGCTGCTGGACGACGATTTCGCGACGATCGTCGGCGCGATCTCGGAGGGCCGCCAGCTCTTCCGCAACCTGCAACGCAGCTTCGAGTACCTGCTCATGATCCATCTGCCGCTGGTGCTCACGGCCGCGGCGATCCCGCTGCTCGGCTATCCGCTGCTCTACCTGCCGATCCACGTCGTGTGGATCGAGCTCATCATCCATCCCACTGCGCTGCTCGTGTTCCAGGAGACGGCGCCCACGCAACCGCTCGAGCCCGTGGCGCGCCGGCGCGCCGGCGCCTTCTTCTCGCGCGGCGAGTGGCTCGTGATCGCGTCGGTGGGGGCGTTGATCACGCTCGCCGCGGGTTTCGCGTTCCAGCACAGCCTCGGCGAGGGACGCAACGTCGAGCACGCGCGCGCGATGGTGCTCGTCGTGCTCTGCAGCGCGAGCGCCGTGAGCGCGGCGCTGCTGAGCCGCCTGCGCTCGACGGTTTCTCGCTGGGTCGTCGCGCTGACGCTCGCGTCGGCAGTGATCCTGGTCCAGGTCCCCGTGCTCGCGCGCTACCTGCACCTCGATCCGTTGCACGCAACCGACTGGGGGCTGGCTCTCTTCCTGGCGTGCGTCGCGTGCGCGCCGCTGGCGTGGAGCGCGCGCCGTTCGTTCCGGCGGGCGGCGTGAACGCTCTCGCGCGCAGCGTCAGGCCCTGAGCCGGCGCAAGCGCAGCGCGTTGGTGATCACGGAGACCGACGAGAGGCTCATCGCCGCTCCGGCGAGCATGGGGGAGAGCGTCCAACCGAAGAACGGGTAGAGCGCTCCCGCGGCGATCGGCACGCCGAGCGCGTTGTAGAGGAAGGCGAAGGCGAGGTTCTGCCGGATGTTGCGCATCGTCGCGTGCGACAGGCGCCGCGCGCGCTCGATGCCGCGCAGGTCGCCGCGCACGAGCGCGATGGAAGCGCTCTCCAGCGCGACATCGCTGCCGCTGCCCATCGCGATGCCGACGTCGGCGCGCGCGAGCGCCGGAGCGTCGTTCACGCCGTCGCCGGCCATCGCGACGCGGCGGCCGGACGCCTGCAGCCGCGCGACGAGCGCCTGCTTGTCCGCCGGTTGCAGTTCGCCGTGCGCTTCATCGATCCCGAGCGTGCGCGCGAGCGCCTCGACGTTCGTGCGCGCATCGCCGCTGGCGAGCACGACTCGCACGCCTTCGGCGCGCAACGCGTCCAAGGCGGCGCGCGCCGACTCCTTGAGCGGGTCGGCGATGCCGAGCAGGCCCGCGGGGCGCCCGTCGATCGTCACGAACACGACCGTCTGTCCGTCGCGACGAAGCCGCTCCGCGCGCTCGCGCAGCGCGCCGAGATCCAGCGCGAGCTCCTCGAAGAGCTTCGCGTTGCCGAGCGCGACGTCGCGGCCGTCGACGCGGCCGGTCACACCTCGTCCGTGCCGCGCACCGAATTCGCTCGCCGTGGAGACCGGGATGCCGCGCTCGCGCAGCCCCGCGAGCACGGCGGAAGCGAGGGGATGCTCGCTCGCGCGCTCCAACGCGCCCGCGGCGGCGAGCAGCGTGCGCTCGTCGAAGCCGCTCGCCGTCTCCACGGTCGCGAGCTTCGGCTTGCCCTCGGTCAACGTGCCGGTCTTGTCGACGACGAGCGTGTCGACGCGCTCGAGCCGTTCCAATGCCTCCGCATCGCGCACGAGCACGCCGAGCTGCGCTCCGCGGCCGATGCCGACCATGACCGACATCGGCGTGGCGAGACCGAGCGCGCACGGACAGGCGATGATCAGCACGGCCACCGCGTTGACCAGCGCGTGCGCCACGCGCGGCTCGGGCCCGAAGAGGAACCACGCCAGGGCCGTGATCAGCGCCACGAGCACGACGACCGGCACGAACCAGGCCGAGATGCGATCGGCGAGCGCCTGCACCGGCGCGCGGCTGCGCTGTGCTTGCGCGACCTGCGCCACGATGCGCGCGAGCAAGGTCTCCGCGCCGACGCGCTGCGCGCGCAGCACGAAGCTGCCCGAGCCGTTCAACGTGCCGCCGGTGACGCGCTCGCCGGCGTGCTTCTCGAGCGGGATGGGCTCGCCGGTGAGCATCGACTCGTCGACGGAGCTCGCACCCTCGACGACGACGCCGTCGACCGGCACGCGCTCGCCGGGGCGCACGCGCAAGAGCTCGCCGGCGCGGACGTCGTCGAGCCGGACGTCGGCTTCCGTGCCGTCCTCGCGCACGCGTCGCGCGTTGGCCGGGCTCAAGCCGAGCAAGGCGCGGATCGCACCCGAGGTCGCGGCGCGCGCACGCAGCTCGAGCACTTGCCCGAGCAGCACGAGCGCGATGATCATCGCCGCGCTCTCGAAGTAGAGCGCCGGCACTCCGCCGTGACCGCCCGTGTGCGGCACGAGGCCCGGGACGAGGAGCGCGACGACGCTGAACGCGTACGCCGCTCCCGTGCCGAGCGCGATCAGGGTGAACATGTTCGCGCGCCGGCGCACGATCGATGCCCACGCGCGCGTGAAAAACGGCTGTCCGCCCCACACGACGACCGGCGTCGCGAGCGCGAGCTGCGTCCAGGCCGAGATCTCCGCCGGAATCCTGCCGCGCACACCGGGCAGCATCTCCGCCATGGCGAGAACGAGCGTCGGCACGGCGAGCGCCGCGCTGACCCAGAATCGGCGCGTCATGTCGCGCAACTCGCCGTCGTCGGGCGCCTCGACGCTTGCGACCTTCGCTTCGAGCGCCATGCCGCAGATCGGACAGCTCCCCGGCCCGCGCTGCTCGACCTCGGGATGCATCGGGCAGACGTAGAGCGCGTCCGGCGACTCGCCGACCGTAGCGCTCGGCGCCGTCGAGGGCGCGTTCGCCGAGCAGCACGAGTGCTTCGCGCTCGCAGGCGCGCTCACGTAGCGCTCCGGCTGCGCTTCGAATGCCGCGCGGCAGTGCGCACTGCAGAAGGCGTATTCGACGCCCGCGTGCACGAGCGCTCCACCGCGCGCCGTCGCCGGATCGACGTGCATGCCGCACACCGGATCGAGCCGCGTGCCGGGCGGAGCGCTTTCGTGATCGCGATGCTCGGAAGTGGGCGCGTCTTGCATGGGTCCTCTCGGGTTCATGCTCCAAGAGACGCGGCTGGCGCGGAGCGCTTACACCCGGAACCAGAGGAAGCAGGCTATCCGCACGTCCGCTTCGGGCCGCAGCTGCAATCGAGGCAACCGTGGTCGGCGCAGGTCCCGCAGGTCGCGCTCACGCGCTTGCGCAGCGCTTCGCGCGCGCGAAACAGGCGCACGGAGGCGTTGTTGGCGCTGATCCCGGCCTCGACGGCGAAGTCCTGGACGGAACGACCCTCGACCTCGACGCTCTTCAACGCGAGCGCGTACTCGGGCTTGAGCGTGTCGGCGAGACCAAGGATGCAGCGGCAGATCTCCGCCTTCGTCTCGGGTGCAGGCTCCGCGGGCTCGTTCTCGGGATCGAAATCGGACGCGGCGCGCACCCGATTCTGCGTGCGACGGTGATGATCGACGAGCGCGTTGCGCAGCAGCCGGAAGAACCACGCCACCGCCGACTCGTTTGCGCGCAGCGTGCCGGAGCGCTCGATGCCGCGTACGAAGGCCGCTTGAAGCAGCTCCTCGGCCTGTCCGCGATCACCGAGACGTCGCTCGAGGAAGGAGAGGAAGCGCCTGTGGTTCTCGACCAGCGTCCCGACGACCTCGGCGTTCGATCCGGCCAGGGCTTCGTCGGCTTCGCTTCCCTTCCAAGGCGGCACGGGTGCAGGATAACAGAGGTGTCCACGCGCGCCCGCGCTTTCGCGCCTGGTCCGCTTCTCCGAAAAGCTCCGTAATGCGCGGGGGAGGGCTGCGTCAGCGTTTTCGAGGACGCACCCGTCGCGTCCGACTCAGGACCCGGTGCCGGGCTCGCGCACCACGAGGCCGTGACAAGACGGCCACGAGGGCTGCGCGACGCGAATTCGACGGTCGAAGACGGCCGCTACCGCTCGCAACCCGTCCATCGGAGTCCATGAGGACGTCTTGACCCGCATCCCGCATACTCCGACGATCGATGAGGCCTTCGCCATGATCCACGCACTCCTGTTCACGCTCTCGTTCTTCGCGGCGCCCGTTTCCGCGCCACCGAACGCGCAGCCCACCGCCGCCGCATCGGTCCAGACGCCGGCGGCGGTCGGCACGCCGATCTTCGCCAACCCCTCCTGTCCGATCATGGGCAAGCCGGTGTCGACGAGACTGTTCGCCGAGACGGACAAGGGGCGCATCTACGTGTGCTGCAAGAGCTGCATCAAGGACATCCTCGCGGACGTGCCGGCCGCGTACCGCACCGCGTATCCCGCGGAGAAGAAGATCGAGAACAAGCTCTGCCCGGTGAGCGGCGGCGAGATCACGAAGGACTCGCCGACCGTCGTTCTGCAGGGTTTCACGTTCCGGGTGCGCCGCGCCGAGGACGTCGCCGCGGCGCGCGAGAACGCGCAGATCGTGCTGGCGAAGCTGAACGATCCCGCGCTCGTCGACCTCGACAATCGCATCTGCCCGGTGACGGGCGATGCCGTGGCGAAGAACACCTTCGTCGTGATCGAAGGGACGATCGTCCATCTCTCGTCCGCGAAGCTCGTCGACGAGATCGCCAAGGACCCGGCCAAGGTCCTCAAGCAGGCGCGCGAGATCCGCGCCAAGCAGGACAAGGATTCGCGCGCGGCTTCCGGCGGCGCGAAGGGCTCGTGAGCTCCGTGATGTCGCGCGAATGCGGAAACCGGCGGGCGAGCGCGCGCGGCGACGGGACATGCGCAGCGTGAAGCGATTCGGCGCAGCAGCCAGCGGACTGCTCGCCCTCGCGGCCGGATGCACGAGCGTCGCGACGCGCCGAGCGCACGATCGTGCGGAGCTCGACGAGGCGATCCAGCAGCGCTTGCACGTGGCGCTCGCAATGCCAGAGCTCGACGACGGGTCCATCGCGCCCGAGGCGCGCGAGCTGCTGCAGGCTCCGCTCACAGAGGACTCCGCGGTCAAGATCGCGATCCTGAACAACCGCTCCGTGCGCGCCGAGCTGGCGCGGCTGGGCGTGGCGTCCGCGGATCTGGTCCAGGCCGGGTTGCTCGCCAATCCGATCGTGAGCGCGAACGCCAAGTTCTTCGCTGGCGGAACGGAGATCGAGCTCGGCCTGGTCGAGTCCTGCTTCGACGTGTTCTTCGTCGCGGCGCGCAAGCGCGTCCAGGAATCGCAGCTCGCCGCGACCCGCGCGCACGTCGCGCGCGAGATCGTCGGCATCGTGCACGACGTGCGGCGCGCCTTCGTGCGCGTGCGCGCGGCGCAGCGCCTGGTCGAGGTCGAGTTGGAGATCCAGCGCGCCGCGGAAGCGTCCGCCGAGCTGATGGCGGAGCTTCACCGCGCCGGGAACGTCACCGATCCGCAGCGCACCGCCGAGGAACTCGCGCTCTCTCGCGCGAAGCTCGCCGTGGTTCGCGCGCGCAGCGAGCTCGCCGAAGCGCGCGAGCCGCTCGACGTACTCCTGGGCCTGGGAAGTGACGACGGGTCGTGGACGGTCGACGGAACGATTCCCGACGACGTCGCCAGCGGGCTCGATCTCGAGCGACTCGAATCGCGCGCGATCACCGCGAGCCTCGACCTCGCCGAATTGCGCGCGCAAGCGACGGCCGAGGCGCGTCGTGCGGGCATCGTCGGCTGGGAAGCGGTGCTCGCGCCGGGCGATGTCGGCATCGTGGCGAAGGAAGAGGTCGGCGGTTCCGACTGGGGGCTGGGCCCCGCGCTGGGATTCAGCCTGCCGGTCTTCGACGCCGGTGGCACGCGGCGCGCCGCCGTCGAATCACGCCTCGAGCAGTGGCGTGCGCTGCACGTCGCGCGGTCGGTCGAGGTTCGTTCGGCCGCGCGTCGTCTGCGCGAGCGTTTCAGCGCGCTCCTGGAACAGTCGCGGGTGGTGCACGCCGAGCTCCTGCCGCAGTCGTCGCGCTTCGTGCGCGAGACGCTGCGCAACTACAACGCGATGCAGATCGGCGTATTCGAGGTGCTCGCGGCCAAGCAGCAGGAGATCGACGCGGCGCGCGAAGGTGTCGAGCTGCTGCGCGACGCCTGGCTGGCGCGTCGCGATCTCGAGGAACTGCTCGCGGGCCGGCTCGACGTCGAAGACAACGCGCCCGAGCCCTCCGCCAGAGAACATTCGAACGTCTCCTTGCAGCCGGGTGGACACTGAAATGCAGCCCTCGTCCCGCCGCGAATTCCTGGTTCATTCGACTTCGGCCGCGCTCGCGGGCAGCCTGCTGCCGCGCGCTCTCGCGACGGAGAGCGAGGTATCGTCGGCGAGTCCAGCGGAGCCCGCGCCCACGCGAGGCGGCCTCGACTACGTTCCGACCGTGACGCCCAACGGCGCGACGCTCGCGCACCGCGTCGTCGGCGGCGTGAAGGTCTTCCATCTCGTGGCCGGAGAGGTGGAGCACGAGTTCGCCCCGGGCATGCGCGCGCATTGCTGGGGCTACAACGGCCGGGTCCACGGGCCGACGATCGAGGCGCTCGAGGGCGATCGAGTGCGCATCTACGTCACGAATCGACTCGACGTCCCGACGACCGTGCACTGGCACGGACTGCGAGTCCCCAACGGCATGGACGGCGTCGGCGGACTGACGCAGCGCGCGATCCATCCGGGGGAGACGTTCAAGTACGAGTTCGTGCTGCGCCAGCACGGCACGTACATGTACCACGCGCATCACGACGAGATGACGCAGATGGCGATGGGCATGATGGGGATGTTCATCGTCCACCCGCTCCAGCCTCGCGGGCTTCCCGTGGATCGCGACTACGTGTTCCTGCTGAGCGAGTGGAAGCTCCAACCCGGCGCGCGACGCCCCGACCCCAACGAGATGATGGACTTCAACGTGCTCACGTTGAACGCGAAGATCTCGCCCGCGACCGAGGCGCTCGTCGCGCGCACGGGCGATCGCGTGCGCATCCGCATCGGCAACCTCAGCGCGATGGATCACCATCCGATCCATCTGCACGGGCACTCGTTCGTCGTCACGGAGACGGACGGCGGCGTGATCCCCGAGGCGGGCCGCTGGCCCGAGGTGAGTGTGCTCGTTCCGACCGGGAGCACGCGCACGATCGAGTTCGTCGCCGACAACCCCGGCGACTGGGCGTTGCACTGCCACATGACGCACCACGTCATGACCCAGATGGGGCACGGCATACCGAACCTGATCGGAGTCGATCCCAGCGCCTTCGATGCCAAGCTGGAATCGGTCGTGCCGGAGTTCGAGTCCATGGGCATGTCCATGGGCGCCGCCGAGCCAGCGGCTCCGAACGCCAGCGACGATTCGGTGCCGCCCAACAGCCTGCCGATGATCAGCTCGCGCGGACCCTTCGGTTACGTGACGATGAGCGGCATGTTCACGCTGCTCAAGGTGCGCGATCAGCTCGATGCCGCCGGTTCTCCCGGAGAATTCGAACACCCTCCGGGCACGCTCGCGGATGCCGCGACGACCGAGGAGCTGCGCGCCGACGGAATCGACGTCTGACGCGCAACGGAATTGCCGCTGCTCGCCGAGCGTCCGCGAGCTCCGGGCAGCCGTGGACTCGCGTCGCTCGCCGATCGCACGCGGCCTGCGGCGTCTCCGCGTCAGCGCGTCGGCTGCGTCGTCGCTTGCGCCTTGCGTTCGCGCGCCTCGCGCTCGCGCTGGGCGCGTATCTGGCGCAGGGCGCGATAGCCGACGAGCTTCTTGGTCGACTCGTCCCAGAGGCGCAGCGTGAAGAGCTTCATGCTCCCGAACAGCGTCAACGGCCGCACGCCGTGGAACAGCGGGTCGGACTGATGGCAGCGCTCGAGGTTGTAGTTGGGGATGCGCGGGCTGAGGTGGTGCACGTGGTGGAAGCCGATGTTGCCCGAGAACCACTGCAGGACCTTGGGCAGCTTGTAGAAGGAGCTGCCTTCGAGCGCCGCGGCGGTGTAGTCCCAGTCGGGACCGCGCTCCCAGTAGGCGTCGTCGAACTGGTGCTGCACGTAGAACAGCCACACGCCCGCGCAACCCGCGACCGCGGTGATCGTCAGCTGCAGCACGAGGAAGGGCACGACGCCGAAGATCGCGCACATGCCGGCCGCGACGGCGAGCAGCACGCCGTTCATCCACCACACCGAATGCCGTTCGCGTCGCGTCGCCTTCGACGAGGGGAACCGCTCGAGCACGAGGAAGAGGAACAGCGGAGCGAGCACGAAGAGCACGAACGGATTGCGCGCCAGACGGTAGGCGAACTTCTTCCAGCGCGACGACTCGAGGTACTCCTGCACCGTCAACGTCCAGACGTCGCCCGTGCCGCGCTGATCGAGGTCGCCGGCCGTCGCGTGGTGCAGCGCATGCTCCCAACGCCAGTGGTGGTAGGGCGTGAGCGTCATCACGCCGCCGAGGAAGCCCCAGAAGTCGTTCGCCTTGCGCGACGCGAAGAACGAACCGTGGCCGCAGTCGTGCTGGATGATGAACACGCGCACGAGGAATCCGGCGGCGAGCACGGCGAGAGGCACCGCGCACCACCACGAGAGCTTCAAGCTCCAGTACATCGCCACCCACAGCGCGACGTAGGAGCCGAACGAGTTCACGATCTGCCAGATCGCACGGCCGCGATGCGGCTGCTGGTAGCGAGCGACGAGGTGCTTCCACTCGTCGGCCCCGACGCGGCGCCGGGCCTTGCTCGCGTCGGACAGCTCGGGTGCAGGCGGTGCTGCGTTCGACGGCAGCGACGGAGTGGCGACGGTCATGGGACCTCCTGCTCGCGCCCGCGGCGAGTGTGTGCGTGCGCTCCGACCGGGCTGGCAGCGTTGCGGCTGGCGTCCCATCGACGCGATGCCAACGCCACTCGCTGCCCGTGTCGCACGCGCATGAGCTCTCAGTGTCGTACACGGCGGCGCACGGCGGCATACGCATCGGGAGGAAGTTTCGGCGTAGGTGCCTCGCGCCCGCGCGCGGATGTGTGGAAGGTCGAGCGCACGCTTGACTTCCGGCGCGCGTGAGCTTCGAGGGAGGGGAGTTGGTGGCGAGCGGTTTTTTTGGACGGGTTGGGGAGGGGGCGACCGCGCGGGTGAGTCTTGGCGGTGCGGTGCGGTGCGAGTGCTGGAGCTGGGCCGGAGGCGAGTCGAGGAGCGGCGCGCTACGCGAGCGTGGTGCTGGGCGGGTGAGTTCGTTGGCGGTGCGGCGCGAATGCCAGAACCGGGCCAAAGGCAAATGGAGGGGCAGCGCGCCACACAAGCGTGCTACGCATCGCTGACCCCGCACGGAGCCGGGCCGCCGCGGCGGCGACCCAGCTCCGCGCGGGGTGCTGGGCCGGAAGGGGGGCGCGGGGATTAGCATGTGCGCATTCGACGCCGAGGTAGGAAAGGAATCGAGTCATGGCCAAGCAACGCGATGTCGCCGTATTCGTCGGAAGCCTGCGCAAGGAATCGTTCAGTCGGAAGATCGCTCTCGCGCTGGCGAAGCTCGCGCCGCAGCTGCGGTTCGAGATCGTCGAGATCCGCGGGTTGTCGTTCTACGACCAGGACCTCGACGATGCGCCGCCCGCGCCCTGGGTCGCGCTGCGCGATCGCATCCGCCGCGCGGACGGCGTGCTGTTCGTGACGCCGGAGTACAACCGCTCCGTTCCTGGCGTGTTGAAGAACGCGATCGACATCGCGTCGCGGCCCTACGGCAAGAGCGCCTGGGCCGGCAAGCCCGCGGCGATCCTCAGCGTCACGCCCGGTGGCCTGGGTGCCTTCGGCGCGAACCACCATCTGCGCCAGTCGCTCGTGTTCCTCGACATGCCGACGATGGCGCAGCCGGAGGCGTACATCGCCAACGTCGCGTCGCTGATGAACGACGGCGGCGAGATCACGAACGAGCAGACGCGCGCCTTGCTGACGAAGTTCGGCGAGGCTTTCGCGGCCTGGGTCGAGCGCAACGCGAAGGCCTGAGCGCTACGAGTCCGGGCCGCGGGTCTGGATCTCGATCTTCGCGCTCGTCATGAGCTTGTGGATCGGGCAGCGCGTGACGGCGTCGTCCACGCGGCGCTTGTCCGCGTCCGAGAGCGCGCCGAAGTACTCGAGGTGCACGCGCAGCACGTAGGCGCCCTCGCGCTCGCGCGAATCGTCGCGTTCGACGCGCGCTTCGACGCGTTCGAGCGCGAGTGCGTGCTTCCTCGCGTACCAGGTCGCGGTGAGCGCCTTGCACGTCGCGAGCGCGGTGTCGAAGTAGTCGTGCGGGCCGGGAGCGGACCCCGTCCCGCCGAGTGCCGGCACGAGATCCGCGTGCAGCGTGTGCGCGTCGACCCGCACGACTTGACGAAAGGCGCCCGCGGTTTCGGTTCGGCTCACGACGCTCATGGGATGTTCACTCCGGCGGTGCGATCGGGGCACCAGGATCGTTCGGCACCGGCGCGAAGCGGCCGGGCGTCGACGACGAGTTGGACGGGTTGGATCACGACGGTTCGCGGCGGGTTCGCACTGCGCCGTAGCGTACGCCCGCAGCTCTCGGAATCGATCGCGCAGCGGCCGAGCACGCGGTTCTCGGCCGCGCGATCCGCCCTCGTCTCGACGCCGCGTGCTACCGGATTTCCGGTACGGCGATCGGTGTTCGTGCCGATGTCGGCGCCCTGCGCGACCGCGTAGTTTCAGCCGCACGCCAACGAGCGCCAGCGCGAGTTCCACTCCGCGGCGTCTCGCGCGACCCCCGCGATGCACCCGCTGCACCTCGAACGCAAGTCGACCCGGACTCGAGTCCCGCTCGTCCCCGTTCTCGTCGTCCTCGCCGCTCTTGGCGGCGGAAGCTGCCGCAGCCTGGCGACCCCCGCGCCGCCGCTCTCGGATTCCGCCGTGCGCCTCGAGTTGCCGCTCGTGCGTCAGGACGCGCTCTACGACTGCGGTCTCGCGTCGATCTCGGCGCTATGCCAGTACTGGGGGATCCGCATCCCCGAGGAGCAGCGCGTGGAGCTCGCGCGCACGGCCGCGCGGAACGAAGGTCTCTCGGGCGACGAGTTGCTCGGCGCGCTGCGGCGCCTGGGCCTCGAAACGTACCTCTTCGAAGGCAGCCTCGATCGCGCGACGACCGGCGTCTACGCGCACGTCGACGCGGGCCGACCGCCGCTCGTGATGCTCTCTCCCGATGGAACGGCGCATCACTACGAGCTCGTCCTCGGCTACGACGAGCCGCGCGGCAACTTGATCCTGCTCGATCCCATGAAGGGCGAGATCGTCGTCCCCGTGACGCTCTTCGAGCGCGATTGGGCGCGCTGCCGGCGCTTCACGCTGCTCGCGTGTCTCTCGGATCACGCGCAGGTCGCTCGCGGCCGCGACGGCGCGGCGTCGAGCGCCGCACAACTCACACAGTCGACCTCCACAGTCAACGAAGGACATTGAACCCATGCCGAACTTCCTCGATCCGCACGCCCTCGCTTTCAGCCTGCTCGCTCCGCTCGTCGCGGTCCTGCCGGCGATGCTGCCGCAGCGCACGACGGTCCTCGCGCCGGCAGCGATCGTCGCGCTCCAAGCCCACGCCGACCCGAGCCTGGGCGCGCTGCGCGCCGGCGGGCTGAACGCGCCGGCGGCCTTCGGCGCGCAAGAACGCGTCGTGCTCGAAGCGGCTCAAGCGCGCAGCCACGCGCTCGCCGCCTTGCGCGCCGGTGCCGAGCCGACGAACAACGAGTGGAAGTGGCTCGCCATCGGCGCCGGAATCGTGCTGCTCGTGATCCTGATCTGAGCGCATGTCGCGCGCGGTGCCATGCCGCGCACGAGCATGCGACGCCGCCGACGGCGCGCGTCATCGGTCCGGCGCGACTCGCGTTGCGTGCAAGCCACGCTCGAGTCCGCGGCCGGCACGCGAGCGCGCGCGTCGCGGTCGTGTGACGGACCGCACGCCGGCTCCGATTCACGACCAGGCCGCAAGAATTCGTCGAGCTCGCCTTCGCGCACGCGGGTTCGACGACGACGGCTCGAGCGATCGCTCTTCACGAGCCCGCTCGCGCACCCCCCGCGCTGCACTCGGACCTCGAATCGCAGTCGAACACGGCACCATGAACACGCAAGACGACTCGTCCAATACGGCCACGCTCTACCTTCCTCGTCGGACGGCGACGAAGAGCCGCTTCATCGGACTCATGCGGCGCGACGCGGTCGCGAGATCCGCGCCTGCGAGCCGAAGATCGGTGGGGGAAGCGCGGGGGACGCCAGCACAGTCGCCGCCCCCGATCGACGAGTCCGTCCTCGGGACGCGCCTCGGGCACAAGACGCGCACGCTCCTGGACGAGATCCGCCAGCTCGAGCTGGCGCTGGGTCTTCCTCGCGTCAGCGCTCATTCCGGTCCGCGTGCCGAGAGGCTCGTGCGCGGCGCGCTGGCGTAGCGCGGCGGGCGCGCGAGGAGCTCGCGAGTCGCGCTTCGCGTCGTGCGCGTGTGCGTACTTGCAGGTCGCGGCATGAGTGCTTCTGTCGATCGCCCATGGGCCGGGCGAGGCCTACGCTCCGCACTCACACTCCGAACCGCACCCCACGAGGCAACCATGACCACGCAAAGCACCGGCTACCCCGAAACCACGCTCCCCACCGCACGTCGCGACGGCAAGGACGACCGCACGCTCGCCGATACGTTGCACGACTCGGCCGTCGAGCCCAAGGCCAAGCTGCGCCAGATGATGGACAGCGGGCGCGCGCGCGTGAGCGAGTGGAAGGGTGGCGTCGAAGGCGGCATCCGTGAACGTCCGATCCAGTCCATCCTGATCGCCGCGGCGGTCGGCGCCGTCATCGGCGTCATCGTCGGACGGCGCTCGCGCTGAGACGACGGCGATGGTGCAGCGCAACGAATCGCAAGGCGATCCCGTGAAGCTCGAGGAGCCGATCGAACCCGATTCGTCGCGCGCATCCGCTCCCTGCGCGCCTTCCGGCAAGGCGCAGGACGGTGCCGAGTCGTCGAGCGGGCTCGCCGAGTTGCTGGCGAACACCGCGGGCGAGTTGCACGTCGCGGCGCAGAGCTTGATCGAAGTCTATTCCGATCGCGTCAAGCAGCGCGTGGCGCCGCGGCGCTCGCGACCGTGCGCGGCATCCGCGGCGCACTCACCGCCTGGTCGGGCGGTCGCGCATGGGTCGGCGACCTCGCGGGCGGCGTGCTCGCGCTGGCGCTCGCGGCGGGAGCCGTCGCGATCTACCTACGACTGTCCGCGCGGCACGAGCTCGCGCGACTGAAAGCCAAATATGAGCGCATCCGCAAGACACACGACGAGCCAACCGCCGCACCGGCACGGGCCGGCGACGGTGGAAGCCCTCCTGGACCAGGAGGAAGCGCTGGCGATCGAGCGCATCACGAAAACGGTGCAGCGCATGGGTGAGGGCGTGTGCAGCGCCACCGACCTGCGCGCGCGCATCCGCCGTCATCCGCTGCTCGCCGCCGGAATCGGAGCGTGCCTGGGCTTCGCCGGCGGTCCGCTGCTCCTGCGCGCGCTGAGAAAGATGCTTCCTGCCGCGATGAGCGCAATGCGACCCGCGAACGGCGCGCCGCGCGACTGGCGCAGCCACGTTCTGGCATCCGTGCGCGCCGCGCGCACGCACTGACCTGCCTGCCCTCCCTTCCGTATGGGATCCGGGCTCCAGCCACACCACGCATTCGAATCACGAAAGGAACTCCAATGCTCTACACCTTCGCCATCGTTCTCCTCATCCTCTGGGCGCTTGGAATGTTGTCCTCGTACACGATGGGCGGTGCCGTTCACATCTTGCTCGTGATCGCGCTGGTGCTCGTCGTCATGAGGCTCGTCTCGGGCCGCAAGCTCGCTTGACCCGGCCGTAACGCAAGAGCAGGGGGCGGAGCGCGAGTTCGGCCTCGGTGCTCGAAATCCACCTCACACCGGTGGCCACGGGCGTCGAAGAGGTCGGATTGCGCCAAACTCGCGCGCGTGTGCGTCTCACGTGCGTGTACGCCTTCACTGCGAGGCGTCGCGACGAATCGGATCGCCACGCGGCGCGCCGCTGGACACTACTCATTTCTGCCGAGTGAATCCGATTGGCGATTCAAGCTACGATGGGCGCGCTGAACGAGGCTCTCGAGGGCTCGTTCGATGGTGCCGCGGTCGCGAGACGACGGCACCGGCTGCTCGTCGAAAGGCCTCGCGATCGAAACCACTCTCCAAGACCGGCTGGAAGAACTGCGCGGAGAATTCAGCGCGCTCCAGCAGCTCGCTCACCAGGATCCGGTGCGCCTGCAAGAGTTGTTTCCACAAGCGGTCGCGGATCTCCAGCGCTCGCTGGAGGAGCTCAAGTCCGTCTCGGCCACGTTGACGTGGGAATCCAACGGAGTGCTCCACGCGCCCAAGCGGTCGAACGGCCATCCGCCGCGCGCGAGTCGTCCCGCGCACCGCGATGCTCGGGCGGACGATGAGCCGAGGCCCGCGGCCAACACGACGCGCATCGCGTTCGAGCACGAGATCGCGCTCGTCCTGCTGCGCTCGGCCGGTCTCGAGGATGTCGTGCCGCAAGTCCTGCGCATCGTGTGCGAGCGGCTCGGCTGGGATGCCGCGGAATTGCGCATCGCCGATGGCGCGGACCACACGTCCGAGCGAGTCCAATGCTGGCCGGCGCGCGAGGTTGGCGCCGGCGCGCCGGACGCGCTCGCGGACTTCGCGGAGGGCGCGGAGCCCTGCTGGGTGGCCGACATCGCGCTCGACGCGCGGCAACCGCAACAGGCCGGGAGCTCGAACGCCGGCATGCACGGCATGCTGTGCCTGTCCATTCCGTTGCTCGGCGGAGCACGCGCGACGTTGCGAGTGTTCTGCGGCGCGGTACGACCGCGCGACGCCTTCATCGTCGAGCTCATGACCTCCGTCGCGGTCGAGCTCGGCTACTTCCTGGAGCGCGCGCTCGATCAAGAACGACTGCGCGCTTCCGAGACGCGCAAGTCCGCCATCCTCGACGCCGCGCTCGACGCGGTGATCACCGTCGATTCGCAAGGGCTCGTGATCGAGTTCAACGCCGCGGCCTCGGCGATCTTCGGCTACCGGCGCGAGGATGCGATCGGGCACCCGCTGGTCGAGCTCGTGTTGCCCGAGCGCGTGCGCGCCTCGGCGCTCTCCGTCTTCGAGCGCTTCCGCGAGAGCGGCAAGGGCTGCTGGCTCGGCGAGCGTTTCGAGACGGACGCGATCCGCGCCGATGGAACGGAATTCAGCGTCGAGGTGGCGCTCCTGGCCGTGCGCACGGACGGGTGGCCGCTGCTCACGATCTACGCGTACGACACGAGCGCGCGCAGGCGCGCGGAGCACGAGGCCTCGCTCTCGAAGGAGCGACTGCGTTCGCTCATGGCGGACGTGCTGCTCGCCGAGGAGGGCGAGCGTCGTCGGCTCGCCGTCGATCTGCACGACGGGCTGAGCCAGACGATCGCGTTGACGCGCATCAAGCTCGCTGCTCTGCGCCGCTCCATGGACGGCAAGCTCGGCGCCGCGCTCGACGAAATCGATCGGCTCGTCGACCAGACCAATCTCACCGCACGCTCGATCAGCTTCGAGCTCAGCCCGCCGGTGCTGCACGACTTCGGTCTGGAGCCGGCGCTGCAGTGGCTGGTCGAGAACATCCAGATGCGCTACGGCATCCAGATCGAGCTGGAAGACGACGGCGAGCCCAAGCCGGCCGACCAGAAGACGCGCGTGATCCTCTTCCGCTCGATTCGCGAGCTCCTGATCAACGCCGCCAAGCACGCCGGCGCGCGGCGCGTGAACGTGCGCCTGCGGCGCGACGAGGGGCAGCTCGACGCCTTCGTCGAGGACGACGGCGTGGGAATGGATCCGCGAGTGATCGCGCTGAAGGGCTCGGGCCTGATCAGCATCCGCGAGCGCTTGACCCACGTCGGCGGCAGCATGAGCATCGAGTCGAAGCCCGGCCGCGGCACGACGATCCGGCTGCGCGCGCCGATCTCCAACGGAAGACTGGCAGAGGTGGAAGCATGAGCGTGCGTGTTCTCCTGGTCGACGACCACAAGATGATGCGCGACGGATTGCGCGCGCTGCTGGCGGACGTGCCCGACATCGAGGTCATCGGCGAAGCGTCCGACGGACGCGTGGCGCTCGACCTCGTGCGCACGCTCTCGCCCGACGTCGTCGTCATGGACGTCGGCATGCCCGAGCTGAACGGAGTCGAGGCGACGCGGCAGATCCGCGCGCAGAACGAGCGCGTCAAGGTCATCGCGCTCTCGACGCACACCGACAAGCGCTACGTGCACCACATGCTCGAGGCGGGAGCCTGCGGCTACGTGCTCAAGATCGCGGCGCACGACGAGCTCGTGCGCGCCGTGCGCGCGGCGAGCCTCGGACGCACCTACCTCAGCCCCGAGATCGCCGGTGCGGTCGTCGAACGCGCGACCAGCCCGCACGGCGGCGGTTCGGTGTCGGCGTTCTCGACGCTCGGCGCGCGCGAGCGCGAGGTGCTGCAGCTCGTGGCCGAGGGCAAGACGTCCTCGGAGACGGCGAAGCAGATGCACATCTCGGTCAAGACCGTCGAGACGCACCGGCGCAACATCGTCATGAAGCTCGGGCTGCACGGCACGGCGGAGTTGACCAAGTACGCCATCCGCGAGGGGCTCACTTCGCTCGAGGAGTGAACGCCTCGCTCTCGCTCCGGCCCAGTACCCAGCTTCGCGCTCGAGCCTCAGTGGAACTGTCGATCGCCACGATCCGCCGGTTGACCTTCAATGGGCTCTCGGGGGGCCCGACCCACGCTCAGTCTCGCTGACCGCGCGTGGGATGCCCGGAGGAGACGGATGTCACGGAGCCCCGTTCGGGCTCGATCGACCGCGACGTGGAACGAGAAATGAACGAGCGCGAGCTCGTCGATTGCCTGGAGCTGGCGCGCAGCCGCTTGATTGCCTTGCGCGCGCACTGGGCGACGGGAGGTTCCGCTTTCGCGGCGAAGGAGGCTGCGCACACGCTGCGCGAGCTCCAGGAGATGCTGGACATGCTGCAATCGAGGTACGGAATCCTGCGCGACGTGCTCGATTGCACGAACGACCTCGTGTGCGCCAAGGAGCTGGACGGCCGCTACGCGCTGATCAACCCGCGCGGCGCGGAGATGCTCGGCAAGACCACGGCCGAGGTGCTCGGCGCCGACGACCGCGCCTTGTTCACGCCCGAGGAGGCCGAGCGCATCATGGCCGTGGACCGCGAGGTGATGAACACCGGCGTGCCGTGCACGCGCGAGGAGACGTTCGACCAGCAAGGCGTGCGCACGACTCTGCTCTCGACGACCAGCGCCTGGTACGACGGTGAACGCAACGTGCGCGGCGTGATCGGCGTGACGCAGGACGTGACCGAGCGCCGCAAGTCCGAACGCGAGAGCGCGCTCGACCGACAACGGATGCGCTCGATGGCCGTGGAGCTCGTGCTCGGCGAGGAACGACTGCGCCACACGCTCGCCGCCGAGCTGCACAGCGGCATCGGCCAGGATCTGGCCCTGGCAAGGATGAAGCTCGCGATGTTGCGCGACGTCGCGACCGACGAGCTGCGCGAGACCGTGAGCGGCATCGAGGAGCTGGTCGAGCGCGCCGACCACTCGCTGCGCTCGATCTCCTTCCACATCAGCCCGCCGACCTTGTACGACCTGGGCCTCGTCGCCGCGTTGCAATGGCTCGCCGAGGACATCGGCCTGACGCACGGTCTCGAGGTGCGCATCGAGGACGACGCTTCGCCCGGCGTGGCCGACGGCCGCGTGCGCGTGATCCTGTTTCGCGCCGTGCGCGAGCTCTTGATCAACACGGCCGAGCACTCCGGCGTGCGCGCGGCGACGGTCCGGCTCATGGGCCACGATGGCCGCGTGCGCATCACGGTCGAGGACGCGGGCCGCGGATTCGACGGTACGCTCACCGACCACCGGGGCCACGGGCTGCTCGGAATCCGGGAGCAGCTGCGCTACGTCGACGGCACCTTGAACGTCGCTTCGACGCCGGGTCGAGGCACGACCGTGACGCTCACCGCTCCGGTCGCGGAGCTCCTGGCGCTGCCGGCGAACTGACGCCGCGAGCGCGACGTCGAAGCTCCGCTCGCCGCGCGGGTCACGCCACATCGCTGGACACGACGTCGGGACGGGGAAAGGGCTCGCTACGGGTATTCCGGCTCGCGCCTGGGTGCATGTGTCGATGGGGCCGCGCCGCCGGCAGGTCTACGTTGACGCGCCAGGCAGCGAGTCGCTGCAAGGCTGGCGATGTGAGATGCATCGCCCGTGCACGAGGCGTCGACGGGACACTTCGGCTCATTCACCCAGGACGACGGACACAGGATCTCCCATGACGGATCAACCGACGAACGCCACCTCATCGACGCGCTCCCAGGACACTCGCGCGCCGGGCACCAGCTCCGCGCCCGCGGCGAACTCGATCATCGGCGATCCGATGCGTCGCGACATCGGCGACGAGCCCGAGGAAGTGCAGGAGCCCGCCGAGCTCCCGAGGAACGACGACAAGTCCGCCACGAGCGGCGACACGCGGCGCTACACGCCCAGCGCCTCGGATGCCGACGAGGGCCACAAGGGCCCGAGCGGCGAGACGGCTCCCGCGAAGACCGACGTCCGTCCGCAAGGCGACGCGACGAAGGGCGGCAAGCCGGTCGATCCGGCCACGCTGCGCACGCACCCCAATCAGCGCATGCCGCAGTCGAATGCGCCGGCTGCGGGCGCGAGCAAGGAAGCTCCCGCCAAGTCGGCCGGCGCATCCGACTGCGCGTCCTGAAGCAACCGTCGCGGGCGGGAGCACCTCGCCGCGCTGTCTGCGGCGCGCGAAACCCATCGACGACGAACTGCCCGAGCTCCCCATGCGCAACAGCACACTTCCGCCGGACCGAATCGAAGCCCACGCCTTGTCCGACGTGAAGACGCTGCGCGCGCGCGCGCGCCAGCACATCGAGCAGGGCGCCGTGACCGACGGCTACAAGGCCGATCGCACGACCGTGCTGCGGCTGCTCGACGAGGCGCTGGCCACGGAGCTCGTCTGCGTGCTGCGCTACAAGCGCCACTACTACATGGCGAGCGGCATCCACGCGCAGAGCGTGGCGGCGGAGTTCCTCGAGCACGCCGCGGAGGAGCAGTCGCACGCCGACCTGCTCGCCGCGCGCATGGTCCAGCTCGGCGGCTCGCCGAACTTCGACCCCGACCAGCTCAGCGTGCGCAGCCACGCGCAGTACGTCGAAGGCAAGGACCTGACCGACATGATCCGCGAGGACCTGATCGCCGAGCGCATCGCCATCGACAGCTATGCCGAGATGATCCGCTACATCGGCGACGACGATCCGACCACGCGCAGGCTGCTCGAGGGCATCCTGGCCGCCGAGGAAGAGCACGCCGACGACCTGATGAGCCTGATGCGCAGCCAGGTGAAGTAGCTCCGCTACCGGATTCACCCCGCCAGACTGAGTGGATGTGTCGATCGCCGCCGGAGCGCGAGCGACCCAGATTGGGATCGAAACTGCGCCGAGCGCGCGACGAGTCCGTTGGCGATCTGCCGCGGCTCCGTCCTCGCGCGCCGCGCTCGAACTCTCTTACGGAGACCCACAGAACATGAAGCAACTGAAACTACTGAACGTGACGAGCGCGCTCGTCGGACTGTCCCTGTTCGCCGGCGCCTGGACGAGCCTCAAGAGCACGCCCAGCATCTGGCTCTCGAGCGAGCTCGTGGGCATGAAAGTGATCTCGCAGCAAGGCGACAGCCTCGGCAAGATCGAAGACGTCATCGTCCATCCGGGCGGTGAAGCGTCGTACGCCGTGCTGTCCTTCGGAGGCACGCTCGGCATGGGCGAGAAGCTCTTCGCGATGCCCTGGTCGGTGCTGCGCACCGTCGAGGCCGACACGGCGAAGAAGGACAGCGCGCGGTCGCTCGTGCTGCCGCTCGACAAGGAACGCCTGAAGCTGGCGCCGGGCTTCGACAAGAAGAGCTGGCCGATGACGGCCAACGCCGATTGGACGAAGGACGTCGACACCTTCTATCTGGGCGACGCCAACCCCAACGTGAAGAAGCCGCTCGAAGCGGGAGCTCGCACCTCGGTGATCACGTGGCGCGTCACGGAGCTCAAGGGCGCCAACGTCGAGACGCCGACGGGCACCAAGCTCGGCGACATCAAGGAGCTCGCGATCGACAGCAACGGCCGCGTCAGCTACGCAGCCCTGTCCGTCGGCGGTTTCCTCGGCATCGGCGACAAGCTCGTCGCCGTGCCCTGGGACGCGCTCAAGTTCTCGGTCGGCGGCGACAAGGGCGACAAGCGCATGATCACGCTCGCCGCGACGAAGAAGCAGCTCGAGGGCGCACCCGAGTTCAAGTCGGGCAAGGAGCACTCGGCGGAGATGTGCGATCCCAAGTGGATCGGCCGCGTCTACGAGTACTTCTCCGTTCCGACGTTCTGAGCCGTCGGCGCGCGTCGCAACGCGCGTGCGTGTTCGCCGAACACGCGCTGCCGGACGCGACGAGAGGAGAGTGCGCCGGGAATTCACGAGGCCGCGCTGGAGCTTGCTCCGGCGCGGCCTCTTTTCGTGGCCTCGCGCGCTCTCTCGCGCCTACGGGATCCAGGTGATCTGCAAGCCGTTGCTGCGATTCGAAGTCGCCGGCGGACAGAACGCGGCCGCCACGTTGCGGTAGTAGCACTGGTAGAACGCCGTCGCGCCCGCGGGCGGGATCGCGCCGCGCACGCTGATGCGTGGATCGCCGGGGAGAGGGAACGAGCTCGCGTTGTTCGTGGCCGACGGGTTGCCCAGGCGGATGATCGGACCGCCGACGCAACCCAGGCCGTCGTCGATGATCGTCGGCGGCAGCTGTGTCCCGCCCTGGAAGAAGACCGCGATCGAACCAGTGACGTTCGTGGCCGAGAGCGTGACGCTGTCGGCCGCGACGCTCGGAGTTCCGCTGCCGGAGAGGTGCGCGCCCGCGGCGAAGAGCGAGTTCGAGCAGCCGTTGCCGGGCGCCCCGTTGTTGCCGCACGGGCACGGGATCGCGCTGCCGTCTCCCGCGCAGAACGGCGTGATCAGGTGCGGCGTGTCGCGACCCTGGAGGAACGCGATCGCCGTCGTGGTCGCGCTGGGCGGCGTGCCGACGAGCGCGAGCACGTCCACGCGCCCGTCGCCGTCGAAGTCCGCCGCGTCGACGTCGAGCGTCGTCATGCCCGCGCCGAAGCGCACTTGCGCCGCGAACGCGCCACTTCCCTGGTTCACGAAGAGCGAGACGTCGTTCGATCCGTAGTTGCCGCCGACGAGGTCGAGATCGCCGTCGGCGTCGACGTCGACCGCGCGCAGGCCCTTGGGATTGCCGAGATCCGGCGAATACGACGCGGCGTAGATCACGCGCGGCTGGAAGGTCCCATTGCCGTTGCCGAGCAGCACGCTCAGCGATTCGCCGCCGCTGCCGCTCGTCGTGTCGCCGAAGTTGTACGTCGCCAGATCGAGCACGCCGTCGCCCGAGAGATCGGCGACGACCAGATGCTTGGCGCCCCAGTCCGTCGCGAAGCGCTGGCGCGGCTGGAACGTGCCGTCGCCGTTGCCGAGGTAGACCTCGACGCCATCGGAGGTCAGCACGACGTCCTCGTTGCCGTCGCCGTTCAAGTCGCCGTGACCGATGATCTCCGTGTTCAAGTACGTCGTGAGGATCGAGGGCGGATCGAAGAGCGCGTTGCCCTGGTTCTTGCACAGGAGCGCCTTGTAGTTGCCCGAACCGCCCGCGCAGCCCAGGTATTGAGTGATGAGCACGTCGAGATCGCCGTCGTTGTCGACGTCGAACGCCTCGACGTCACCGCTGCCGCAGGTGTGCACGGGCCACGTCGTCACGGCGCCGAAGCTCCCGTTGCCGAGGTTCAGGCGCACGTTGAAGTCGTACGGAGAAGCCGCGTCGGCCCACAGGAGATCGAGCCAGCCGTCGCCGTCGAGATCGCGCATCTTCAAGCGCATCGCCGCGCGCGGACCGGCGTAGTTCAGCGCGGCACCGAAGCTGCCGTCGCCCTGGTTCAAGAGCACGAGCACGCCGCCCGCTCCCGTGTATCCGTACGTGACCGCGACGTCGAGGTCGCCGTCGTGGTCGATGTCGCCCGTTGCCATCGAGTTCGCGAGGCTGCCGGCCGCATAGGTCGGCGGCACCGGCAGGTTGCCGTTGCCGTCGTTCCAATGGACCGTGAGCTCGAGCGAGTCGCGGTTCGTGACCACCGGCTCGACGTCGCCGTCGTTGTCCATGTCCGCCGCGTCGATCGCGATCGGAGATTGACCCGCGCGCATGAGGCGCGCCGCGAGGAATCCGCCCGTGCCGTTGCCGGGCAGGAAGCTCCAGCCCTGGTGCTCCGCGACGAGCGCGTCCGGCCAGCCGTCGCCCGTCACGTCGGTCACGCGCAACGCGGTCGGACTGCTCGAGAACACGTCGAGCGGGATCGACTCCGCCGCTCCGAAGACCGCGTTGCCCGGATTGCGGTAGAGCGCGACGACCGGACCGACCGCGCCGTAGAGACCGTTGCTGACGTAGAGCACGTCGAGATCGCCGTCGCGATCGACGTCCGAGAGATCCAGCTGTCGATAGGCGTCGCTGCTCGAGCCCGAGAGCACCGTGTACATCTCCGGCGCCGCGAAGCTGCCGCCCTGGTTGCGCAGGATCGAGATCCGCCGCTGATCGCGCGCCACGGCGAGATCGATGTCGCCATCGCCGTCGAGATCACCCGCGGAGAGCTTCCACGGTCCAGCTCCCGCCGCGAATGCGACCGCGGGCGCGAAGCCGCCGGCTCCGTTGTTGCGCAGCAGAGCGACCGTCGAGCCCTGACCGAGGAAGCCGTAGTTCGCCACCGCGAGATCGACCAGGCCGTCGGCGTCGAAGTCGGCGGCCGCGAGACCCGCGGGGCCGAGGTTCGCGCCGGTTCCGGTGAGGAAGTGCACCGCGGGCGCGAACGAAGTGCCCGTGTTGCGCAGGAGCGACACGCGCGTGCCCTCGCCGTTGTTGCCGTGATCCGCGGCGACGAGATCGCGCCATCCGTCGCCGTCGAAGTCCGCGGCGATGACGCACTGGGACGGGTTCGCGATCGCGTGGACCTGCGGAACGCCGAACGCTCCCCCGCCCTGGTTGCGGATCACGGTCACGCTCGCCGAGCCCGAGTGCGCGAAGGCCGCATCGACGTCTCCGTCGTTGTCGAGATCCGCGAGCGTCGACGCGTAGGGGAAGCGCGCGAGGTTCTGGCGGCTCGCTTCGAAGCCGGACCAGCTGGCGAAGCTCTGTTGGGCCGCGGCTGGAGCCGCGAGGAGGAGGATCGAGAGCAGTGTGCGAGTGGGGGACATGTTCGTGTTGCCGAAAGCAGAGTCGAGGGAGGAAGTCGCAGGCGAGCGACGATCAGAGTCCGAGAAGCCGGAGGCGCGCGTACAGCGTCGAACGCGAGATGCCCAGGCGTCGCGCCGCTTCGCGCCGGTCGCCGCCCGTCTCCTCGAGCGCGAGGCGGATCGCATCGAGCTCGATCTCGGCCAGCGGAGCGACGCGCGTCACGAGACGCTGCGCCGCGTCCTCGCGCGCGACCGCATGCATGCGGTGCGCCGCCGGCAGCTCGCCGTCGATCTCGTCGCCGTCGGAGAGGTGGAAGAGCACCGCGACGCGATTGCGCAGCTCGCGCACGTTGCCCGGCCAGGCGTGTGCGCACAGGCGCTCCATCAAGCCGCTCGCGAAGCGCCGCTCCGTGCCTTGCTCCTCGTTGAGCTCGTCGAGGAAGCGCCGCGCGAGCAGCTCGACGTCCGCCGGTCGCTCGCGCAAGGCCGGGATGCGCAGCGTCGCGCCCGCGAGGCGGTAGTAGAGATCCGAACGGAAGCGTCCTTCGCGCACGAGCTCGAGCAGGTCGCGATTCGTCGCGCACACGATGCGCACGTCGAAGGCGACCGACGCGTGCCCGCCCACGGGCCGCACGCGCCGCTCCTCGAGCACGCGCAGCAAGCGCGCCTGCAGCGCGAGCGGCATGTCGCCGATCTCGTCGAGGAACAGCGTTCCACCGTCCGCCTGCACGAAGAGCCCCGCGCGATCGCGGTCCGCGCCCGTGAAGGCGCCGCGCACGTGGCCGAAGAGCAGGCTCTCCGCCAGCGACTCGGGGATCGCCGAGCAGTTCTCCGCGACGAACGGCTGCGCCGCGCGCGCGCTCGCCGCGTGCAGGTACTGCACGAGGACTTCCTTGCCGGCGCCGCTCTCGCCCTGGACGAGCACGGAGAGCTCGGACTCCGCGACCTGGCGCGTCGCTTCGATCAGTCGGCGCATCGCCGGATCGGCCGCCAGGGGGACGGGCGTCGCTGCGCCGACGCGTGCCGGCCACGGCCGCCGCTCGCGCGTCGGGCGCGGAACGAGGTGCAACGGTTGGGGCAACGACAGGGCGGCAGCGGGGGACTTCATCATGGGGACTGGGGCGCGCCCCCCCGGGTCGGGTGCGTGGCTCCGATCCCCATGCGCAAAGCGCCCGACGACCCCTTCAGGAAAATCGCGCCCGGCGGGTCCGCCGCGACCGGGTCCGTGCGGGGCGCACCAGGCGCTCACACACTTCGTGCACGCGCGGGGAGCGCAGGTCCGGTCCTGCCGGCGGCGCGCGGCCCGGTCCGGCATAGAATCGAAATCGAGCTCCCCCGCATGCCCGAGATCACGCAGATCCTGCACGACGTGCAGGCCGGACGGCCGGGCGCGCCGGAGGAGCTGGTCGCCGCGCTCTACGACGAGCTGCGCAGTGTCGCGCGACGCGATCTCGCCGGCGAGCGCGCCGGGCACACGCTGCAACCGACGGCGCTCGTCAACGAGGCCTGGCTGCGCCTCTTCTCGGGCAACGACAACGCCTTCGAGAGCCGCGCGCACTTCTTCTCGGCCGCGTCGACCGCGATCCGGCGCGTGCTCGCCGACCACGCGCGACGCAGGCACGCCGAGAAGCGCGGCGGCGGCCGCGGTCGCGTGCCGCTCGAGGACGTCGACATCGGCTCGGCGGTCGCGTCGGAGGACATTCTCGCGCTCGACGAGGCGCTCGAACGGCTGGCCGCGTTCGCGCCGTTGCAAGCGCGCATCGTCGAGATGCGCTTCTTCGGCGGGATGACGACGCAGGAGCTGGCGCGCGCGCTCGAGATGTCGGATTCGACGGTCGAGCGGCACTGGAGGCTCGCGCGCGCGTGGTTGCGCGGCGAGCTGGATGGCGCGAATGGATCCTGAGCGCTGGCGGCGCGTCGAGACGCTCTTCCATCGCGCCCTCGCACTCGACGCGGCGTTGCGCGCGACGTGGCTCGCGAACGAGTGCGGCGACGACGCCGAGCTGCGCGACCAGGTCGAACGCCTGCTCGCCGACGACGCGCGGCCGCACGAACTGGTCGACCGGCTCGACGGCGGCGCCTTGCGGCCGCGCGAGGATCCGCTCGTCGGCCGCGAGATCGGCAGCTACCGGCTGACCTCGCGCATCGCCGTCGGCGGCATGGGCGTCGTCTACCGCGCCGAGCGCACCGACGGCGCGTTCCAGCGCGAGGTCGCGGTCAAGCTGATCCGCATCGAGCTCGCGAGCGAGAGCCTCGTGCGCCGCTTCGAGTTCGAGCGCCGCACGCTCGCCGCGCTGCACCATCCGCACATCGCGCAGCTGCACGACGGCGGCACGACGGCGGACGGCCGGCCCTACCTCGTGATGGAGCTCGTGCGCGGCGTGCCGATCGACCGCTACTGCGAGGAACGGCAGCTCTCGATCGATGCGCGCCTGCGGCTCTTCGTCCAGGTCTGCCGCGCGGTGCACTTCGCGCACCAGAACCTCGTCGTGCACCGCGATCTGAAGCCGGGCAACATCCTCGTCGACGAGCACGGCGTGCCGAAGCTGCTCGACTTCGGCATCGCGCGCCTGCTCGACGAGAGCGGAGCCGTTCCGCTGACCGGAGCGACGTTGACGGGTGCCGCGCTCCTGACGCCCGACTACGCCAGCCCCGAGCAGCTCACGCAGGGCCCCGTGACGACGTCGATGGACGTCTACTCGCTGGGCGTCGTGCTGTACGAGCTGCTCACCGGCCGCCGGCCGTTCCAGAGCGACGGCAGGAAACCGCTCGATTGGCAGCGCGCCGTGCTCGAGCGTCCGCCGACTCGGCCGAGCAGCACGAGCTTGTGGTCGAACACGCTGCCCGCGGCCGGACCGGTCGGCGAGCCGCAGCCCGCGGAGCTCGCCGCGGCGCGCGGTTGCACTCCGCGCAGCCTGCGCCGGCGATTGCGCGGCGACCTCGATCGCATCGTGCTCATGGCGCTGCGCAAGGAGCCCGAGCGGCGCTACTCGTCCGCGCGCGATCTCGCCGACGACATCGAGCGGCATTTCTCGGGTCATCCGCTGCAGGCGCGCCCCGATTCGCTCGCCTATCGCGCGACGAGGTTCGTGCGTCGCAACCGCCTCGCCGTCGCCTCGGCCGTGGCCGTGCTGGTCGCGCTCGTCTTCGGCGTGGTCTCCGCGCGGCGCGGCGAGGAGCGCGCGCAGGCTCAGGCGATGCACGCGCGCATCGAGGCGCAGTCCTTCCAGGGCATCGCCGAGTTCCTGATGGAGACGTTCCTCGCCTCGACGTCCGAGCTCTCGCCGGAGCAGCTCGCGCAGCGTCGCGAGCGCATCCAGACGCACGCCGCGTTGCTGCGCCGCCTGTACGGCGACCAGGATCACCTGCGCGCGAACCTGCTCGACTCGCTCGGCCACGTCGCCGAGCGGCTCGGACTCGTCGAGGACGCGTTCGCACTCGTGCAGGAGGCGCTGGAGATCCGCGCGCGCGACTTCGGCGAGACGAGCCTCGAGTACGCGCTCTCGCTGCGGAGCCTCGGCCTCTTGCGCTACGGCAAGGGCGAGCTCGCCCCGGCCGCGGAGCTCTTCGAACGCGCGCTCGCCGTGCATCGAGCGCGCGCGGGCGAGACGCACACGGACGTCGCGCTGGTGGCCAACGATCTCGCGGCCTGCTGGCGTGGACTCGGTCGTCTCGACGCCGCGGAAGCGCTGCACCGCGAGGCGCTCACGCTGCGGCGCGCCGATGGGGATGGCTCTCTGACCGTCGCGGAGAGCCTGAACAACCTGGCCGGGATCGCGCTCGATCGCAACGACCTGCCCGCGGCGGTGAAGCTGCTCGAGGAAGCGCTCGACATCCGCCGGCGCATCCTCGGCGACGACGCGCCGCTGACGCTGCAGTCGATGTCGAACCTGGCGATGACGCTCTGGCGCAGCGGCGAGCGCGAACGCTGCGATGCTCTGCTGCTCGACACCGAGCGCGGCTTCCGCGCGCTGCACGTAGACGGGGAGGAGGAGCTCGCGCACGTGCTCTCGAACCATGCGGCGATGCGCATCGCCGAGCGCAAGTACGAGCAGGCCGAGCCGCTGCTCGCGGAGGCGCTCGAGCTGCAGTTGCGCCGCTCCGGCCCGCTGCATCCGTCGGTCGCGACGACGCTCGCGCGCCAGGCTCAGTTGCTGCAGGCGCTGAAGCGGCCCGAGGAAGCGCGCGCGAGCTGGCAGCGCGTGCTCGAGATCCGCCGCGCGCCCGACGCGTCGCCGCGCTATCTCGGACAGGCGCTCTCGGAGTACGGCGCGTTCCTCTGGCAGACGCACGCGAACGACGAGGCGCGCGCGGCGTTGCGCGAGGCGGTCGAAGTCCTGCGCTCCAGCGGCTCGGCGCGCACGCCGCTGCTCGCGCGCGCGCAGCTCGCGTACGGAGAGGTGCTGCTCGCGAGCGACGACGCCGCGAGCGCGCGCGCGGAGCTCGAGGAGGCGCTCGCGATCTTCGAAGCCACGCCGGCGGGCAACGAGGAAGAGCTGGCGCGCGCTCGCGCGACGTTGAAGCGCTGCGAAGCGGCGGCGGGGCCGCGCTAGCACGTCGCGACGTGTCCGCGCCGGACTCGACCCCCGTCGCGCGGTAGAGCTCGAACGGAAAACCTCGGCCGCGCCGCTGCACGAGCGCGGAGCGAGAGCAATCCGGCGCGCTGCGAGCGCGCTTGTACTTTGTTCAACTCGCGCTCGGACTCGCCGCGCGCGACTGTGTCTCGAGAGCACGCGCGTTCGCTGGCGCTGCGGTACGAAGCTTGCCATCCGCGCGTGCGTGCGGCGCAACGAGCGAGCGCGTCTCGACCTCGCACCGCCGGCCTTCCAGCCGCAGCGAGAAGGTGTCGTCCGCAGCGGCTGGAGCCTGAGTTCCCGTGCGCGAAGTCGCGGCTGCAACCGCCGATCGCGCGCGCGCGTTCGCCCACGTCCGCAATCCGTCACCCTGAAAGGGCCAGCATGGAATCGTACGAAGCCGATCGTCCGTCGGAGAGCTGCGTCGCGCCGGTCGTGGAGCGCGCCAGCGCTCCCTCGAGGGTGCCTGATGAATCCAGTTCGCCCTGGATCGAGACGCAACCGGCGCCGCGGTTCGCGCCGCTCGCGCAGGACATCGAGGTCGATGTCGCGATCGTCGGCGGCGGGATCACCGGGATCACGGCCGCTCACTTCCTCTCGTCGGCGGGCCTGCGCGTCGCGGTGCTCGAGGCGCGGCGCATCGGCCAGGGCGAGACCGGTCACACGACCGCGCACCTGACCGCGTTTCCCGACGCGCGCCTCTCCGTGCTGACCGGGCGGTTCAACGAGGACCACGCGCGCGCTGCGTGGAGCGCGGGAGCTCGCGCCATCGAGCTCATCGAGGAGATCGTGCGCACGGCGGAGCTCGACTGCGGCTTCAAGCGCGTGCCGGGCTTCCTCTTCACCGAGACGGAGGCGGGCGCGGCGCACATCGAGAAGGAGCACGCCGCCTGCGAGGCCTTGTCGATCCCGAGCGTGCTCGAGCGCGACGGCCTGCCGGAGTTCCGGCGCATGAAGGCCGCGCTGCGTTTCGACGACCAGGCGCAGATCCATCCGCGCCAGTACCTCGTCCCGCTGGCGCAAGCCGTCGTCCGCCGCGGGGGCAAGATCTACGAAGGCACGCGCGTCGTGCGCGTCAGCGAGGATCCGACGCCGACGGTCACGACGGCGCACGGCGTCGTGCGCGCGCGCGACGTGATCATCGCGGCGAACGTGCCCATCGACAACGTCGTCCTGCTGCAGACGAAGATCGCGCACTACCGCAGCTACGCGCTCGGCCTGCGCACGCACGATCCGCTGCCCGACGGCTTGTTCTGGGACGACCAGGATCCCTACCACTACGTGCGCAAGCACCGCGTCGGCGAGTCCGACCTGCTCATCGTCGGCGGCGAGGACCATCGCACGGGCCAGGAAGCCGACACCGAGGCGCGCTACCAGCGCCTGCTCGAGTGGGCGAGCGAGCGCTTCTCGATCCGATCGGTCGAGAACCGCTGGTCGGGCCAGATCATCGAGTCCGTCGACGGGCTGCCGTACATCGGGCTCAACGCGCACGCGAAGCACGTCTTCGAGGCGACGGGCTTCAGCGGCAATGGCATGACGTATGGCACGATTGCCGCGAGAATCATCGCCGACCGCATCCAGGGCATCGACAATCCCTGGGCGGAGCTCTTCAAGGCCACGCGCGTGACGCCGATCGCCTCGGCGGTCAACTACGTGCGCGAGAACGCCTCGACGGCGTTCCACCTGGTCAAGGACCACTTGGCGATCGATCCGACGAACCTCGAGGACCTCCCGCGCGGCGCAGGCGCGGTCTTCAACCTGCGCATGAAGCGCGTCGCCGCGTACCGCGACGAGCACGGCGAGCTGCACACGTTCTCGCCCGTGTGCCCGCACATGCACGGCATCGTGGCCTTCAACCGCGCCGAGAAGAGCTGGGACTGCCCGTGCCACGGCTCGCGCTTCGACATCGACGGTGAGGTGATCAACGGCCCGGCGACGAACGGGCTCGAGCGCATCTCGGTCGAACTGCCGCTCGAGCGGCGTCCACAGACGATCGCCGAGCCGGGGCGCGGCAACGTCGCGACGTAGGAAGCCTCGCGAACGAGCGGGCGGCGCGCTGTGCGACGGCGCGCCGTCCGCGTTCGTCGCCGAGGATCCGCGAAGGTCACGGATTCGCGCCGGCGAGTGCGCGACGCGCGAGCGATCGACGGGGCCGACCGACGGAG
The DNA here is from genome assembly GCA_044228975.1 of Planctomycetota bacterium. Lineage (GTDB taxonomy): Bacteria > Planctomycetota > UBA1135 > UBA1135 > JADJNY01. The sequence goes on along the minus strand of JBGATX010000018.1, from coordinate 14,243 downwards.
GCTGTCGTCGAACCGAGCGCCCACGCGCCGCGTGGCCGAAGGGTGGAAGGCCGAACCACAACGGGCGCCTCGCGCTCGTCCAGGCTCGACGGAATCCACGTCTCGGGCCAGGCGTTGCGCGGCGCGATCGCCAGCGCGCTCACGCACGCCGCGCGACGGGCACTTGGGAAACGTGCGCTTCCCGTTCCCGGGGCCGGCCGACGTGCTCGCGCAGCTCCGAGACACCGCCCGACATGACGAACGACATCACCGTCGTGGCGTCGAGGTCGATCGGCTGCAACCGCTCGCGCGCCATCACGATCAGCGAGCCGGCGATGTTGTACGACTGCGGGAAGTACACGACGACGCTTCCCTCGCGGCCGATCGGACCGAGGTCCTCGGACGTGACGAAGCCGATCATCTCCGCGTCGATGCCGCCGCCCAGGTGCACGAGCACGGGCTTGTCGAAGCGCTTCTTGCGGCCGAGCAGAGCGTCGAACACGTCCTTGATCGTGCCGTGCACGAGCCGGATCACCGGAATGCGCGCGATGCCGCGCTCGAGCTGCTGGATCGGCTTGCGAGTCGGATTCGATTTCGCCGCGATGCCGACGATCGACGCGATCACGACGATCGTCAGCAGTCCCAGGCCCGGAAACGCCAGCTTCGTCGCCTCGCTGGGCTGGAACCACGCATCGATGGTCACGAACAGATAGCGCACGATCCACAGCGTGGCGACGATCGGGAGCACGATCGTCAGGCCGCGGGTCAAGGCGACTCCGAAACGTTGGAGCATCAGGGAATCGCCTTCGTTGCTCGGCGGGGGCTCGACGAACTCCCTGGCTGTCGCGATCCACCGCGCTCGAGGCCCTGGATGAGGCTCACGAGATCCTCGGCATGCTCTTCCTCGACCGCGAGGATGTCCTCGAGCAGCTTGCGCGTCGTCGAGTCGTCGTTGCCGACGTAGTTCACGAACGCGCGATACGCGTCGATGGCGATACGTTCGGCGATCAGGTCCTCGCGGATCATCTCGACGAGCTCCCGTCCCTCGACGTACTCGGCATGGCTGCGCGTTTCGAGTTCGCGCGGGGAGAAATCCGGCTCGCCGCCGAGTTGCACGATGCGGCCGGCGAGGCGATCCGCGTGGCCGAGCTCTTCGTTCGAATGCGCCAGGAACTCCGCCGCGATCGACTCGGCGGCGAGCCCGGTCGCCATGAAGGAGTGGCGGCGGTAACGGAGCACGCACACGAGCTCCGTCGCGAGCGCGGAATTGAGCAGCGACAGCACCGTCGCGCGATCGGCGCCGTAGCCCGCGGTCACGGCGCCGTCCTCGAGGTTCTGCCGCGCGCGTGCGCGCAGGGCCTGCGTGTCGACGATCTGTTCCTGTCGTCCTTGTCGCATCGGATTCCTCCTCGGGTGAAGACCGTTCGCTCCTGCGTCCGTCGCGCGCACGAACGCGCTCACGGAATCGGAGTACGCTTGCCGCTGACGAGCGACACGAGCAACGAGATCAGGAACAGCGCGACGAAGACCCAGAACAAGGTCACGGCGATGCCCGACGCGGCGCCGGCGATCGAGCCGAAGCCCAGAACGGCGGCGACCAGAGCGATCACGAAGAAAGCGAGTGCCCAACGAAGCATGACGACCTCCTGGTCCTTGCCGGCCCGATGCGGGTCGGTGGAAGCAGGTAGCGCACGAAGCGTGCCTGCTCGCCGGAGCAGCGCTTCGCGCAACCGAGCGGCGCTCTCGCGGAAGCGGATCGGCAGAATCTGCAAACGACACGAACCCCTCTGCGGCGCGGCACTGGAACCCATGGCTTCGCCTCGAGGGCCGCTGCAACCGTTCCGCGCCGCGGCGACGGATCTCGCCGCGGCAGCGAACGAGTCGACGAGCGTTCGCGGCATCCGCTCGAGCGCTTCGCGCGCGCATGAACCTCGCGAGCTTCGCTCGGCGCGAGAGCGCTGGAGCGCGACAGCGAGCCGTGGAACGGCCGCGCTCGTCGACGACGCGCTGCGCGTGTTCGACACCGGCCGTGGAGGCGCGTTGCACGCCATCACGAAGTGTGCTCGCGCTCCTGCGGCACGCGGCTTGCCAAAGACCACGCAGCAGTGGAACGACTCCACGACCCGTGCTCGCCGGCAAGCGAGTCGGAGCCGCCAAGCGCCGATCCCCAGCACAGGAGTGCCGATTCCATGACAAGCTTCCTGCTCCTCGCAGCATCGTGTTTCCTCACTCCGAATCCACTGGCCCCGAATCCATCGGGGCCGGGTTCGACCGGAACGGAGAGCGCGCTGCTCGCTCCGGTCTTCGTCGCGCCCGCGTTCGATGACGGCAGCTGGCACGGTGGCGGATCGTACTTGCGCCTGATGGGCGGCCTGATGACGATGGCGGATTCGGACGGTCCCGCTGAAGACATCGAGTTCGACGAGGGCTACCTGCTCGCGGCCGCATTCGGCCAGCGCTTGACGGATGGCGACCGTCCGCTGAACTTCGATCTCGAGCTCGAAGGCGTGTGGACGGACACCGACGCGGACTCGACCGGCACGCTGCAGGCGATCTCCGACGTCAGCACGCTAGGCGCGTTCCTGAACGGCATGGTCGACTTGCGTCTCGCGGATCGATTCTCGATCTACGGTGGCGCCGGCATCGGCGCGGCGTGGATGGACGTCGGCACGGAGTCCGACGCGCTCAACGATTTCAACGACGAAGACGGGCCGTTTCTCGCCTGGCAGGCGAAGGCCGGCGTCATGTGGCGCACCTCGCAAGACATCGCGATCGTGCTCGGTTACCGCTTCATCAACGTGGACGACAACGAGGTCGATGACGGCATCGGCGGTGCGAGCTTCGACCTGCAGACCGAGCAGCACGTGATCGAAGTCGGCTTGCGTTTCGGATTCTGATCGTCGTTTCGAAAAGCCTGGCCATGGGGCAAGTCTGGCCAGGCATGGCGCTGGGAGTTCGGTGACGCCGAGAAGGCGAAGCCGGACTGCCTGCCTTGCCTGATGTGAGCCGTGCGCGCTGCCTCGTCGCCGCGAACGCGCGAGCGCGCGCCGCGATGCGCGAGCCTGTCTCGTCGTCGAGAGTCGAGCGCGCCGGATTGTGCAGTTGCCCTTTGTACGACCGTGTGCTGCTCGAGCGCGAATGTCACACGCGGGGTGGCGCGCCGGTGTCGACGCAAGCGCGTCGGCGGCACGCAGCTTGCCAAGGCCGAGGTCTGCACCGACGCACGTGTCGACGACGCCTGGTCGGTGCTGGTGGAAGAGAAAGAGGCACAACATGAAACGCACATTCGTGCTCATCGCCCTTGCGCTCGCGTGCGGCTGCTCGCACGAAGCCCCGCGCTCCGAGACGCACGCTGCCGACAACACGGCGAACAACGCCCGCGATCGCGGCGCGGAGCTGCCGACGCCCATGGATCAGGGCGAGAACCAAGTCGATCTCAAATTGGCGCAGGCGGTGCGTCAGGCGCTGATCGCGGACGACTCCCTCTCCTTCAACGCGAAGAACGTGAAGGTCATCGTCCAGGCTGGAGTCGTGACGCTGCGTGGCGTCGTCGATTCGCAGGACGAGAAGACTCGAATCGCAACCAAAGCTCAGGCTCTCGCCGGCGTGAACCGCGTCGAGGATCTGCTCGAAGTGAAATCCGGTTGATACTGACGAGGTGAAATCATGAACAAAGCAGTCTTCGGCATCGCATCCGACAACATCCAAGCCGCGCGCATCGTGACCAGCCTGCGATCGGCGGGCTTCTCGAACGACGACATTTCCGTGTTGCTGCCCGACAAGGACGGCACGCGCGACTTCGCGCACGCACAAGGAACGAAAGCGCCGGAGGGCGCGGCCGCCGGCGCTGGAGCAGGGGGTCTGCTCGGCGGCACTCTCGGTCTGCTCGCCGGGATCGGAGCGCTCGCGATCCCGGGCGTCGGTCCGTTCATCGCGGCCGGTCCGTTGATGGCCGCGTTGAGCGGAGCCGCGCTCGGCGCAGGCGTCGGCGGCCTCGCCGGAACCCTGATCGGTCTGGGAATCCCCGAGTACCAGGCCAAGCAGTACGAGGGCAAGATCCGCGGCGGAAACGTGCTCGTCTCCGTGCACTCGGAAGACAACGACGACGTGAAGCGCGCCAAGGAAGTGCTCGAGCGCGAAGGCGCCTCCGACATCTCCGCAGGCGGCGAGGCGTCCGTCCCGGCAGCGAAGAAATACGACACCGCCCACGGTTGAACGGAGGACATCATGTCGAATCGAGTGCTTGGAATCGTGATGCTCGCGGTCGGTGTCGTGCTCCTCCTGTTCGGTCTCAACGCGACCGACTCGGCCGCCGACACGTTGAAGGAGGGCTTCACGGGACGCTACACGGACAAGACCATGTGGTACCTGATCGGCGGCGGAGCTCTCGCCGTCGGCGGCGCTCTCATGGCGTTCATGGGGCGCAGCAGCCGCGCCTGAAACTTCCACCATCCACTGCGCCTTTCCACAGCGCAGTACACGCAGCCCGTCCGCCCGAACAGCGGGCGGGCTGTGGGTTTTCACGGCGAGCCCGCGTCGTTCCTCCCGCGCGCGATGAAGACGACGCGCGCGTGCACTGGCACCCGAGTTGCCCGTGGTGCACGTCGAGCCATGTTCATCTCGAGCGTGGACGTCGTCCCTTCGACGACAGCGCGCGTGAGACCAAGGCACCAATGTCCGCAGGAGAACGTCATGCAGAATCCCAACCCGAACAAGCAGCAGCCCGGCGACCAGGGCAACCGCGGTGATCAACAGAAGGAGTTCGACATCAAGAGCCCCAAGCCCGACAAGTTCGTGCAGGGTGGCGCTCCCGGAGAGAAGCAGGACGGCGCGCGTCGTCCGAACACCGAAGAGCGGCATCCCTCGACGATCTCCGGCGAGAACGAGTCGGGCGCCACGCGCAACGAGCGCTCGGGCGACAAGGGCATGAGCAGCAGCGGCGGCGATCGCCCGGGAACGCAGAGCGGTCAGAGTTCCGGCTCTCAGCGCAGCGACTCGCGGTCGAGCACCGGCGGGGGATCGAGCGGCGGCGATGCCAGCCGCGGAAACCAGCAGGGCGGCCAGGGACAGAGCAAGCAAGCCGGTTCCTGAGCTCGCGGCCCGGCGGACGACCTCGAGACCTGGCGTCTCGCGGGCGCTGGAACGACGACGGATCGCGCGCTCACGGGCGCGCGATCTCTCTTCGTGTTTCGTGAGCGAGGCGCGCGCGAACGCGCCACTGGAGAGGCGTTCCGTTGCCACTCGTCTCGACGGAGCCCGCCGTTCGAGCCGAGATCGGCTGGCGCCGGAGCGCTGCGGACCCCGCGCGCGCTACGATCGTTTTCGGGCGCGCGCCTTCGTGTCGGCTTCCGCGTCGCGCGCGTGCTTCGCCAGCCGGCGTTTCATCACGGGCTTCTCGAACTCGCGCAGCGCCGTCTTGCCGATCCAGCGCGCGGACGGGGAGCTCGACTGCGCCAGCTCGCGCGCCAGCGTGACGGACGCCTTGTTCAGCTCGACGCTGCGTTGTCCGACCATGCGCAGCGCCCACAGCACCCCCTTCTTGACGGAGTTGCGCTCGTCGACGGACGCGCGCTCGATCAGCGGCAGGCAACGCGCGAAGTCGGCCTCCTTCGCGTCCTTGTCGTGCGCGGCGACGCTGGCGAGAAGCGCGAACGCGGCGCGCTTCTCGAACTCCTCCTCGCGCCTGGCCCACTCGCGGATCTTGCCGAACGCGTGCGGCGTGCGGTCGAAGAGATGGAAGCAGAGCGTGTCACAGATCGCCCAGCTGTCGAACTCGCGGCACCAGCGCTCCATCTGCGCCGGCGTGACGCGCTCGGGGTCGTCGATGAACGAGCACAGCATGCGCGCCTCGTACACATCGGTCTCCCACAGCGCGAGCGCGAGCGCGTGATCGCGGCCGAGCTCCTTCGCCAAGCGGTGCAGCGTCGAAACCGGCACGCCGAGCGCTTGGTCGGAGGGAATGCCATAGCGCGCCATCCCGGCGAGCGTCGAGCGCTTCGCGACGCGCATCAACGTGGCGACGACGGAGGCGGCGTCCACGGGCCTGCGCGCCTTCGCGGCCGCGTCCGGCCTCTTCGGTTCGGGGGTCATGGGGCTCTTGTGCTCCTGCGGTGCTCGCGAATGCCGCGCGGCACGTCGCGCTCCGATCGTGACGACGTCGCGGCCGGCCTTCAATCCCGCGGCCCGCTCCATCCCGGCCATCGAGCGCTCGACGGCGGACACCGAGACGACGAGCGTCGACCGACCGCGCGCGCTTCGCGGCGTGCGAGCGCAGCGGTGCGACTGCTCGCGTCGCATCCGACGGCGCGCACGCGGGGCGACGGTGCGCGCTCGCCGCGTGCCCGCGAAAACGTCAACGCTTCTCGAGCTTCAGCCGCGGCCTCAGCCACGCGCACACGGCGTCGAGGAACTCGCCGTCGACGCGCCGATCCTTCGTGTAGTCGGCGAGCTCGGAGGTCTCGCCCGGCGAGCGCTTGAAGAGGTGGTCGAGGCCGGGGAAGACGTGCAGCTCGAAATCCGGATGGCGCGCGTCCTTCAACGCGCCTTCGAGAGCTCGCGCGTCGCGCTCGAGCGAGACCTGGAAGTCCTTCGCGCCCTGGAGGATCAACACCGGGCAGCGCACCTTGCGGATCGTCGCGATCGGATCCTGGCGCGCGTGACCCTGGATCCATGCGCGCTGGGCGAGCAGGTCGCGCTGATCCTCGGGCAGCGACGACGGATCGATGATTTCGTCGCTCGCGAGGCGGCGCAGGAGCGCAGTGACCTCGCCCAGCTGCTTCTCGAGCTCCGCGCCCTTCACGCCCGACTTCTCGAGGGCCATGCGGTTCTGCTCGACCATGATGTCGATCACGGAACGCCCGGGCGCGGCCATGAGCACGACCGCGGCGATGGACGGGTTCTCGACGGCGAGCAGCGGCACGGTCTCGCCGCCTTCGCTGTGTCCGACGAGCACGATGCGCTTGGGATCGACGTCGTCGCGGCGCGCGAGGAACTCGACGCAGGCGCGCGCGTCGCCGACGAGATCGAGGTAGCTCATGTTCTCCGGCGGAGGCGAGCTCTCGCCCGCGCCGCGATCGTCGGCGCGCAGCACGAGGAAACCCTCGCGCGTCAATCGATCGAGGATCTCGTGCGTGCCGATGTCGATGCCGTTCGACATGCCGTCGCGATCCTGCACGCCGGAACCGGAGACGAAGAAGAGCGCGGGCAGCCTGCCTTGCGCTCCCTTGGGTTTCGTGATGCGGCCGGCGATCGAGCCTTCGCCGCGCGCGATGCGCACGTCCTCGCCGTCGAAATCGTCAGTGGCCGCGCGCGCGACCGGCGGAGAGATCGTGAAGGGCTCGAAGGGCTCGTCGCTGCGGCGAATGACGATCTTCTGGCTGGCGATGACGACTTCGACGAGCCGCCCGTCGACCACGCGCAGGCGTTCGCCGAGCGAGTCCATGTACTCCTCGCCCGCGAGCTTCTTGCCGTCACGCTCGTCCTCGAACTTGCCCTTGGCCGTCAGCTTGTAGGCGAGCGGTTGCAGCGTGTTGCCGGAGAACATCGGCGTGCTCGCGTCGCGACCGGGCTCGATCAGCGCGAGCGCGAGCTCGATGTGCGAGACGAAGTTGTTCGCGAGCAGGAGCGTCGCGGGATCGGCCTTGACCTCGACGTCGCGCTTCGACGTCCCTTGGACGATGTGCGCCTTGGCCTTGCCGCCCTCGAACGCGAGCTCGACCTTGGCGTAGGTCTCGCCGACCTGCGTCTGCTGCTCGAAGCGCAGCGGATGACCGTGGTCGTCGGTCCACAGGTCCGCGCAGAAGCGCACCTGCACGTTGCCTGGCCCCGGCGCGCTCAAGCGCACCCAGCCGCGGAAGTGGTGCGCGGAGGGACCCGCGAGATCGTCGCGCCCGAGGTAGTGCGACGCGTGCTCCCCGATGCGCGCGCCGTCGGCCTCGAAGACCCACAGGCTCTTCTCGGGCGCGCGGTAGCGCTGCGCGAGCGTGCGTTCGGCGGCCTGCTGGGGCGCGACACTGACGGCGAGGAGTGCGGCGAGGATTGCGATCATTGGAGACGGCTCCGAGCGTTGAAGGGGCGCCGTCTTGTCTACGCTGCACCGTCCGCGCGCGCCACCGCGAGGCGAAATCCGCGCATGCGCGTCCTGCGTGAACGCGATCGCCCGTGGATGGAAAAGCGCTCCCTGGCTCCGATCGGATCGGAGACCAGGGAGCGGCCGCGGTCCGCACGACCCCCCCGGTCACGGACGCGTCGTCGTATTGGGCTGTTGGACGAGGCCTTCCCATTGGAGGACCTCGTAGATGGCGCCGGCGTCGAAGGCGACGCGCGGGGCTTGCTGCCCTTCGTCGTCGAGCGAGTTGCCGGCGGGGACGGTGCCGATGTCGCCGCTGATCTCGAGGTCGCGGAGCGCGACGGTGATGGTCAGCTCGTTGCCGAAGATCGCCGCCGACTCGACGCCCGGTATCTGCTCGAGCTCCTGCGTGAGCTTCGCGCGCAGCCTGGTGTCGGGAGAGCGGGTCATCGCCCAGGTGAAGCGCTCGCGCGCGAGGTGTCCGAAGGTCGCCTTGCCGTACGGCTCATTCGCCTTCTGGTAGCGCTCGAGGAGGAACTCGGGCTTCAGCTGGGCGGGACGGCCGAAGAGTTGGCTCCAGCTGCCGCCGGTGTCGTACCAGCGCAGATCGCCGGTGATGCCGAGCGTCAGGTCGCGCTTCGTGAGGTGCAGGAGTGCCGCGTCGTGGTCCTTGCCGGTGCGGCCGTCGAAGGCGATTGCGGTCACGACTTCGACGGGTGCGCGGCCCTTGCGCAGCGCGGATTCGAGTTGAGTGGTGGTGATCGAGCGCGGGCTGCGGATCGTGACGAAGGAGCGTTGCGGGAATGCGGGTGTGGAGCGCGGGCCGTAGACGATTTCGGAGTGCAGCGCGTGGAGCGCGGGGTGGATGTCGCGCAGGGACGGGATATCGGTCGCGAGAGTGAAGAAGTGCAGGACGGTGGGAGAGGGTTGGCAGGGGTAGAGGTCGTTGGCGTCGGTGATTTCGGTGGTGGGTGATTCGTTGGGCGCGTCGGTGCTGCGCGAGAGGGAGGTGGAAGGCGAAGGCGTGGCCGCGGCGTCGTGCCACACACGCGTGCTCCGCATCGCGGACCCCGCACGGAGCTCGGTCGGCGGCCGACCGAGCTCCGCGCGGGGTGCTGGGTCGGAAGGGGTGGTGAAGGGCAACGGGGAGGAGAACAGAGCGAGAGCGGGGGCGCGCAAGAGAGAGAAAGCGATCAAGGGGGTGAGTTTGCGCGGGGCGAGGGAATGGAAGAGGCGCGCGAGGAGCGGGGAGTTGTGAGCGGTGTGCGTTTGGAGAGCGGACATGGCGGATTGAGATGCAAGTGGAGTTGGATTGGTTTCAGGTGCCTTGGTTCTGTGCGTTGGTTTCGTTCGCTGCAGTGCGCCGATGGGCATCGGCTTGCTGCTCGCTCTTGGATTCGGGGCCATCGAGGGATTGCCAGCCGCCGCCCAATGCCTTGTAGAGCGCGACGACATCGAGCGCGGTCGCAGTTTCGCTCTGGGTGAGTTGCAATTCGGCGTCGTAGAGGCTGCGCTCGGCGTCGAGCACGTCGAGGAAGGAGGTCAGGCCTTTGCGGAAGAGGTCGTCGGCGAGCGTGACCGATTGACGTTGTGCGATGGCGGCCGCTTCGAGCGCGCGATGGTGGTCCCACTCGCGCAGGTAGCTCACGATCGCGTTCTCGACTTCCTCCAGCGCCGTGAGCAGCGCGCGGTCGTAGGTGTGCAACGCCTGTTCGGTGCGCGCGTCCTGCACCTCGATGTTCGCCTCGATCCGTCCGCCGGCGAAGATCGGCCAGCGCACGGAGGGTCCGATCGACCACGCGCGGCTCGCGGCGTCGGCGAAGTCGGAGGAGTTCGCGCTCTCGAGCCCGAACGCGCTGCTGAGCGAGAACTTCGGATAGCGATCGGAGATCGCCATGCCGATGCGCGCGGTCGACGCGGCGAGGCGGCGTTCGGCGAAGCGCACGTCCGGGCGGCGCGCCAGGAGCTCCGCAGGCAAGCCGACGAGCAGGCGTTGCGGCGCGCGCGGGACGGGAGCAGCGACTTCGAGCTCCCGCGCCAGGCTCGCCGGCGGTTGCGCGAGGAGGATCGCGAGGCGGTGCATGTTCACGCGCACGGCCGTCTCGAACTGCGGCAGCGGTGCCCGCGCATTCGCGAGCAACGCCTCGGCGCGCGAGACATCGAGCGCCGTCGCCATGCCGCCGTCGAGGCGCGCACGCGTGATCTCGAGCGTCGCGTTCGCCGCTTCGACGTTGCGCCGGCTGACCGCGGCGAGCTGCTGATTGCCGCGCAGCTCGATGTAGGCGCGCGCGACCTCGCCGAGCAGAGAAACGAGCACGGCGCGCCGATCCTCGACCGACGCCTCGATCTCCGCCTGTGCCGCTTCGATCGAGCGCCGCGTGCCGCCGAAGACGTCGAGCTCCCAGTGCGCGTCGAAGCCCGCGCTGTAGAGATTCGCCTGCGGATCGGCGACGGGGAACGCGCCGTTCTCGCTGTAGCGATTGCGCGTCACGCTGCCGTTCGCATCGAGCTGGGGCGAGAGGTCGGCGCGCGTGATGCCGGCCTGCGCACGCGCCTCGCGCACTCGCGCGGCGGCGAGCTTCAGGTCGAGGTTCGCGGCGCACGCGCGCTGCACGAGCGAATCGAGCGTCGGATCGCCGAAGGCCGTCCACCACGATTCGAGTCGCGCGGGCTCGGCGGCGACGAGTTCGCCCTGAGCCTCGCTCCAGTCCTTGGGCGCCTCGCGCTCGGGGCGCTGGTACCCGGGGCCGGCGGCGCAGGCGCTCGCACCGGCGGCGATGAAGACGAGGATCGGGAGCTTCACTGGACCACCTTCGCCGGGCTGACGGCGCCTTCGTTGACCTCGATGAACACGTCCATCTGCTGGCCGACCTGGATCGGCAGCTCGCCGCGCTCGAAGCGGAACACGACCTGCATCACGCGCGTGTCGACGCGTTCGGTGGCCGCGCCGGTGAGCGACTGCTTCGGCACGACGTAGGGCTCGAGATACTCGAACTGGAGCGTGGTCGCGATGTCGCGATTGCCGCGCACGGAGGCCGTTGCCGCGGCGCCCTCCTGGAAACGCCAGGCGTCGTTCTCGTCGATGTCGACGCGCACGTGCAGCGGATGCACGGCACCCATCAGCACGAGCGGCGTCGCGAGCATGCCCGCCGTGGCGAACTCGCCGGCGCGCACGTTGAGCTGCAGGATCTTGCCCGCGATCGGCGCACGCACGGTCAGGCGCTCGATCTCGACCTCGATCGCTTCGAGCTGCGCCTGCGCGGCGGCCTCCTCGCTGCGCGCGATGTCGATGTCGGCCGTCCAGGCGCCGGCTTCGAGGAGAGCGAGCTCCGAGCTCGCCTCCGCGAGGCGCGCCTGCGCGGCCTCCGTCTCGTGCCGGCGGCCCTCGACGTCCTCGACGCTGATCGCGCGCCGATCCGTCACGCTCTGCGCGAGCTGCAGGCGATTGCGCGCGTCGGCGAGCCGCGCTTCGCATTCGGAGACGCGCGCCCGCGCGGGCGGCAGGTCCTCGGCGCGCGGCAGCGCCTGGTGGCGCGCGAGCTTCGCTTGCACGGTCGCGAGCGCGGTGCGGCGCACGGCGAGCTCGGCGCGCAGGTCTCGGCCGTCGAGCACGAACAGCGGCGCTCCGGCTTCCACTTCGGCCCCGACTTCGACGCTCACCTGCGCGACCACGCGCGAGAGCGGCGAACCGATGGCGATCGAGCGCGAGCTCGGCTCGACGATGCCGGCGCCGGCGATGAACTTCGTGAACGGCGTGCGCGCGGCGGCGGCGACGGGCGGCGCGACGAGCGGCGGCTTGCTCGCGTTCGCGATCGTGACGATGGCGAAGGAGAGGCCGACGACGGCGGCGGAGGGCAGGACGTACTTGGTGATCGGGATCATGGGGGCGGCGCTTCCTTTCAGACGAGTTGTGCGGAATGCTCGACGACCTCGACGATGCGGCCGTCGTTGACCTTGGCGATGCGGTCGGCGTGCTTGAAGATGCGTGCGTCGTGCGTGACGACGACGAGAGTCGTGCGCTCCTCGGCGGCCATGGTTCGCAGGAGCTCCATGACGCGCTCGCCGTTCTCGTGATCGAGCGCGCTGGTCGGCTCGTCGCAGACGATGAGCCGCGGGTGCAGCACCAGTGCGCGAGCGATGGCGACGCGCTGTTGCTGTCCGCCGGAGAGTTGCGAGGGCAGCGACTTCAGGCGCGCGCCGAGTCCGACGCGCTCGAGCATCGCGGCGGCACGTTCCATGGCCTCGTTGCGCTTCATGCCGCTCAAGAGCAGCGGAATCGACGCGTTCTCGACGATCGAGAGCGCCGGGATCAGGTTGAAGGCCTGGAAGACGAAGCCGATCGTGCGGCCGCGATAGGCGGTCTTCTCCGCCGTGCTCATCGCCTTCATGTCGACGCCGAACACGCGGCAGTCGCCCTGATCGGCGTCGAGGATGCCGGCGATGATCGAGATCAGCGTGGTCTTGCCGCAGCCCGAGGGGCCGACGAGCATCAGGAGCTCGCCCGTGCGCACGTCGAGGTCGATGCCGCGCAGCACGCGCACGCGGGTGTCCGCCTGGCCGAAGCCCTTCTCCACGGCCTGGAGCTGGACAGCGATGTCGTCTTCGACTTGGATCATGGCTCAGCCCTTGAAGACGATTGCCGGTTCGAGTTGGAAGACCTTGCGGATGCTGATCAGCGCGCTGAACACGCAGATCACGCCGATCGCTCCCGCGCTCAGGAACAGGAGTTCCCAGGGGAAATAGAAGGCGAGCGCGGTGTTCCTCGTGAGCTCGCCGAACAGCGCGGCTCCGCCGACGCCCAGCCCGTAGCCGATGGCTCCGACGAGGATCGCCTGCAAGACGATCATCGAGAGCAGCGTCCTGTTCGACGCGCCCATCGCCTTCAGCGCGCCGAAGTGGCGCAGGTTCTCGAGCGTGAAGTTGTAGAACGTCTGGCCGGCGATCGCGATGCCGACGATGAAGCCGAGCAGCACGGCGATGCCGAAGTTGACCGGGATGCCGGTGTACTTCGCGTAGTAGTCCATCGTCAGCTCCTCGAGCTCCTCGCGCGGACGCGCGGCGAGACCGGTCGTCGCTTCGATGCGCCGGCAGACCTCCGAGATCGCTTCGCCGTCCTTGGCCTTGACGAGCACGAAGGAGAGCAGCTTGCGTTCGTGCGGAGCGAAGGTGAGCGCGCGGTTGTAGGTCGTGTAGATGACCGGGTAGACCATCAGCGACGGGGACACGTCGCAGAAACCCACGACCACGGCGCGGTGATCGTTGATCTCGAGCGTGTCGCCGAGCTGCAGCGGAACACGCGGGCCGCCGGGGGTGAGCGGAGGTCTGGCGAGCTTGTCGGCGGCGGCGCCGCGGTCGACGATCACGCCTTCGCTGCGGCGCAGGTCTTCGAGTCTGCCTTCGACCATGCGCGCGGGGCCGCCGATCAGCGTGGCGTCGTCGAGGCCGTTGACGATGCAGGTTTGGAAATTGCCGTCCTCGAGGCGCGTGCGCAGGAAGCCGCGGTACATCGGGACGGCCCACTCGACGCCTTCGACGCTGCGCGTGCGGTAGAGCTGGGTTTCCTGGAGCGGCTTGAGGTCGTCGACGAATTGGACCTTGGGGTCCATGACCCAGATGTCGGGGAGTTGCGCGTCGGTGACGAAGCCGTAGGTGCGCGTCATCAGCCCGAGAAAGATCGCGGATTGTTGGGTGATGAGCAGGGAGGCGAAGGTGAGGCCCATGAGGATGCCGAAGAACTTGGCGCGGTCTCCCATGAGCATCTTGAGTGCGATGGATTTCATGTTGGGGGGTCTCTGGTGATTGGTGCGGCGGCTTTGGCAAGTGGTGGGCCAAGTGCGTAATGGGGTGTGATTGGGGGTAGGTGAGTCATTTGCGGAACGGAGTTGTGTAGTGGTGTTCGTGAATTGGGTGAGTGGTGGTGCGTGACGCGGTGACGATGGGGCGCGAATGCCAGAACGAGCCGAAGGCAGATTGAGGAGCAACGCGCCACACAAGCGTGCTCCGCATCGCTGACCCCGCACGATCGCGGGGCGGAGAACCGCCCCACGATCGCGCGGGGTGCTGGGGCGGAGTGATGGTGCGCGGCGAGGTGTGAGCGCGCGGGGAATGGACGGGAGGAATGGCGCGTGTTGCGTGTCGGGCCGAGGTTGTCGGCTGCGTGTCGCTCGCGACCGACGTCCGCATGCTCATCGAGTGC